>JAPXRQ010000204.1:0-5285 GCA_033813515.1 Thermomicrobiales bacterium
TCTCGGAGACAGCCAAGCTCCTGGTCGTGATCAATCCCCGTGCCCGGCGCAACGGGGAGCGGCTTCTGGCTGACCTGCAGGATGCCGGTCGCGACGGCTGGGCCTGGACGATTGTGGAGACCTCGCCAGAGCAGTTCCAGCATGGCGCGTTGGCCGACCAGGCGCAGGCGAGCGATGTCGTTGTGGCGATCGGCGGCGATGGAACCGTGACCGACGCGATGACCGCGATCGGTGATGTCGAGATCCCACTGGCGATTCTGCCAGGTGGGTCGACCAATGTCATTGCGCAGGAACTCGGGCTGCCGTTTGCACCCGAAGGCCTGGCCTCGCTGCTCTCCGAGGGCTACGACATCCGGGTCATGGACGCGGCGACCTGCAACGGCCGCTACTTCCTGCACATGGCGGGGGCAGGCTTCGACAGTCGCATCTTCGATCAGGCGAATCCCGAGCTCAAGCAAAAGGTTGGCTGGTTCGCCTATCTGCCAAGCGCGGCCAGCAGTCTGCGCATGCCGCCGTCCCGGTTCACGATCACGACGGAATCGGCCTCGTTTGAGCTGACCTCGCCAATGGTGCTGGTCGCCAATGGCGCCGGCATTGTCCGCCCAAGTCTGTACGTCTACCCTGGAATTGCGTCAGACGATGGTTGGCTGGATTTGATCGCCGTCACCGCGACGGAGCCGACCGCCATAGCCAGTGTTCTGGCGCGATTTGTCACCCGCTCAATGGATCGGTCACCGCACATCCTGCACACGCGATCCACCAGTGTCCATATCGAAGCGAATCCGCCGATGCCGGTGCAGGTCGATGGTGATGTTGTGGGAATGACGCCGGTGCAGATCGAGATTCTGCCGGGCAAGGGACGTATTGTGGTGCCCAGGGGAACTGGCGCTACGGAAGCGTGAATTCCTGATCGTAGTACATGGTTCCGTTCTGTGAACCATCGATAACCATGATCGACTCTCCCCCATTGAGGGAGACCACGAAGTTCTTACCCTTCAGGTAACCGGTCGAGGTTCCTGCGTACAGAGTAGTGTTCCAGGCGATGGAGTTGTCCACGACAACAAGCAGGTCGATGTCCACATCGGTGTAGAAGCTGTATGAGACCTCTTCGCCCTGATTTGAGGCATCGATGGATTTTGAGCCCGACGTATCTTCCGTCGGCCCTTCCTCGACATCATCGAGTGGTTGCTCGTCCGTCGTGCTGCTATTCCCGTCCAGCGAGATCACGCCGCCGTTGACCACGGTCGGTTGGGCATCGTCTGGCGTTGTCTCGTCGCTGGTCCCTTGCGAACCAGACATGGTGACAGTCGTCGCCTGTTTGGTGGCTTCCGATTTCGGCGTGGCGGTTGGCGGAGCGGCAGTCGAGGTGGCAATGAAGCGCTCTTCATCCCCGAGTTGCGTCGCCGTGGGAACGACATTGGTGCCCGGTCCGTTGGCATCAGCACCACCGAAATAGGCACTGTAGCCCCACACGAATGCGGCACTCATGGCGACTAAAACAAATGCAATGACCGCAAAGTTCGGCACAAAGCTGCCAGGCGTCGCGACCATCGTCGGTGTTGCCATGACGGCAGGCGAATCCTCGATGTGGCCACCGCGCGCTTCGGTGAACAGCTGCAGCAATTTGGCAGGATCGAGATTCAGGAAGGTTGCGTAGTTGCGAACAATGCCCCGCTGATAGATCAGCGCCGGCAGTTCGTCGAAGTGCTCCTCTTCGAGGGCAAGGAGCCAATGTCGCTTGATGCGAGTTGCCACTTCGGCCTCACGCAGGGTTATCCCCTTTTGTGCTCTCGCCTGGCGTAGCGTATCGCCAAAAACACCCATACGCGCGTTGTGTTCCTCTTCAGCCGAAGCCTGATCAGCCCATCAGGCTCGCACGTTTAACGAATGGTACCACCGTCAGGACGGTCGTCTCCGAATCAATGCCGTTTGGTCATATTCCTCATGCTCGTCAGTTCCGAGGAACTTGTCCATGAGTGGGGTCGATCGCGAAAAACTGCTCATGTCAAGCTCGCCCTGCCAGGCGAAATCGGCCGCTACCCACCAGTGACCAATGCTCGTCTCACACGGTCGATCGTTAGCATCGACCATGCGCCGGTGCTTGAAGGCCCACTGGTTGGTGCACCAGCCGCGGCGCTCATCCGAGGCAGGGCGGAAATCCTTGCACGTGCCGCAACAGCGCGGCAGTTGCGCCCAGACATGATCCGGCGACGCACCGACTGACCCGGTCAGCGCGTCCGGATACGTCGCCTGTGGCAATGCCGGTTCCCATCCGATGGCCTCATCCGACTCCTGGTACTCGTCAGATTGCGCTTCGGCGTACATCGGTGCGAATGAATCGGTGTCGTCCTGCTCCAGGTATCGGCCCGTTGTGCGTGGGCGCGTTACTGGCTCGTCCCAGGCAATATCGGGAAGCTCGGGCTCGGCGGCAAAAGCCGGCAACGGATCTTCTGCAGGCTTTTCGTCTACACCGGACGCAACCCGCCACGGGTTCGAGACGTTGTACTGCCATGCCGCCGGCTCATCGGCGGAAGGGATTGCCCGAGACTCGGCCTCGACGGCAGGCACAAATACCTCCGGGAGCGATGACTGCGATCCCTTCGGTTCAACAACAAGGATGTCGTCGCGGACGGCGCGGGTGTGTGTTTCGGCGGTGGGGGGAATGACGTCGTTGGAAATAACGAGTGCGTCGTCCGCCTCGGATTCGGGTGCTGGCGCGGATGCCTGCTGGCCGGTGATCGAGTACGACGTTCGTGCCTGTCGATCCCGGAATCGTTCCTGGGCACGACGCAGCAGCTCACGATTGATATCGTCGCTTACCAATGAGGTGCGTTCGCCACCGTTTGCGGCGACCATGGGATCCGACGAAGGGGCGATCACCCGGTCGATCGGAGGTGGAATACGCCGTGCGGCGGTCCCCTCAGATCCTTCGCGGCTGATGTCGTTCGCCATTACTACCTCAAGGACCTGATCATCCGGATCGCGCAGGGTCCAGAGATCCTTGCCCCAATCGTTGCGGCATCGCAATTCGCCGGCACGTACAAGAATACGCATTGAGGTGGCTTCGCGCCGCTCCGGATGGGTACACCAACCGTGTTTCGGATTGCCCGACGCCTGAAAAAACACGCATGTCCCGCATTGGTGCTTGACCATTAACGGAATCCCTTCGACAGAATCATGGCTACTGGTGCATGGCGTCCGGGAGTTCGAGCGAGCGGGGGTTCGACTCGATGTCACGGATGCGGATAACAATGAGGTATGGCGCGGGGCCCAGATTCCATAGTCATTGTACGCCTTGAGGCAATACTCTGCCGATTTCATGCCTGACAGCTGGCTACCATGCATCTCATTGGCGGTGTTCAGAATCTTTCTGGCCCGCGCCTGCCTTGCCTGTGCGGTCAAAGCGCTGGTTGATGGCAGCGATGTTGCGTAGCACGACCCAACGCCATCGACCTTTTCGGTGTAGAATCTCGGGTTGGTGCGGGCCCGATCCCGTCCTTTCTGTTGCTCACACTCACCACGGATTTCCATTGTCCAGGTTGACCATTCCCCTTCAACCCATTCAGCGCGAGATCGTGCCAGCGCCGTCGATCGGCAAACGGTTCCACATGTGGACCATCGGTTGCCAGATGAACGAGGCCGACAGCGCAAAGGTCGCTGCGATGTTGCAGGAAGTCGGGTACGAACCGACCACGACCGAGCAGGATGCCGATGTCATCGTGCTCAATTCGTGCGTCGTTCGTCAGGCGGCGGAGGACAAGGTTGCGGGCAAGCTCGGCTCCCTGGCCCGGGTCAAGCGCGAACGGCCGGACGTTCAGATCGTTCTGACCGGATGCATGGTCACCAAACAGCAGGAATCGCTGAAAGCGCGTTTCCCGCACGTCGATCTCTTCTTCGACCCGTCGGATTTCGACAAATTGCAGACCATCATTCCGGAACTGTCATCGCTCGATGACGACCTCGGTCAGATTCCGCACTATTACCTGCCGGAATCGTCCGAGAGCGCGGTCACGGCCTACATTCCAATCATTTACGGCTGCAACTTCCTCTGCTCCTATTGCATCGTCCCCTACCGCCGCGGCAAGGAAACAAGCCGCCCGATGGCAGACATCGTCCGCGAAGTCGAGGGACTCGTTGCGCGTGGCGTGCGGGATATCACCCTTCTCGGCCAAACAGTCAATGCGTGGGGCCACGACATCGAAGGCGGCGCCAACGACCTGGCAGATCTCCTCACCGCAGTCGACGCTGTGCCCGGTATGGAGCGGCTTCGCTTCCTGACATCGCACCCGAAGTACATGACCGAGCGCCTGCTGGACCGGATGGCAGCGTTGCCGTCGGTTTGCGAACATCTGAATCTGCCAGTTCAGGCCGGAGATGATGACGTTCTTCGCCGGATGCGCCGCACCTACTCCTCGGATCTCTGGCGCGAGCGGATTGCCTACGCGCGCTCCGTTATGCCGGGCCTGACCGTGGCCACCGATATCATCGTCGGATTCCCGGGCGAAACGGCCGAGCAGTTCGACAACACACTTGCCCTGCTCGAGGAGGTTGCCTGCGACAAGGTCCATGTGGCCATGTACTCGCCTCGTCCCGGCACGCTTTCCGCACGGTGGGAGGACGATGTTCCCCACGAAGAGAAGCATCGCCGTCATCAGGAAGTCGAGAAACTGCAGGAACGGCTCCTCACGGCCCGCAATGCCGATCGGGTCGGTGCGCGGTACGACGTTCTGGTCGATACCAAACAAAAGGGCCGGTGGACTGGCCGGACGCGTGGAAACCTGCTCGTCCATATCGAATCGGATGACGACCTGCTGGGCCAGCTGGTCCCGGTTCGTATTACGCAATCATCGCCCTGGTTTTTGCTGGGTCAACCTGATAACTCGGCGGCCTGAAACCGCCTCAAGCTGTGAACGACGGAAGTCGGAAGGAAGAACTGCTGCATGTCTGACACGAAGACCGTTTCGAAGCGCCAACTGACGGAAGAGGCGCGCCTGGCTGCCATTGACGGGCGTTGGGAAGAAGCGATTCAGATCAACTCCGAGCTCGCCCAGCGCACCCCCAAGGATGCGGCCATCTGGAATCGAATCGGCAAGGCGCAACTCGAGCTCGGCAATAGCCAGGCGGCAATCGAAGCCTATTCGGCCGCGCTCAAGGTCGACGCCGCCAACATGATTGCGCGCCAGAATCTGCAGAAGCTCGAGCAGATGCGCGGCCACAGTGGTGAATTCCGTGCGCGCGAAATCACCAATCGCACCAATGTCTTCATCCAGGAAGTCGGCAAGACC
>JAPXRQ010000205.1:0-5254 GCA_033813515.1 Thermomicrobiales bacterium
TGACTACGCCGGCACCCAGGCCTGCACGGCCTTGCGCGAAGAGGGCATCCGGACAATCCTGATCAACAGCAACCCGGCCACGATCATGACCGACGAGGGTGTCGCCGATGCGGTGTACATCGAACCGCTGATCCCCGAGGTCGTCCGCAGGGTCATTCAGCGGGAGCGACCCGACGGCCTCCTTCCGTCACTTGGCGGGCAGACCGGTCTGAATCTCGCCGTCCAGGTGGCCGAGCAGGGCATCCTCGATCAGTACGGTGTCCGTCTCCTCGGCACCAAACTGGAATCGATCAAGGCGGCCGAAGACCGGCAACTGTTCAAGAATCTGCTCGAGTCCATTGGTGAACCCGCCATTCGCGGCGAGATTGTGACATCGGTCGATCAGGCGCTGGCCTTCAACGAGATTGTTCCACTGCCGATCGTTATCCGACCCGCCTTCACGCTGGGCGGAACCGGCGGCGGCATCGCCACGACTCGCGACGAGCTCATCGCGATCACAACCAGTGGCCTGAATGCCAGTCCGATCCACCAGGTTCTGCTCGAGCAATCGCTGCAGGGCTGGAAAGAGATCGAGTACGAGGTCATGCGGGACGGCAACGACACCTGCATCACCATCTGCAATATGGAGAACTTCGATCCGATGGGCGTCCACACCGGGGACAGCATCGTGGTTGCTCCCTCGCAGACCCTCTCGGACAAGGAGTACCAGATGCTCCGGACGTCCGCGCTGAAGATCATCCGAGCCCTTGAGATCGAGGGCGGCTGCAATATTCAGTACACGCTCAATCCGAACTCGTTCGAGTACGGCGTGATCGAAGTCAACCCGCGCGTCAGCCGATCCTCCGCACTGGCCAGCAAGGCCACCGGCTATCCGATCGCGCGCATGGCCGCCAAAATCGCGATCGGCAAGCGCCTCGACGAAATGACCAACCAGGTCACCGGCAAGACCACGGCCGCATTCGAACCGGCGCTGGATTATTGCGTTGTCAAGATTCCGCGCTGGCCGTTCGACAAGTTCACACGCGCCGATCGCAGCATCGGCACCCAGATGAAGGCCACCGGCGAAGTGATGGCCATCGACCGCTCCTTTGAGGGTGCGTTGATGAAGGCCGTGCGCTCGCTCGAAACAAACAACAACGACTTCGGCTGGGAAGATCCAGCGTGGACGACTGAGGCCGATCTGGAGGCGATGATTCGTCGCCCGAACGATGCCCGGCTCTGGGCAATCGCCACCGCATTGCGCCGGGGAGTCACGCCGGAGTCGATCCACGACTGGAGCAAGGTCGATCTCTGGTTCCTGAACAAGATGCTCAACATCATCGATCTCGAAAAGCGCCTCGCGGCCGGCGAAATCGACGACGAACTCCTCTGGACGGCCAAGCAGTCCGGATTCGCTGATACCCGCATCGCCGCCCTTTCGGGATCCACTGCCGATGCCATCCGCGATCGCCGCGATGCCCTTGGCATGCACCCGGTTTACAAGATGGTTGACACCTGCGCGGGCGAGTTCGCATCGGAAACGCCGTACTTCTACTCAACCTACGAGGAAGAGGACGAAGCCACTCCGGCCGGAGGGAAATCGGCTCTCGTGGTTGGCTCCGGCCCGATTCGCATTGGGCAAGGCATCGAATTCGACTACTGCTCGGTTCAGGCTGCGCATGCCCTGCACGACGCCGGCTACAACTCGATCATGATCAACTCGAATCCTGAGACCGTTTCAACCGACTTCGATGCCTCCGACCGGCTCTACTTTGAGCCGCTGGATACCGAAAGCGTGCACGAGGTTCTGAAACACGAGGCGTCGGCCGGCGATCCGGTTCCGCCGGTGATCGTCCAGTTCGGTGGCCAGACGGCGATCAATCTCGCCGAGCCACTTGCCCGGCGTAATGTCCCGATTCTCGGCAGCTCGCAGGACTCAATCGATATCGCCGAAGACCGCGAACGCTTCGAGGCATTCCTCCGCAATCTCGGAATCCCACAACCGCATGGCAGCGCGGTTTCCACATTGAACGACGCCATGGATGTTGCGGATCGCATCGGTTACCCCGTTCTTGTCCGCCCCAGCTATGTGCTCGGCGGCCGGGCGATGGAGGTCGTCTACAACGAGGAGCAACTCGCCCGCTATATCCGCCGCGCGACCACGATGACGCCCGATCACCCGGTCCTCGTCGACAAGTACCTGCTTGGCAAGGAGGTTGAAGTCGACGCCATCTGCGACGGCACGGATGTCCTGATTCCAGGCATCATGGAGCACATCGAACGGGCTGGAGTCCACTCCGGAGACTCGTTCGCTGTCTATCCCGGAATCCGGCTGTATCCGGCCGAGATCGAGACCATCGTCGAGTACACCACTCGCATCGCGCTCGAGCTCGGGGCCAGGGGCCTGATCAACATCCAGTACGTCATCCACAGCGGGCGCATCTATGTGCTTGAGGTCAATCCTCGCTCGTCTCGCACAGTGCCCTTCCTCAGTAAGGTGACGGGCGTGCCGATGGTCAAACTTGCCACCAACATCATGCTCGGCCACTCGCTGCGGGATCAGGGCTACGAAGGCGGACTCTGGCCACGACAGCCGCTGATTGCCGTCAAGGCTCCGGTCTTCTCGATGGCCAAACTCCGCGGTGTCGAGGTCAATCTTGGCCCCGAAATGAAGTCCACGGGTGAGGTGATGGGCATCGACCTGGCCTTCGAGCCGGCGTTCTACAAGGCGCTCCTCTCGGCCGGCCTCGCGATGAAACCGCGCGGTTCGATCCTCATCTCGCTGGCCGACGAGGACAAGGCCGATTCGCTCGGTTGGGTGCAGGAACTCGTCCGCCTGGGGTACAAGCTCTTTGCGACCGAGGGTACCGCTGCCTGGATTCAGCGGGGCGGTATCCCGGTCCAACTTGTCACCAAGCGCATCGGCAAGGGTAAACCGGATGTGCTCGATGTCATCCTTGATGCCGCCGTCACGGGCGTGATTAATACTCCGGGCCCGGCCGACAAGGAAGTGCTTGACGGGTTGGAGATTCGCCGGGCCGCGGTCGAGCGTGGTATTCCCTGCGTCACGTCGATCGACACTGCCCGGGCTATGGTCTCGGCGATGAGCCAGGCATCCTCGGTCTTCAATGTTCGCCCGCTCTCCGAATACCGCAGGAACGGCACCGGTTACTAGCGCACGTTTCGACAGACCGCACACGAAAGGGAGCTTCCGATGATGATGCGAATCATGACCGCCCTGCTCGTTCTGGTGCCGCTCGCGCTCTTCTTCGAGTTGGCCGACGTCGGGGGCCATTCGGTGGTGTTCATCACCTCCGGTCTGGCGATGATCCCGCTGGCGGCATTTCTCGGGAATGCCACCGAGCAGGTTGCGATCTACACCGGTCCGAGAGTTGGCGGCTTGCTCAATGCCACGCTCGGAAACGCCGCTGAACTGATCATCACGATCATCGCGCTGCGCGAGGGCCTGACGGAGGTTGTCAAGGCAAGCATCGCCGGCTCGATTATCGGCAACATGTTGATCGTGCTCGGTGCCTCGATACTGTTCGGCGGCCTCAAGAATGGCGTCCAGAAGTTCGATGCCCAGACGGCAAGCGTCAATGCCACGATGATGGCCCTCGCTGTGGTCGCCCTGGTCATCCCGGCCGTCGTTGCGAGCGGCGGAGACCTGACCCCGGCCGATCACCAGATTGAACGCCTCAGCGACTGGATGGCGATCGTCCTGATCGTGGTCTACGTGCTGTACCTGCTCTTCACATTGCGCGGTCCACGAGGCTCAAGCGCGGCAGCGGCCGAAGACACACATCACGCGACCATGAAAATGCCGGTAGCGGTTGGTATTCTGGCCGCCTCAACCATCGCCATCGTCTTCATGTCGGAGATTCTGGTCGGCGCACTCGAACCAACGGCTGCCTCCTGGGGCCTGAGCGAATTCTTCATCGGCATCATGCTTGTTCCGCTGATCGGCAATATCGCCGAACATCTGGTTGCCGTTCAGGTGGCGGTTCAGAACAAGATGGACCTGAGCCTGGGCATCGCGGTCGGATCGGGCCTGCAGATTGCGCTCTTCGTGACACCCGTCCTTGTCCTGGCCGGATGGGCGATGGGCACCCCGCTGACGCTGGTGTTCAACAACTACGAACTGATGGCCCTGATCGGCGCCACCCTGATCGCCGTCCTGGTGTCCGTAGACGGCCGATCGAACTGGCTGGAAGGTGCGCAACTCATCAGCCTGTATGTGCTGATTGCGATCGCGTTCTATTACGTTTAGTGGGAGCCCGAACTTGACCCAGAACGAGCATCTCGTCCGCATCTTCGAAGAGACCGGGGCACTTCAATCGGGGCACTTCCTGCTCTCCTCTGGCAAGCACAGTGATCGTTACCTGGAGAAGTTCAATCTCCTCCGGCGGCCTGGTGATACCGAAGTGGTCTGTCGAGGATTTGTGGAACGCTTCAAAGACTCGGGCGCAGAACTGGTCGCTGGGCCAACCACGGGAGGCATTCTGCTTGCGTTCGAAGTCGGACGACAGATGGGACTACCGGCTGCCTACGCTGAGCGGGCATCCGACGGGTCGCTCGCCCGGGAGTTCCGCCGCAATACCACCATCGCACCCGGAACGAAGGTGCTGCTGGTCGACGATATTCTGACGACCGGTGGTTCAGTCCGCGAGACGATCATTGCGCTGGAGCGGCTGCAGACCGAGATTGTCGGCATCGGTGTGTTGGCTGATCGCAGCAACGGGAATGTCACCTTCGGCGACTATCCGCTGTTTCCGCTGCTCTCCCTCGATGTTCAGGCCTGGGACGCCGCAGACTGCCCACTTTGCGCCGGAAACATCCCGCTCGTCAAACCTGGCACAACATCGAAGTAGCGCATGCCGCTCGATGCTGATGGTTGACGCGCGGCCTGCCTAGTTATATCCTGATATAACTTCTCGGGAGGGCTTCAGAATGTTGATCAGCAATTTGCGCAAGGTCGGAGGCTCGACGATGTTTGCCATCCCGCCCGAGGTCGTGAAAATGCTTGGGTTGAAAGTTGGCGATCCCGTATCGGTGAGCGTCGAAAACGGTCGACTGATTGCATCGCCGCAACGACCGTCCTACACCCTGGAGCAACTTCTTGCAGAGTCGGGCTACGCGGAACCGCTTCCTGCAGATCAGCGTGAGTGGGTCGATGCTCCGGCAGTGGGCGGCGAACCCCTGTGAATCGGGGAGACATCTATTTCGTCTCCCTCGATCCGACCAGCGGACACGAGCAACAAGGCACGCGTCCGGT
>JAPXRQ010000206.1:0-5253 GCA_033813515.1 Thermomicrobiales bacterium
GCAGTGGGGCGGCGACGCCCGTCAGGAGGCCGCATGACAGGACTCATTTATTCAGCCGGAGCCTATCGCGCACAGGCCGACCGCTATCAGGAAACGCTGGATGCGGCCAAGGCCCGGCGAGACGCCTACGCAGCCGAGGGCAACCGGCGCAACGCCGACCGCATCACCCCCATGATCGAGACCTACACGGCGTTGGTTCGGGAATTCGCCGAACTGGCTGAGCACGCGGAGAAGAGCCGATGACCGCCTTCGTCTGCTGGGAGGATGCGATCGCTCCCACCGACCTCAGCGACGTGATCGCCGACAGAGAGGCCGCGCTGGCCGAGCAACGGGCGGCGATACAGGCGCTGCGGGCTGAGATCGGCGTGGAGGATCGCCTGAACCGCCGGGAGCAATGCCGGGCCGTCCGAATCGCCGAGGCGCGGGGCTGGAACGCGGAGCGCCTGACCGCATTGCGTTCCCGTCTCGGCATCACGCAGGAGGAACTCGCCAGTCGGCTCAACATCACCCGCGATGCCGTCGGGAAATGGGAGCGCGGGGCCGCCCTGCCACGCCGGGAGATATCGATCCGATTGGACCAGTTGGAGGCCGATCACAACGCCAGCTTCGCGCCACGCTGGAATCAGGAGCGGGTGCGAGCGCTGCGGGATCGGATCGGCATGTCGCAGATCGAACTGGGCAGCGTTGTTGGGGTGGCTGCCACGACGATCAGCCACTGGGAGCAGGGCCGAGTGCCAGTCAGCTCCGCGCACAACGACCGACTGGACGAGATCGATCGTGACTATCCGACCGTGGCGATGTTGACCGGAGAGGAGATTCGTGCGATTCGGCAGCGGGCCGGGATCGGGGTTCCACTCCTTGCTCGGCTGCTTGGCATCGACCAGTCAACGATCTACGCGTGGGAGCGGGGCGTGCGAACGCCTGATCGCCGGATCACCCGCGCCATCCGGGCGTTCGAGCAGCGCTTGCGGGACGAGGTGGCGGCGTGAGAACACATCACCGTCCCCGGCCGGCTCGCTGCTCGCCATTCCCTAATTATCGTAGATTCGGAGGTATCATGCCACTTCATCTAGATTTATTTTCGGGGATCGGAGGATTTAGCCTTGCTAGCGGATGGGCTAACTACACAACCATCGGCTTTTGCGAGGTCGATCCATTCTGTCGGCGCGTGCTGGCAAAACACTGGCCGGGGGTGCCGATTCATGGCGACATCCGAACTCTCACAGGCGAAATTGTTTCCGGATGGGCAGGCGGACGACCGGTTGACCTCATCACTGGAGGTTTCCCGTGCCAACCCGTATCTGTCGCCGGGAAGCGCATGGGCAAGGAGGATGACCGCTATCTCTGGCCAGAGATGCTTCGGGTCATTGCAGGAATCCGTCCCCATCGAGTGCTTGGTGAAAACGTTGCTGGAATCGTCACGATGGGGCTCGACGCTGTGCTATCTGACCTGGAATCGCTCGGTTACACCTGCCGGCCGGTTGTTATTCCGGCTGCGGCCGTCGGCGCCCCGCACCGGCGGGATCGCGTCTGGATTCTGGCCGACGCCGAACGTGGCAAAGGGGCACTTCCTGAGACCTTCGGGGGAGAAGGCGCATTTGGGGCTGGATCAAGCCGTGCGGATGTGGCCGACTCCCACGGCAAGCGACTGGAAGGGTCCGAATCTTTCGGGGAGCGGATCGGCATCATCACACGGACTAGCGACACGAGTGGACCCGCGAATGCTCCCGACCCCCACGGCGCACGACGCGAAGGACACGGGCGCACCATCGGAGCATCTGCACAATTCACCGGCGTTAGCACCGTTGGCGGGGGCGAACGTCGCAACGGGCCAGAAGCTCTCGGCGGCATGGGTGACACGGCTGATGGGCTACCCGGACGGGTGGCTCGATCTGGATGGCGAGTCGGAGCAGGCGTCCTGAATCCGTGGTCGAGCGACTGGGAGGCTGGGTGCAGTCGCGTTGTCGGCCACGAGACTGACCGAGTCAACAAACTGAAGGCGTTGGGGAACGCCATCGTGCCCCAGGTAGCTTACGAGATTCTGCATGCATGGGAGGCCGCATGACCCTCGTCTACAGTGCCTCGGCCTATCGCGCACAGGCCGACCGCTATCAGGAAACGCTGGATGCGGCCAAGGCCCGGCGAGCCGCATACGCAGCCGAGGGCAACCGCAAACACGTCGAGCGCATCGAGCCAATGATCGAGCACTACACGCGGCTGGTTCAGCAGTACCGGGACCTGGCCGAGCAGAAGGAGCAGCAGGGATGACCAAACACTCACTGGATATCGGGGCGGTCAAGGCCGTTCTCGGTGAACTGTACATCGGCATCACCGACGTTGATGAGGCATTCAACGAGATATGGGGTGAGTTCGTGCCGGCGCACCACGCCGTCTACGACACGCGAACACACTTTGTCGTTCCCCGAGACGAGGTTCCTGAGTGGGCCTGTCAGCGGTGTGGCGGCTATGGGCTGATCAGCCTGCCGTGTGAGAACGGCTTCGCCGATGGCCCCTGCCCCGATTGTGACGGGCAGGGGGTGCGCACATCCGAAAGCGAGGTGTCCCGATGACCAGAGAACTGGACCCGCAGTTGGTGGAGGCCGTGGCCCGTGGCCTTCATGCCGACGCCGAGGACCGATACGGAATCTACGGCGCCTACGAAGAACTCTTCAACGAAGGCTATGACCACTTTCAGGATCAGGCCATCGCCGCCATCACCGCAGCTGACGCTCATCGTGCGCCAGCAGTCCGGGAGGCGGTTATCGGATTGATGAGTGCTCAGGGGAACTTAATTGCTGCGTACTACGTCGAAATGTCCGTTCGAATCGACGTGCTGAGGCAGGAGCGTGACAACGCCAGAACTCATCTTCTCAACCTGCTTGGCGCACAGGAGGGCGACGATGCCTAGGTTCACGGACGAGCAGGTGGAGGCGGCGCGCAATGCGTCGTTTGACTACCTGGAGTCGCGCGGATGCTTCTCCGTTCTGTTTCCAGGCGATGCCGAGATTGAGGTCGATGCCAAAAACGACGACGAGGTGAACCAGGTACTGCACGACGCCATGCGTGCCGCACTCACCGCAGCCGCCGATGCCGCGCCCGCTGTGGATACGACGGAGTTTGAGTCATTGCTCGCCAGATACGACGACTGGAACTACCCAACCCGCCGCCGTCATGAGTTCCGACACGGGCTTATCCGCATGTTCAAAGGGGCCGCCCGATGACCTGTGCCGAGACATATGTGATCCGCGCTGACGCCGCTGCGGAACTGGCCAGGCAGTACGCGTTGGCCCGTGAAATGCGCGAGAACCCCGATCAGGTCGAGCACGTCCAGCGCGCCACTATGGTGATCCTACCCAGCGATGACCCGCGAGATCGTGGCTACTGGACGCCGGAGCGCATCGCGGCCGTCCGTACGGGACTCGGAATGACCCAACGGGAATTTGGCGAGGTGTTCGGGCTGTCAGAGGGCAACACGTATAAGTGGGAGCGGGGGGAAAACAGGCCGTCGCTCGACAAAATCCCACTGCTGATTGATCTGGAGAAGCGGCTGAAGGAGACCCGCGATCAGCCGTTGCCGTTGCGCGAGATATCGCAAGCCATCAGGGCCGTCGTTCTTAAGGCGCGGAATCGGCGGGCCAGCCAGGCAGAGATCGAGGCTATGTGCGTTGAGCTGGAGGAGATGATCGAGCGCGCGATTGCGGTGCCAGGAGATTCACGATGACCATCCGACTCTATATGGCGGGCCCCTACTCCCAGCGCCTGGTGCTGAAACAGCGTGCCGAGGAACTGGTGCGGGAGTCCGGCGGCGCGATCGAGATCACGTCGTCATGGCTCGACGGCGAGCATGAGGCGAAAGAGGGGAACGCCACGCTGGAAGAGATGGCGGCGTGGGCGTACACAGACCTCAGCGACATCGACCGGTCGAACATGTTGATCCAGTTCGTTGAGCAGCAGTCAACCATGGGCGGAGCGCATTTCGAGTTCGCATATGCCCTTGGTGAGATTCAGGTTATTATCTGCGGCCCCCTGATCAATCCGTTCCATGCTCTCCATATCGCCCGGGGAGACACCGACTACTGGGATTCGTGGCCCGGACTGAAAGCACATCTGCTGATAATCGCCGCTGGAAGGAGCGCCGCATGAACATCGCCGCGCTCCCGACGCCGTACTATCAGGATGATGCGGTTGTCATATATCACGGGGATTGCAGAGACATCCTCCCGCTGATCGAGCCGGGGACGATCGACCTGGTGCTGACTGATCCGCCGTATGGGATCAACCTCAACACCGACAACAGCAGGTTCACGGCTGGCGAGCGCGGGCATGTTGCGAAGGGCCGGCGTGCTCGCGCCAATGTCCGTCCGATTATCGATGACAAACGCGAGTTCGACCCCTCATTCCTGACGCAGTACGGTCGAGACCAAATTATCTGGGGGTGGAACCACTACCCGGACAAGCTTCCGCGAGGCGCCTGCCTCGTGTGGATGAAGCGCAACGATGATGCATTTGGGTCGTTCCTGTCAGATGCGGAACTGGCGTGGATGAGCAAGGGCCACGGCGTTTATTGCCGTCGCGACTTGTCGCTGTTGGCCATCGCTCATACGCGCCAGCATCCGACACAGAAGCCCGAGTCTCTGATGCACTGGTGCCTGTCGTTTTTCCCAAAGGCGCGCATGATCTGTGACCCCTACATGGGGAGCGGGACGACGCTGCGTGTCGCAAAGGACCGAGGCTGCCGGGCTATCGGAATCGAACTTGAGGAACGCTACTGCGAGATCGCAGCCAAACGCATGGCACAGACCGTGTTGCCGTTAGGAGAACTGGCATGAACATCGCCCTGGTAGGCCCGCGTAAGTCGGGCAAAAGCACCGCCGCCGAAGCGCTGATCCAGCATGGCTACACACGATTGTCGCTGGCCGATCCGGTGAAGGACGCGGCGGTCAGCATGGTCAATAGGTTCTGGTTTGACGAGATGGACAGCGACACTCGTGAGTGCTTCTCGCGAGACGACATCAACGCAGACAAAGCCGTGTTCCGCCCCCTGGTGGAGTGGATCGGCTCAACGTTCGGCCGCGACTACCTCGGCACACCCGACCGATGGATCAACATGTTCCGCGACCGAGCACAACGCACCCCCGGCCCGATCGTCTGCGATGACGTGCGCTTCCCGAACGAGGCGGAGGCGCTGCGCGAGATGGGGTTCCTTGTTGTGTTCATCGACCGGCCGCCGATCCTGCGAGCCATGTGTATGGC
>JAPXRQ010000207.1:0-5240 GCA_033813515.1 Thermomicrobiales bacterium
CGAGGCCAGACTCTCCTCCGCTGCGCTGGAGACGCTGGCGATCGTCGCCTATCGGCAACCCGTGGCACGTGGCGAAATCGAGTATGTGCGCGGAGTAGATTGCTCTGGCGTGCTCTCGACGCTGCTCAACCGTGGCCTGATCGAGAACAGCAACACGGAAAGCGGACCGGGTCGACCGTACCTTTATGTCACTACACCGGCATTCCTGATGCATTTCGGCCTGCAGTCGCTCAAGGACCTGCCTGATTTGGGCACCGTGAACAGTGGCGATGCGGGAGAACAACTGACCCAGTTGATTGCCGAAGCCGCGATCGATGCCGACGGCGACGCAGTGCTGGCCTAACACTCGTCACCTGCTCCTCGTACAACCAACTCAGCCATGACCGGCCGGTGATCGGAGCCAGCGGCGTGTCCGACCCAGGCGGCCGTCGCGATGATACCGGGTGTACGCCAGATGTAGTCGACCCGGGCCACTGAGGGCAACGGCACCCACGATAGATGGTGGTCGACCCGGCGCGTCTTGCCGAGGCGTTGCGGGAAGGTACTCCCGCCCTTGCCGCCGATCTCGAGCCAGGCATCAACCAGGCCGGCCGCCTGCAACCTGGCGTGATAGGGATGGCGGGGCGTCATGTTGAAGTCGCCGAGCAGGAGGGCAGGTGGCATGGAAGCCGTCAGATCGCCGAGATGCGCGATCTGGGTGGCGGTGACCGGATCGAAGACGATTCCCCGGCGCCCCGGTCTGGGTGGTGGCGGATGGGCGACGACAATGCCGAGTGATTGACCGGGCAGGTTTATTGATGCGCGCAGATCTGGCCGATCGGGGGCAAGTTCGACCCACTCGCTTGCGCCAATTGGATGTGTGCTCAGGAGCGCCCGGCCCGAAAATCCGCTGCCGCGCATGACACGGTGTGGGTATGTATCACCAAGTTCCCGTTCGATGGCGGTGGCCTGCTCGGCATTAAGCTCCTGCAACCCGACAACGGCAGATTTGGACTGGCGGAGAGCGGCCACCAGATTCGCCGGGCTGACCAATCCGTTCCCGACATTGAACGTCATCACGCTCAAGGTGGTGTCGCTCATGAGCGATTCTCTCGTGCAGCGTCTGCCCACGTATTCATGACCGCGTGAAGGGACGCCGCGCCGACGATCGGTTCGGCTGGTGCGGAGAGACTGGTCGGGTGAAAGATGAACGGCTCGGTTTGCGTGCCGCCAAGACCGCCGTGACTTCCGACCAGTTCCTCAAAGGCCGAGATCGTGCCGACGGCCGGATCCCAGGCGCTCATCACCAGGATATCGGGCGCATTGGAGAACCCATCCGTGCGCTTGAGGTGCCGGGCGGCGTTTGGCCCGTAGTTGGCCAGCGGATCGGTGCCTTCGATCGTTGCGTGATCGAGGTAGTTGATCCCTGCCTCGCCGATCACCAGGCAGCCGTGGTCCTCGGAGCGAACCATCAGGAAGCCGATTCCGGGATGGTCGAGTAGTCCGGGAATCAGGCGCGGGAATGCGGTCGTGATCTCTTCGAAGGTCATGCGGGTCGGAACCTTCGGAAACGATATGAGGCCGAGATTGCCGGACGCGACGACGACAACATCGCTGGCAGATGCCATGGATCGCAATTCGGCGAGTGGCATGTCCAGATCGGCGTCGGACTCCATTTCGCTGGCATCGATTTGGCGGGCGATCGTCTTGCGGATGAGTGCCTCAGTGCGGGTGTTGCTTTCGCTGGCGACGATATCGTTCATCGCCATTTTGAGCCGCCCGTACGCCTCTCCGGGATGATCATCGACGAGAATCGCTTGTCCGGAATCAATCAGATCGCGGACAAGATCGCCGAGGGAATGTCCATTCGCCTGTCGGAAGGTAGGTCCCATGCTTTGGCCATGATCAGAAAGCACCACGAGGTGATACGGGCGATGGGTGGTTTTTGCCGCGCGTTCGAGTGTTGCGAAGGCAGCGTCGAGTTTATGCAGCGTCTTGAGTGCATCCGGGCGATCGATACCGGAATGATGCGCGACCTCGTCGTAGGCGAAGAAGGTTGCGTAGACCGCTGGCACGCCACGATACATGTCCGACAGCAGCATGAAGATGGCCGTATCCTGTATGACGGTGGTTGTAGCGGCGCGGATGAAGGCATAGCGACGGGAGCGATGTATGCGAGGCAGGATATTGGCCCGCACCTGGCGCCAGGCCTGCCAACGCTCCCGGATGACATCGCCGATATAGAGGCCAATTGCACGCGGCAGGGTGTACGGGTTGGCGAAGTAGGCCACGTAACGCGTGGACGGCGTGAAGCCCTTGACGCCGATCGCGCTGTACGTGCAGAGGGCATCGGTTGCCCCGCCGGTGAAGACATTCCAGCGACTGGCGCCCCCCAACAGAAGGCCACGCCCGGTGCCGATGCGCTCCTCGATCGCCCTGGCAGTTTGCCGTTTGCTGGAGACCATCAGGCCGCCGACCTGTTTGTCGTACCAGCGGAAGGCGGGGATATCCTCATTGCTCCCCAGAAGGAGACCGGCCTGACTGGCTGAGGTCTGGGACGAGAGGTCGGGTTCCCAGCCGGTAACGACATAGCTCTGTTCGCGTTGCCAGCGGGCGAGATTCGGCATGATGCCTTCGGCCAGGGCGCGCTCGAAGATCGGTTTGGCCAGGCCATCAATCTCGAGGAAGATCACGCCTGGCTCAGCGATCTGCGGCGCGCTTGCGTACTTCAGACGGATGGGGCGGGTGACGAACCAGTCGTAGGCACTGGAATCGCCCAGGGAGAAAAAGGTGCCGATCAAAGTGCTCCCGAATGTCATTCCGGCGGCGATCGCGATGCCAGTCCAGATACTGGCAACATGCACCCCGTCGATATCAAGGGCATCGACAAGATCCGACAACAGAGCGATGACCAATCCGGCCAATCCGAAACTCAGGATCGGAAACAACGCAGGATGGAAGCGTGCGGAGATGCGGTAGATGAGTGGCCAGGCCGCAATCTGCATTGCGCTGAAGATCAGTGCAGTCCGCAGGATGGTTCCAACACCGCGGAGTTCGAAACCGGGCAGTATCCAGGCGAGGACGGCAAGGACCAGTGCCTGAACGAGAATGACTCCAGGGAGCCACCTGAACAGGCGGAGCAAGGATTCGGTTTCCTTTATCACTCTGGGTCCCCCTGCCAGATTTGGACAGTGGGATCTGCCCGCGAGGACCATTATCGGCGATCCGGCAGGCGATTTAACCGGACGTCATCATCGCCAGACGGGCAATGGTCTCGCCGATGATTGCGGCGGCCTCCGCGATTTCGGCCTCCGAGGTGGGTCGGCCAACCGTCAGGCGGAGAGCGCAGCGGGCATCCTCAGCAGACTGGCCCATCGCCATCAGCACGTGGCTGGGTTCGTTGCGACCAACCGAACATGCGGATCCGGCCGAGGCCGCGACATCGGCGAGATCGAGGCTGAGCAGCATGGTTTCGCCCTGGATGCCGGGCAGGTGAATGTTGAGGTTGTTGGCGAGACGGTTGGCATCCAGGTTCGGTCCGTTGAGCGAGATACCTGTGTCCTCATGCTGGAGCATGGTCCACAGCGCATCGCGGAGTGATCGGGTGTGCGCGACGTAGGCTTCCCGGGTGCGTTCCGCCTCCTCCAGCGCCAGCCCGAGACCGACGATGCCGGCCACATTCTCGGTTCCGCCCCGGCGCCCACCTTCCTGACCGCCACCGTGTTGCTGCCAATCGATCGCAACGGAACGCTTCGCTGCCAGCAGACCGACTCCCTTGGGTCCGTAGAACTTGTGCGCCGACAGCGAAAGGAGATCGACGCCAAGCGTCCGAAGGTCCACCGGCAACTGACCGGCGGCCTGGGTGGCATCGGTGTGCACAGGTATGCCGCACTCGTGGGCGATCGCCGCAATCTCGGGCAAAGCCTGGATCGAGCCGACTTCGTTGTTGGCATACATGATCGAGATCAGGGCGGTCTGCGGAGTTATCGCGGCGGCAATGGTGGCCGGGTCGATGGTTCCGGTGGCATCGCACCCAACATAGGTCACCGCGAATCCGATCGATTCCAGCCAGGCGGCATGTTCGAGGATGGCGGAGTGTTCGATGGCACTGGTGATCAGGTGCGGGCGATCAGTTCCCCGCTTTTTGGCGGCCCACAGCACACCGCTCAGTGCGAGATTGTTGCTCTCGGTCGATCCACCGGTGAAGGTGATCTCGGCCGGATCGACCCCGAGCATGCCGGCCACACTGGCGCGACTTCGGTCGACGGCATAGCGGGCACGCTGACCAATTTGGTAGATGCTGGAGGGATTGCCGAACTCCGCTTGCAGGTACGGCAACATCCCCTGCAGGACCGCCGGAGAGAGCGGAGTGGTGGCCGCGTAATCGAGATAGATCATTGAGGTGAAGTTGACCGCGAGATCAGTGGAGCTTGGCGGTTTCGACCGTCGGATTCTCGATCAGATCCTGGAGTGTGATCGAATCGATGGCGTCCACGATCGAATCGCGAACCTTGAGCCAGACCGGCCGGGTTTGGCAGCCAGGGATGAGCGGACATGTCTGCTCGTCGGAGTTTTCCGAGACACATTCCATGGGCGCGACCGGACCTTCCATCGCCCGATAGACCTCGCCGACCTTGATTTGATCAGCAGCCCGGGAAAGGACGTATCCACCGTGTGCGCCGCGTTTGCTCGAGACGAGGCCAGCACGCCGCAAGGGCACGATTAGCTGCTCCAGGTATGCGTATGGAACAGCGGACTCTTTCGAGATCACGCCGATCGACACCGGGCTATCAGCTGAATGCTTGGCCAGGGCAACCATGGCGCGGACACCATATTCGCCACGGGTTGAGACCTTCATGTCCCCTCCGCACGCACAAATGTGCGTGTCTTCCCACCATCGTAGCAAGCCAGGGCAGGATGTTCAACTCCGCCAGACCTGCTCGCGTGCCTAGGTGGAACCGATTCCTTCACGCACCCGTGTATCGACAAAGCGCCAAATCTGCTTGATTCGTGTGGTGATCGACGACTGGTCACTCGCGATTTTGTATACGTGGAGCAGGCGATCGACCGTGAAGATGCCGCGGTAGACACCATTCTCAACAATTGGGACGGCCCAGCGGTTGGTCTCTTCCATCAGCAGGTGGACGTCGTGCACAGAGGTCGCGGTGGTGGCGGTGAATGGGTGTGGATCCATGACATCCGCGACGAGGGCGTTGGTCGCGCCGGAGCGAAGGGCATGGAGCACATCGTTCCGCCACAGC
>JAPXRQ010000208.1:0-5233 GCA_033813515.1 Thermomicrobiales bacterium
CTGCCGAACTATCTGAACGAGTTCACGATTCTGCGCGTGGATCGGGTTGAACCGAGCAAAAACCTCATCCGCGGGTTCCATGCGTTTGGACGGTTTCTGGAAAAGCACCCGGAATTTGAAGGACGGGTCAGTTTCATCGCGATCATGGTGCCTTCGCGGATGGACGTTGTGGAATACCGTGAGTATCTCGACGATGTCAGCGCGATCGTGGTCCGTCTGAATGCGCAGTATGCAAATGTGCAGACAGGTTGGCAGCCAATCCACCTGATTTTGGGCGAGAACTACCCGCGCGCGCTGGCGGCGATGAAACGGTATGACGTGCTGATGGTGAACACGATCATCGACGGCATGAACCTTGTCGCCAAGGAAGGTGTGCTGCTCAACGATCGCAGCGGTGTCCTGATTCTATCGGAGGGTGCTGGAGCGATCCAGCAGCTCGGCGAAGACTCGCTGGTGATCTCGCCGGCCGATATCGAAGGCACGGCCGATGCGATTTACACCGCGCTCACCATGTCTCCGACCGAGCGGCGGAGACGGGCCGACAATCTCCGGCGGACTGTCGAGGGCGATGATGTCGCCAAGTGGTTCCGCGAGCAGTTGTGGGACCTGGTGCGGTACGCGGTTGGTCAGGAGCGCGATCCGGGATCGCTCATGGTCGACGGGTCGATTGCCGGCATGGCTGGTGCACCTGAAGAGGGCGAGAACGGGCATGTTCAGGTGATCGTTCAGGCGGAGACACCGAAGAAACGTCCGTGACCGGGTGGCGGACGTAGAAGACAACAGGGTCTATGCTTTGAGCGACCCGCGTTGCACGATTGTGTGGCGTCCCCTTCGCAGCGCTGCGTTTTGCCGTGGCGGCGTGCGCCATTGAAACAGGATCGAAGTTCCTTGACCAATTCTGCAAACGAGAACAGCGGTCTTCAGGACAGGCTGATCAATCGCCGCAGCCTGCTCACCGTCGCGGGAGCGGGCACGGCCGTGTTGGCGAGCCGACGCGTGTCGTTCGGCCAGGATGCAACGCCGGAGGCTTCACCGATCGCCTCGCCAATGGCATCGCCGGCGGCATCGCCAGTGGCCAGTCCGGTTGCGTCCGGTCCCGAGATGATTGGCAACCTGCGCGTCGTGCGGGATCAGCGGCCGGTGTATGACAGCGATCCGGTGCGCGGCGGAACGATCCGTCTGGCCAGGGTCGGTGCGGCGAACCAGGAGTTCAATCCGGTCGCATTCCAGCAGGATTTCCAGATCCCGGTCTCCTACCTTGACCCGCTGATCTGGATCGACGGCATCTCGATGGCTCCCCAACCGTGGTTGGCGGAAAGCTGGGCCGTGAGCGATGACGGTCTGCGGATCCGTTACACGCTGCGCGAGGATGTCCTCTGGCACGACGGTACCCAGCTGACCGCGGAAGATGTGGCCTTTTCGTTCGAGGTGTACCGCGACGACTGGAATTCGGGTGCGTATAACCTCTTCACCAATATGACCACGACCGAGGTGACCGACAAGTTCAATCTGCTGGTTAATCTCAGCGCGCCGGACGGTAACTGGATCCGCAATGCCTCCAGCCAGCTGATTTTCCAGAAGGCGCAGTTGAACGACTTCTGGACGAGCCAACCGGCAGGATCGCGCACGCTGAGCGGTTTTGACTGGCTGACCACTCCGCCGATCGGGACGGGGCCGTGGAAGGTGGTTGACTTTCGCCAGAGTCGGGTCGATTTCCGGGCGTTCCGGGAGTATTGGGGCAACTCGCCATGGGCGACCGAGATGCGGTGCGATTTCCCGGCCGATGATGCGGCGCTGCTGGCGGCCTGGCATGACGACAAGGCCGATCTCGTTTGGCCGGTGAAGTTCACTGATCTGGCCACCATCAGCGATCGGGCTGGAACCGTCTATGCCGCCGAGAGTGCCCGCGTGATGTTCGCGGCATTCAACTTCAACAATCCGACCAGGATTGATCCGAATGTTTTCGGCAGTCAGGATGTCCGCAATGCCCTGGCCATGGCCGTCGATCGTGAGCGGTACGGGCGCGAGGTATTTGGTTCCTTCGCCCGGACCGATCTGGTGGGCACCATCATTCAGCCTGACCTGTATCTGGACGGACTGGTAAACCCCGGATTTGATCCTGAAGGGGCGAAGGCGCTCCTCAAAAAGGCGGGGTTCGCCGATCTGCGCGGCGACGGCATCATGCGCTATTCCGACGACTCGGCGCTCAAGTTCGATGTGATTGTGCGCACGGGCGACGATCCGCAACTGGAAGCCGTCCTGCAGTCCCTCGTGGCCGACTTCCGCCAAGCCGGCATAGTGCTGGAAGTGCGGCCGCTCTCTGGCGATCGCTTTGATGCAATTTGGCTGGACGAGCATTCGTTCGACATGATTGCGTTCTCGTACAGCGTCTATCCGGGATTTTCCGACTTCGATCTGTACGGCTCGGATTGGGATGTCAACAGCAATGTGAACGGGTTCAATCCTGGCGGCTACCACAACGAGGCAGTCGATCGGGCGATCGGTAGGGCGCTGGTGGCGACGAACGACGACGACTATCGGTCGGCACTGCATGCCATCCAGCGCGCAGTTGGACGGGACGATCTGTTCGGGCTGTGGTTTGGTTCGCCGGATGAACTGGTGCTGGCTCAGTCCAACGTGGCTGGTTTTCGGGCAAACAAGCCGTGGCAAACCCAAGAATCTGCGAAGCTTTGGATTGCAAACGACTAACTGAGTTGGGGGAGCGTGGCAGGTGAATTTTGAGCGGATTGTGCAGCGGATCATTGGGATCCTCACGCTGAACGATGGGGTCTATGAGGAGATCGAGCGCGATCACGCGGCAACCACCGAGGCGGCATTGATCGTTGCACTGGCTGGATTGCTGTCGGGCATCGGATTGACCGGGGATCGCTGGTACGCGTTCATCATAGTGCCGGTTGCGGCCCTGATTGGATGGGTGATCGGATCGTATTTCATCTACCTCGTGGGCACGCGGTTGATTCCTGCGCCGAATACGAAGGCAGATCTGGGCGAGGTCCTGCGCTTGACCGGGTATGCACGTATCACCGCGGCGCTTGGGGTGTTCGCGTTCATTCCTGTGCTCGGATGGGTGATTGGCCTGCTGGCCGGACTCTTGGGGATCGTGATCTACATCAAGGCCATCATGCACTCGCTTGAGATGGATATCCCGCGGGCGATCGGCACGGCGATGGGTTCGTGGCTTATCCAGTTGGGTGTGATTGCCGTGATCCTGCTCATTTTCGGCATCGGATTCGCGATCGTCTAGCCCGATCGTGGATTTAGCATCGTACTGCCAACGTCACACTCATCCGCCACCTGCGAACGAAATGCGCGCCGTCGCATAGACTTAGCGCGGGTACATCAATTGATATGGGGAGCGGGTGCATGAGCCAGGCGATAAACAGCCAGCAACTGATCGATCGACTTGTCGGCATTGTCACGTTGAAAGATCCGGTTTACGAGGACGTCGAGCACGATCAGTCAGCCACGACTCAGGCGGCGATTGTGGTCGCTGCGGCGGGCATCCTCGCTGGCATTGGTCAGATAGGCGATGCATGGTATTCGCCGATCGTCGTGCCGGTCGCTTCGCTGATTGCGTGGGTGGTTGCCGCGTATTTCATCTATTTCGTGGGCACCCGGTGGCTCGCGTCGGCGACGACTGAGGCCGATCTGGGGCAGGTCCTGCGTCTGACGGGCTTTGCTTCGGTGACTGGCGCCGCCGGAATCCTGGGATTCATTCCCGTGCTCGGAGCGCTGATCGGGCTGGCGGCCGCAATCCTCGGGATCGTGATCTACGTCAAGGCGATCATGCATGCGTTGGAGATGAGCGTTGGGCGGGCAATTGTGACCGCGATTGTTGCCGCCATCCTCCAGGGTATCGTGATCTTCCTGATCGCCCTGATCTTCGGGATCAGCGCCTGGATCGTCTAGCAGCCCCAGATCCTGGGTGCAACTCTATCTGCAGATGCGACGACCGGAGCAAACCAGCTCCGGTCGTTTCGCTGTGCACGGGTTTGTAAAGGTGGCGGCTACTTGATCGCGCCAGCGGTGAGTCCGCGGACGATGTACCGCTCGAGAATGATGCCGACGATGGCGAGGGGGAGAATGGCTGCGGTCGCGAGGGCGGCCATTGTCCACCAGTTGATGCCTTGCGAACCGGTCTGGCTGGCAACCATGACAGGAATGGTGACGGCATTGGTGGCGGTGAGCAGCGCGGCGAAGAAGTATTCGTTCCAGCAGATGATGACTGACAGGATGAAGGCGGCCACCAGTCCGGGCAATGCCAGTGGGAGGACGATGCGCACGAATGCGCCCCAGGTCGTTGCCCCGTCGACGAGGGCAGCCTGTTCCAGTTCGACCGGAATCGAGGCGAATTGGTCCCGCATGATCCAGATAACGATTGGCAGAACCGCGAGTGCGTAAATCATGATCATGCCGATTCGGGTGTCGAGGAGCGCGAGATCCCGATACAGGACGAGGAGCGGCATGACAAGAGCAACAGGCGGCAGGATGAGCTGGGAGAGGAACCAGAACGAAATGTCCTTGTTCCGCCAGATTGCGAAGCGGTAGTTGAAGCGAACGAGTCCGTATGCCGCCAGCAATCCGATGGCGATTGCAAAGGCCGAGGCGCCGAGGGAAAGGATCAGGCTGTTCTGGAAGCGCTTGAAGAATTCGGCGCGGGTGCTGGAGTCGACGCCAATCGTATCTGGCGAGAGGCCCAGCGAGCGCCAGCCCTTCCAGTCCGGCTGAAAATCGCGCCAGGGGATGATTGCTTCCGAGGTGATATCGGAGGCGACCTTGAATGATGTGGTGATTGTCCAGTAGA
The DNA here is from genome assembly GCA_033813515.1 of Thermomicrobiales bacterium. GTDB lineage: Bacteria > Chloroflexota > Chloroflexia > Thermomicrobiales > UBA6265 > DASQCG01. Next base: position 4,826 of record JAPXRQ010000208.1, read on the forward strand.
TCGGGAAGAGCGCGATGAAGGTCCAGAAGATCAGGGCGGCGTAGATCAGGGTGCGGCCGATGATCTTGCGGATGCGGACTTTCTTGGGCCGGTGATATGCCGCATATGGATCGTGGAGCGGCTGGGACGTACTCACGAGAACCTCCGCATCCATCGATTGGTGAGCCAGAGCAACGTCAGCATGAAGACGATGATGAGCACCAGGTAGACCTGGGCCATGGCTGTTCCGTACCCGACATTGGAGCGATCGCGATAGACGCGGAAGATGTACGAGGTGACGGTATCGGTCGCTCCGCCGGGGCCGCCGTAGGTCATGGTGATGACCAGGTCGGCCAGTTTGAGTTCAAAGATTGTGCGGAGGATGCAGGCGGTGATGCTGACCGGCAGCAACAACGGAAAGGTCATGTG
>JAPXRQ010000209.1:0-5232 GCA_033813515.1 Thermomicrobiales bacterium
ATTGCCGACGCAAAGCTGAGAGCCGAACGCGGAGAGAAACCGGCGGACCATGTCGTCCCCTCGTAGGGAACTTTACTTTTCACCTCGGGCAGACGCGGACATTGGAGAAATCGCTTTCTACTCAGAACAGCGATTTGGTACGGACCAAAATATGACGTACCTTGCAGCGCTCTACGCCGCTTGTGATTCGCTCCGCGACTTTCCCAAGATGGGTCGAGCGATTCGACCCGGCGACGAATGGCGGAGATCATTCGTGTTCGGCTCGCATCGCATCTGGTATCGCCTGATGGAAGGCGAGGTCGAGGTCGCTGCAATCACACATTCGAAGAGCATCGAGAACATATTTGATTGAGCTTATTGCAGCGGAGAGAACTCTTGCGATTTACCAATCCAGCCGCACCGGGGTGCCCGTCAAACTGCCCATGTCCAGCTGAGCTCGTTGCCGCCGCTGGCATACCGGTGACAAACGATTTGCGTCGTCTGCAACTACGCGCCGGGCAGCGTTGGTCTAGGATTCCACCTGTGCATTCCACATATCGTCCGAGCGTGACTTTATCACCATGATCGCCTGCCAACCGCATGCATGACATCGAAGTTTTCATGATCATCGTCTTCTTCGCCTCGATGGGGGCGGGGATGATCGGAGCATTGGTTGGGCTTGGTGGCGGAGTGCTTGTCGTGCCGGTTCTGACGATTGGCTTCGGAATTGATATCCGCCTTGCCATTGGCGCCTCGATCGTCTCGGTCATTGCCACCAGCAGTGGCGCCGGCGCAACCCTGGTTCGGGACGGACTGACGAATGTCCGGGTCGCCACGTTTCTGCAGGTTGCCACCGCATCCGGCGCGATTGCGGGTGCCCTGCTCGCTCCACATATCGGCACCAAAATTCTGTTCCTGCTGTTCGGCTTCATTCTCCTGGTGAGTGCCGCACTGATGATCCGCAAGGTCGGGAATGATGGCGCCGGTGATTTCGAGGAAGATCCCCTCGCGGCCAGATTGCACCTCTCGGGAACGATGCCAACGAAGAACGGACTGATCGCCTACCCCGTCACAGGGGTCTGGCCCGGGTTTGGCTTGATGATCGTGGCTGGCGTGGTCTCCGGGTTGCTTGGGATCGGATCGGGTGCGCTCAAAGTGCTGGCGATGGATACGGCCATGCGTCTGCCGATCAAGGTCTCGAGTGCGACCAGCAACTTCATGATCGGTGTCACCGCAGCAGCGAGCGCCGGGATCTACTACTGGCGCGGTGAGGTGTTGCCGTTGATCGCCGCCCCGGTCGCGCTCGGCATCCTGCTCGGCTCAATGTTTGGCGCCAGGGCCCTGGTCCGCTTCCGGAGTTCAACTGTCCGCATTGCATTCATCATCGTCCTGTCGCTCACGGCGCTGAACATGATCGCCAAGGGATTTGGTTTGGAATGAGCACGATCCCGACGCCACTGCAGGCACGACCGGCCGATGTCCGATTGGCGCGCGCGACAGCAGTCGTGCTTCGCGGCGGGGTGATCATTTCCGGCGCCCTGGTACTCCTGGGATTGGTGCTCTTCCTGGCTGGGCACGATGCAGGTGCACCACAGTCACTGGATGAAGCAACTGGCAAATCGGGGGCGACCTACGATGTCAGCCCACGTTCCATTGTCGACAACATTGCCGATGGAACGGCGATGGGATTCATCGAGCTTGGGCTGCTCGTGCTGATCCTCACGCCGACTGTGCGGGTGGCGATCACTGCGATCTACCTGAATCAAAATCACGAGCGCGTTCTGTTCGGGATGGCGCTTTTCGTGTTGGCGATTCTGGTGCTTGGGCTAATCGGGATCGGCGCCTGACGGATTACGTGCCGTCGTACCTGGCGACCGGAAAAGCTCCGACGCGTACAAAGACGGGCTCACTGGCCGTACTCCGGTCCGCATCGAACTGATACCCCATCAGCGGAAATGCCCGCAGCCCGTCCAACGAATCAACGCGATTGGTCACCATCCAGCGCGCCATCGCCCCGCGCGCGACCTTGGCATGCACCGCGACAAAGGTCGGCTCGTCCCCTGCTCTGGCCGCGGTCAGGAATTCCGGTTCGATCACGCGCTTCTCGTCGACGAAGGGACGAATCAGCTTGCTGTATTCCTCGGAGGCCAGATCGAAGATCATGCCTCGCTTCGGCAAGGTAGCAGCGACGCGATCGCCCCAGAAATCGTAGAGATTGCGGAATCCATCGCCGGAGAGCGCATACATGAGCTCGAGGCGATAGGGCATGACCAGATCATTCGGACGCAAAATCCCGTAGAGCCCGGACAGAATGCGGATGTGTTCGTTGGCATACCGGCGATCGTCGTCCGAGAGCAGATCGACCATCAGGCCGCGGTAGATGTCGCCCTGGAATGCCTCGATGGCGGGGGTTTGAGCGCCGGCGTTGGTTGACCACTTCTGAATCACGCCATGCGTTTCGCTGCCGAGCTTTTCGGAGATGTGCATCAGCTTGCGCAGGTCGGCAACATCCATCGCCTTGAGTTGCGCATCGAGCATTTCAGCATCGTCGAGCAGAGCTGGCCGTTGCCGACCGCCTTTGATGGGAGCGGAGACCATGGTTTTGGACGAATTCAGCAGGATGATCATGCCAGAAAGGATACGGTCATCGTGCGTACAGCGTCAGGGGATGTTGTACTGGATCTCGCAGGTTCCGCTGGCGTAGTCGTCGAGGAAATCGAGGGAGCCGTCGCAAATGTCGTTCCCCGCATCGCCTTGCATGTAATCCGATCCGGAGTTGCCGACCAACCAATCGTCGCCCTTGTTGCCGGTGATCACATCGTTGCCGGTTCCGCCGGTGACGTTGTCGATGCCGCTGCCGCCCTCAATCTGATCGAGATCTGAGCCGCCAGACAGGGTGTTGACGACTGTGCCGGGTTCATAGTCGTTTTCGCCACCGCACGACCCATAGATAAGATCGACGCCGGCACCGCCTGAAACCGTGTCGCCGCCATTCAGGGAACTCTGACCAGCGAAGTCACCGCAGAGTTCGTCGTTTCCGTCCTCGCCGTAGATGAAGTCGACGCCACTTCCGCCGGCTACCGAGTCGTTGCCGGGTCCGCCGTAGATCGTATCGGCGCCGGGGTCGTAATCGGAGCTGAAGGTTGTATCAGCGAGTCCGATGAAATCGTCGCCTTCGCCCCCGTACTCCTTGTCCGCACCTTCCCGACCGAAGATCTGATCGTTTCCGCCGTCACCATTCAGGACATCGTCGTAATTGCTGCCGATGATCGTATCGCCGTCATTGCCGCCAGAAATCGAGTCTCCCGGGGATTCATCGCCCGGAACGGGGAGGCAGTTGCCACAGAGGAAATCGCCTCCGTCGTCGCCGAAGATCGAATCGGTGCCGCTGTTGCCATAAATGCGGTCGCTTCCCGGACCGCCGTGCATCATATCGTTGCCGGCATCGATATCCGTGCCTTCGTAGAGATACATCCAACCGACGGCGTCGTCGCCATCCTCACCATCGGCAGTGTCGTTTCCACCTTGGCCGATCAGGACATCGCTGCCATCGCTCCCCTGGAGATTGTCATCGCCGCTCCCACCAAAAATCCAGTCTCCATCCGGGCCGCCATCCAGCGTGTCGTTCCCGGGTTCGGCATCAACGGTGGGATTAGTAGTTTCCGTGCCGAGCGTGTCGTTACCGCGGCCGCCGTTGAGCACGTCATTACCTTCGCCGCCGATAAGCAGATCGTCATCGTTACCGGCTGACAGATAGTCGTTGCCGTCCTCTCCAAAGAGATAGTCGGTGCCGTCTTCCCCATACATGCGGTCGTCGCCGGACCCGCCTTCGAATCGGTCGTTGCCGGAGCCGCCGACCATTTTGTCGATCCCATCGCCACCTCGTTCGAGATCGTTCCCGGCATTTCCAGAGAAGGAATCGTTGTCTGCTCCTCCGTCGATGGTGTCGTTGCCATCCTGCCCGTAGATCCGGTCCCGGCCGTTTTGCCCATACGCGGTGTCGTCGCCAGTCCCGAGGGTGATCTTGTCCACGCCATCGCCGCCGTACAGTTTGTCCTTGCCGTCGCCACCGGCGATCGAGTCGTCCCCGGCATCGCCCCGGACGGTGTCGTCGCCACCCTCGCCGCGAACCTTGTCGGCGCCATTCCCACCGGAGAGGGTGTCCTTGCCGGAGCCGCCCGTGATGTCGTCGTTGCCATCGCCACCGCCGATGGTGTTTGAGCCGCCGATGGCGAGTATCTTGTCGTTGCCGGATCCTCCATCAATCTTCGTCGTGCCTGTGCCGACGATGATCTGATCGTTCCCGCCGCTGCCGCAGATGAAATCGTCGCCACCATTGCCGGTGATGGAGTCGTTACCTGAGGATCCGAGGATGACATCGGTGCCAGCAGTCCCCGTGATCGTGCCGGAGCCGGTGATGGTCGCCGAAAGGCCAAAGCAGGTCGCCGCGACAACACGATCTGCGGTGCTCGACCATGCCGATGCTATCAGCAGGAGTACGACAAGAGAGCGAATGAATCCATCTCGCATGCGTCGAACCTCATCGATTTGCGCCAGTTCGGGGGTGAACTGTTCTTCACGATACGAATCGTGCCGTCATCTGTCAACGACCGGATGTGCAACGTGTCTGGTTGGTTGGCGAGATCGCTAGTCACCGTCTTCGTCATAGAACTCGCACGTAGGATCACCCAGGTCTTCTCCAGCCCCGCCATAGCACTGATCAACTCCGTCCATGCCATAAAGGGCATCGGTTCCGTTGTTCCCGCGAAGCTCGTCGGTGCCGTCACCACCAATCAGGATATCGTCGCCATTTTGTCCAACGGCCGCGTCGTCTCCGGGACCCATGTCGAAGTAGTCATTTCCGGAGCCGCCTGAAAAGCCGTCATTTCCATCGCCCCCGCCGATAATGTCGTTGCCATCGCCACCGGTGCCAAGGTCATCTCCCGGTCCACCACCAATGACGTCGGCACCAGCGTTTCCGTTGAACTGATCGTTGCCGTTGTTCCCGTAGAGGGTATCTGGCCCAATATCTCCATAGAGTTGGTCGTCGCCATCTCCGCCTGAAAGTGTGTTGCCAGGATTATTCGCTTCGAGCGTATACACGCCAGAGCCAGCCGAGTGCAGAATATCGTTGCCCGCTCCGCCATCAATCGTGTCGTTGCCTGGCAATGGAAGTCCGTCATCAGAATCCCCATAGATGTTGTCTGCGCCGCCATCGCCGTTGATCTTGTCTCCGCCGGAACCACCCGCAAT
>JAPXRQ010000210.1:0-5218 GCA_033813515.1 Thermomicrobiales bacterium
AAGTAAAGGAGCCCACTATGGTTCACCCTCGCGTTCAGGCACTCACCGATCAAGGTCAGAGCATCTGGCAGGACGATATCGCCCGCGCCATGCTCACCAGCGGCGCCCTCGCCCGCACCATCGACGAGGTCGGCATTCGCGGACTGACCTCCAATCCAACCATCTTCGAAAAGGCAATCTCTGGCGGCTCCGATTACGATGCCCAGATCGCCGAATCAATCGCTGCCGGTCTCTCGGCTGCTGAAACCTTCGAAGCGCTGGAAATCGCCGATCTCCAGGCCGCCTGCGATCTCTTCCGCCCGCTCTACGACGCCACCAATGGCCACGATGGCTTCTGCAGCATCGAAGTTTTCCCCGATGCCGCCCGCGATGCCGATGCCACCCGCGAACAGACCAGGCGTCTCTGGGCGTCGGTCAATCGCCCCAACCTGATGGTCAAGATTCCAGGCACCGTCGAAGGCGCGCCGGTCATCAAGGAGATGATCGCCGCCGGAATCAATATCAATGTCACCCTGCTCTTCTCCCTGGAAGCCTACGAGCGTGTCGCCTGGGCCTTCGTCGAAGGTCTCGAGATTCGCCAGGCTGCGGGCAAGACGGTCAGCGGCATCGCCTCCGTCGCCTCGTTCTTCGTCAGCCGGGTCGATGCCCTTGTCGACAAACTGCTCGATGAGAAAATTGCCGTCGATCCTGCGAACGCCGCCCGGTACGAGGCACTGAAGGGCAAGATTGCCGTTGCCAATGCCAAACTCGCGTACGAGAAGTTCGGCGAGATCTTCCAAAGCGAACGCTTCACCGCTCTCCGCAATGCCGGCGCCCAACCGCAACGGCCACTCTGGGCCAGCACCGGCACCAAGAATCCCGCCTACCCGGACACCCTCTATGTCGACACACTCATCGGTCCGGATACGGTTAACACCATGCCCTCCAAGACAATCGAGGCCTTCCTCGATCATGGCACGGTCGCCCGCACGGTCGATGTTGATCTCGATCTCGCCCATCAGCAGATGGCCGATCTCGCCGCCGCCGGGATCGATATCGCGGCTGTCACCAGCCAGCTCGAGGACGAGGGCATCGCGTCCTTCATCAAGTCGTTCGATTCCCTGCTCGCCGGCGTCGGGGCCAAAAAGGCCCAACTGTCGCCCGTCTAGTCAATCGCAACCAACTGCCTGAAAGGGATTTCGCGTGTCTGATCAAACAGGTGAGAATCGCCACGTCGGCGTTATCGGTCTCGCCGTCATGGGAGAAAACCTGGCGCTGAATATCGAGCGCAACGGCTTCCCCATCGCCGTCTACAACCGCACCGACACCCGCACCAAAGAGTTCATGGCCGAGCGCGCCCAGGGCCGCAATGTCCAGCCCGCCTACACGGTCCAGGAATTCGTCCAGGCGCTCGATCGCCCCCGCCGCATCATCGTCATGGTCAAGGCCGGCGCACCCGTCGATGCCGTCATCGCCGAAATCGGACCACTCCTCGACGAAGGCGACATCATCGTCGACGGCGGCAACTCCTTCTTCCAGGACACCGAACGGCGATCCAAAGAGAGTGCGGACAAGAAATACAACTTTGTCGGCATGGGCGTCTCCGGCGGCGAAGAGGGTGCCCTTTGGGGTCCCAGCATCATGCCCGGCGGTCCGTCCGAGTCGTATGAAATCCTCGAGCCGATGCTCACCGCCATCGCCGCCAAGACCGAGTACGGCGCCTGTGTCACCCACTGCGGACCGGGTAGCGCCGGCCACTACGTCAAGATGGTCCACAACGGCATCGAGTACGGCGATATGCAACTCATCGCCGAGACCTACGACATCATGAAGCGCGTCCTCGGCATGACTCCCGATGAGATGTCGGCCACCTTCGGCCGCTGGAACGAGGGTAAACTCTCCTCCTTCCTCATCGAAATCACCGCCAAGGTCCTCGCAACCAAAGACGCGCTGACCGGCGAACCATTGGCCGAACTCGTCCTCGATGCCGCCGAACAAAAAGGCACCGGCCGCTGGACCAGCCAAAACGCGCTCGATCTCGGCACCCCCATCCCGGTCATCGATGCCGCCGTCTTCGCGCGCTCGATCTCGTCGTTCAAACCCCGCCGGGTTGGCGCCAGCAAGATCCTCACCGGCCCGACCGATGTCGCCGCTCCCGATCCAGCCGATCGCGATCGCCTTCTCGGTGTGCTGGAAGACGCGCTCTATGTCTCCAAAATCTCGTCCTACGCCCAGGGTATGGCCCTCCTTCGCGCCGCCTCCGACACCTACGGCTACGGCCTCAACCTCTCCGAACTCGCCCGCATCTGGACCGGTGGCTGCATCATTCGCGCCCAACTCCTCGGCGGCATCATGTCGGCGTTCAACGACAACAAGGCGCTCGATAATCTGCTTCTCGCGCCTGAGTTCGCCGAAACCGTCAACAACAGCGGCCCCGCCATTCGCGAAGCCGTCATCCTGGCCCGCACCCACGGACTTCCCGTCCCGGCCATGAGCGCCGCCCTCGATTACATCGATAGCTATCGCACCGAACGCCTCCCCGCCAATCTCATCCAGAGCCAACGGGACTACTTCGGCGCCCATACGTTCAAACGGACCGACAAACCCGGCGTCTTCCACGCCAACTGGGAAACAGGAGAATCTGAGGAAGTCGCCCACTAATCAGCGGCGCCTCTCGCGGGATCAATACGGCTTCCAGCGCCGTCGATCGAGGTAAAGTCCATGACAGATGTTCAAACTAACGGCGCCCCCAACGGCACGCTCACCGCGGAGCGTCCCCCGTTCGTAGCACCGACCAAGGTGATCAACCCGCTCCGCGCCGGTCTCGCCGCCGATCGCAACCCCCAGGCCTGCGCCATGGTCATCTTCGGCGTCTCCGGCGATCTCACCTCCCGCAAACTCATGCCCGCGCTCTACGACCTCTACGTCACCGTCCCCCTCCCACCAGGCTTCACCATCATCGGCATCTCCCGCCGCCCATGGTCGGATGACGACTTTCGCGAGGAAATGCGCAAGGCCGTCTCCGAGTTCGCCACCCGCCCCATCACCGATGACACCTGGGAGTCCTTCGCCCGCGGCTTGTTTTATGTCCAGGGCGATTTCGACGATCCTGCCGTCTACCAGCGCCTGCACGAACGCCTCGAAACCGTCGACAACGAGCGCGGCACCAACGGCAACCGCCTCTACTACCTCGCCACACCACCCAGCTTCTACGAGCACATCGCCGCTGGTCTCGGCACCGCCGGCCTTGTCCGCCGTCAGGAGATCTACAGCGACCCCCGCGCCAACGGTTGGAACCGCATCGTCATCGAGAAGCCATTCGGTCACGATCTCGGCTCGGCCCAGCACCTGAACGCCGCCATCAATTCCGTCTTCGCTGAGCAGCAGGTCTACCGTATCGATCACTACCTCGGCAAAGAGACGGTCCAGAACGTCCTCGCCTTTCGCTTTGCCAATGTCCTGTTCGAGCCAGTCTGGAACCGCCACTACGTCGATCAGGTCCAGATCACCGTCGCCGAATCCCTCGGGATCGAAAACCGCGCCACCTACTACGAAGAAGCCGGCGCCATGCGGGACATGATCCAGAGCCACATGCTGCAGCTGGTCTCGGTCGTCGCTATGGAACCTCCCGCCTTCTTCAACGGTGATGCCCTCCGCGACGAAAAGGTCAAGGTGCTCCGCTCCGTCGTCCCACCAACCGGTGAAACCATCGCCAGCAGCGTCGTCCGCGGCCAATACGGGCACGGCTATGTCGCCGGCACCGAAGTCGTCGGCTACCGCGATGAGGACGGCGTCAGTCCCGAATCGCAGACCGAAACCTTCGTCGCCCTCAAACTGGAAATAGACAACTGGCGCTGGAACGGGGTTCCGTTCTACCTGCGCACCGGCAAACGCCTCCCCCGGCGCGTTACCGAAATCGCCATCCAGTTCAACAGCGTCCCGCACCTCATGTTCAAACTGACCGAGGGTCAGTCGCTCCCGCCCAACGTCCTGACCATGCGCATCCAGCCGGACGAAGGTATCTCTCTCCGGGTCGCCGCCAAGGTCCCCGGCGCCGGCACCAAACTACAGCCGGTCCAGATGGACTTCGACTACGGCGCCTCCTTCGGCCAGGCCGGACCGGATGCCTACGTCCGCCTCCTTCTCGACGCGATGCTCGGCGATCCCACCCTCTTCGCCCGCGACGACGAGATCGACACCGCCTGGTCCCTCGTCCAGCCCATCATCGATGCCTGGAAGGAATCGCCAACCACCCAGTCCCTCCCGACCTACGAGGCAGGCACCTGGGGCCCGGTTGAGGCCGAACTGCTCATGGCCAGCGATCGCCGCTCATGGCGTCGCCCGTAAGGAGTCCGTCATGACCGAAATGCTTCCTCCACCACCTCTGACCCGCTCCGACAAATGGCGCTCGCCCTCCATCAGCCCGAACGCCATCGGCCGCAAACTCAGCGAGATGTGGGCCGATATCTCCGCCGAACGCCGCTCCGGCAATCGCCTCTCGCGCGCGGTCGCCGAATCCGCCTCCATGCGCACCCAGACGGTCAATCTGGTCGTCGTCACAGATTCCGACGCCCGCCACGCCGAACTGGCCAGCCTCGTCACCAACCTCCCGGATATCACCCCGTCCCGCATCGTCATGCTCGCCTCGACCGCCAGCAAGAACGAGTCGCTGGATGTCTCGATCGATATTGAGGAACGCCCCAACAAACCACCGCACGCCCCCACCCGCATCGAGGTGATCTCGGTTCGCGGCCAGGGCGAACGATTGGCCAGCGTCGCCAATCCACTCCTCGTTCCCGATCTGCCCGATTTCGTCTGGTGCACCTCACCCGATTTCGCAAACGATCCGGTCCTCAGCGACCTCGCCGATCAATCCGATCGCATCGTCGTCGATTCGTCCTACAGCCCCGATCCATCAACTGCCCTCAACTACCTCTGCAAGCTGATCGATGAAGGCAGCGACGAACTCCGCGTCTCTGATATGGCCTGGACCCGCCTCAGTTCCTGGCGCCAGATGATCGCCCAGTTCTTCGATATCGATGCCAACCTCGAAAGCCTCCACGAAGCCGAACAGGTCGTCATCGAATGCGCCCGTCGCGACGAGCAGGGCCGCTCCGGCATCACCTGCGGCCTCCTCTGCGCCGGCTGGCTTGCCTCCTGCATGGGCTGGCGCGCCCCCGGCGAGGAACTGGTTATGTCCCGCGAAGGCTGGAAACTGACCCTCCGCGCCGGCCAGAAA
>JAPXRQ010000211.1:0-5197 GCA_033813515.1 Thermomicrobiales bacterium
TGTACGGTCAGATTGTACGCTCGGGCCGTAGGGGTGTCAATAACTATGCGAACCTGTGCAAACTCATCGGGACCGATGGGTGAGGGGAGGGGTCCAACTCAACTTCCGGTGGCAATGCCGCGGATCGACAGGCCCATGATGAAGAGCGCTGCCAGGCTGTAAAAGAAGAGCCCTTGCCGGGGATGTCGCTCCCGCACATAGCTCCAGACAAACGGCATAGTCACAAACGCCGCGATGCCGTAGAGGATGTGGACTGAATCGGCCGGTCGCTCATGATTGGTGAAGAGCACCATTCCAAGAGCGCCCTGAATACCGATCAGGACCTGGCCGATGATCAGTGCACCGCTCAGGCTGCCTTCCATCACACCGCCCCGCAGGAATGACCACATTCCCCACAGCCCGACGGCACCCATAAAAAGAAGCATGGTGATTGCCATGCGATCGTGCAATTGGATGATTGCGTCCAGTTGATGGCCCTTTCGGCGTGCCCCCGGTATTCCGGCTGAATTAACGCACGGAACGGCGCGATTTCACATTTCCGCCATGAGCTGAAGTTGACGATGACGGGGAGCCGAGCCGGTCCAGGTCGGACCAACACCACCGCGCGGGAGGACCGTCACCGGAACCATCAGATTGCCTTTGCGCAGCCGACTGACGGTGGTCTCGAGGGCGACAGTCGGTGTGTTGTTGGTCGCGGAGAGGTGTCCCAGCCAGATCTCGGACGGTCCCGCGTTGGCAGTGACGATCTCCCCGATCAAACCTGCCGCCTGATCGTTTGAGAGGTGCCCATGTTTGCCGGCCACACGTCGTTTCAGATGGGCAGGGTAGGGGCCCATACGCAACATATCCCGATCGTGATTGCTCTCCAGCACCAGCAGATCACACATCTGGGCCAGTTCAGTCACCTGGTCATTGACTTCGCCGAGGTCGGTGATGATGCCGATCGTGACGTTCGCAACACGAATCAGAATGCCTGTCGGTTCGGCCGCATCATGGGACGTTGGCACAGGAACGATCTCCAAGCCCCCAATTTGGCGAGGTTCGAGGTGAACCAATCGGGTGTAGTGATCGGATCCCAGGCGCAATGCATTGGCCGTGCCGTGTGTGGCCAGAATCGGAGCTCCGCGCCGCCGGATCGCGTCAAGGGAACGGACATGATCACCGTGTTCATGCGAGATGACGACGGCGGTCAGATTGCGATCGTTGGCGCCCCAGTTATTGCAGGCGGCGGTGATCTGGCGAATACCGATGCCACAGTCGATCAGCACAGTATCCGTACCGGCCTGAAGCAGATAGCAATTCCCGGAACTGCCGCTGGCCAGGGATTGGAAGCGAAATGGCACGGGAGGAGACAGGGTTTCCATGCGGTCAATAGTACGCTTCCCGTACGTACCAGGATCGATCGGTTCGAGCTAACCCGGAGTTTCGCGTCACGATGTCCCAATTCTTCTCTCGATCGAAACCCAAACCTCCGACCGCGGCGACTCAACCCCGACCCTCTGCGCCCAGGCAGCCGCGCTTTCAGATATCCACCGCCAATCGCCGGCGATTGATCCTCCTGGCCATCATCGGCGCCCTGATTCTGTTCCTCTTCACGACCGCCAGGATTTGGATGAACTGGTGGTGGTACAACGATCTCGGCTATGAAAACGTGCTGATTCGACGGGCATTCCTGAAGGTAGCCGCGTTCCTGTTCGTCACGATACTGGGCACGCTCACGGTCGGCGGATCGGCAGTCATCGCATTCCGCAAGACCCGCCGTACAGATCAGCGCAATGCTTTCGTGCGCGGAATCGATCGCTTCCTGTTCTGGATCGTGCTGGCAACGTCCCTCGGCACTGGAGTCGTACTTGCCTGGTGGACGGCCAATCAGTGGGAAATCTTCGCGCTCTGGTGGAACGGACGCTCGCTTGGCATCAAGGATCCGGTCTTCAACCGCGATGCAAGCTTCTATCTGTTCGCACTGCCCGCGATTGAGCTGATCTGGCGCATCCTGGGTGCAGCCGTGCTGGTTGCCACCGCGGTCACGGCGCTCGTTTACCTCATTCGACTGGGCCTGAACCTGCGCAACATGGGTTCACTTCCAGCGACCGCGCTTCGACATCTGTTGTCGCTTGGTGGCGTCCTGCTCATTCTGGCTGGCATCTGGTTCTGGATCGAGAATCTGCGTCTGGTCTATTCGACCCGCGGTGCGGCCTACGGGGTCTCCTATGTCGACGATCACGCCATTCGCATCGCGAACTGGGCGGCAGCGCTGTTGCTGGTGATCGCCGGAATTGCCTGTTTTGCCATCCGTCGCATTCCTGCCCGGCGCGAGATCTTTATCGTTGCCATCGTGATGGTGGTCTTTACGATCGCGGTCAACGGTTTGCTTCCGCTCTTCGTGCAAAACACGATCGTCAATCCAGATGAACTGAACAAGGAACGACCGTACATTGCCAACAATCTGGCAATGACCACCTTCGCCTATGGCCTGACCAACATCTCGGACGGTGAACTTTCGGGCACCGGCGAGATCAACATCCCGATGCTAGAGCAGAATCCGGCGCTGCTCTCCAATGTCCGGCTCTGGGATTATCGGGTCGCGCAGACCACTTTCCAGGAGGTGACCTCGTTCGCGGGGTACTACAGCTACGTTGATGTGGACACGGACCGGTACATCAATGAGGGGTCGACCGACCAGATCCTGATTGCGGCGCGCGAGATGAATCAGGTCGGACTGCCGGACAACGCGCAGACCTGGACGAATCAACGCCTGGTGTACACCCACGGATACGGACTGGTGGTCAGCCCGGTCGATCAGGCAACGGCGTCAGGGTTGCCGGTCTACTACGTCAGCCAGATTCCGCCGGATGGCACCGGCCCGTATGCCGTTACCTATCCTGAGATCTATTACGGCGAGGCCGATCTGAACTGGGTCATCGTCGGATCCAAACAGCCAGAGTTCACCGCGCTGCCGGATGTTGATGCCACCACCTCCCTGACCCAGGACGAGATCGTCGGCGGGATTCGTACCGACGACATGCTGACTAAGTTGATCTCGGCGATTGCGCTCAAGGATCGCAATGTCTTTCTGTCCGGGAACATCACGAATCAGTCGACGCTCCTTCTGCATCGAAATATCACCGAACGTATCAAGGAAATCGCCCCGTTCCTGACCCTCGACGAGGATCCATACCTGATCATCGCCGACGGCAAGTTGATGTGGGTAGTCGACGCGTACACCACCTCCGACCGCTTCCCGATGGCGACCCCGCAGGACGGAATCAACTACATCCGCAGCAGCGTCAAAGTCACCATCGATGCCCGCACGGGTGAGACCATCTTCTACCGCACTGCAGAAGTCGATCCGGTTGCCGATGCCTATGGACGCATGTTCCCGACGCTCTTCACACCAATCGCCGAGGCTCCAGCCAGCGTCGCTGCCCACTTCCGCTATCCCGAGACGCTGTACGACGTCCAAAGCCGCATTTACGGCGCCATCCATGTCAACGATCCCGACCAGTATTACAACGGCGAAGATCGGTGGGCGATCCCGGGCAGTCTGGTCTCGGAATCGCTGCTCGAAGATCAGTCAGATCGCGACGAGATGCCCGCGTATTACCTGACCGTGCCGCTTCCCGGCGAGACGACGGCCGACTTCACGTTGGTCCGGCCGTTTGTGCCGGGTGGCAACTCCCAGCGAAAGAACATGACGGCGTGGATGGCAGGTCGCGCCAATCCGGACGGGAGCTTGCGGCTCTACGTCTATCGATTCCCCCGACAAACGACCGTCTTCGGCCCGCAACAGGTGGAAGCGAGAATCGACCAGGATCCGGCCATCGCCGCCCAAATGACGCTCTGGAATCAATCCGGCAGCGAAGTGCTGCAAGGCAATCTGATGATCATCCCGGTCAACGAGACGGTGATCTACATCCAGCCGCTCTACCTCCGCTCCACCGGTGGTTCCAGTATCCCGGAACTGCAGCGCGTCATCGTCGCGACGCAGACCGAGGTGTACATGGGCGAAACGCTTGAAGAGGCACTGACAGGAGCACTTGGGACTGGTGGCGAAACGCCGCCGATTGACGACGGTGACACCGAAGTCCCGGCCACCGATGTCGCATCACTCGTTCAGCAAGCAAACGAGGCCTACGAACGGGGTCAGCAGGCTCTGGCCAATGGCGACTGGGCAGCATACGGTCAAGCGCAGGATGACCTGGCGGCGATCCTGGCGCAGTTGGAGCAATTGACCGGCGAACCCTCGGCGACACCGACACCGGCGCCAGAGGCTACTCCGGCCACCTGATCAGGATTGGAAGATGGCGCGACCGATGCGGACGTGCGTCGCGCCTTCTTCGATCGCGATTGGGAAATCGTTGCTCATTCCCATGGAGAGTGTCGGGAGCGCGATACCGAGATCGTCAGCGAGGCGATCGCGCAGTGTTCGTAGCCCGCGGAAGGTCGGACGGGCCAACTCGACATCCTCAACCAGCGGCGCCATCGTCATCAGGCCCTGCAGGGAGAGATGTGCGCACGTCGCGATTTGGCGAGTCAGCGCCGGAGCATCGGCCGGATCGCAGCCTGCTTTCTGATCTTCAGCCGCGATATTGACCTGCAGGAGAACCGGAACGATCCGTTCCCGTTTCGCTGCCTGCTTCTCCAGTTCGTCGATCAGTGACGGCCGGTCGATCGATTCGAATGTGTCGAACAAGTCAAGAGCTTGGCCAACCTTGTTCGTCTGCAATTGGCCGATCATGTGAAGGATGAAATCAATTGGATGATCGGCCGGAATCCTGGCACGGGCATCCTGCACCCGGTTCTCACCAAAATGGCGGAGCCCAGCATCGTACGCCCGCGCGATCTCCGGCCAGGCCACTGTCTTGGATACACCCACAATCGTGACATCGCCGGCATCACGACCAGATCGCATGGCGGCCTCTGCCACCCGGCCCTGGATTGCGGCTAGTCGGTCCTCAATGGTCGAAGAAGGGGCGGTCACAGTTACATATCTCCGTTGATTGATATGACAGCGGCGAAGCGTCCCGTTAGTGGACCCTGGGCGCGATGGGAGAACCAGCGATCGGTCTCTGTGGCCGTGCACACGCTGGAGATCTCGATATTGGCCGCAGAAACACCTGCCCGCCGAAGCAGTGCGGCATTCGCGAGCTTGAGGTCAAATCGCCAGCGATCCCCGTCGGGCGCCAACGTCTCGGGA
>JAPXRQ010000212.1:0-5150 GCA_033813515.1 Thermomicrobiales bacterium
GCTGATTACCTGGGGTGGCTGGGAAGGTCACGAACCGAAGCAATGCGTCGATCACTTCGTTCCCATTCTTGAGCGGAACGGATTCGACCTCACCGTCGTCGACACCCTGGATTGTTTTCTGGATGTGGACACTGTCCGCTCCTACGATCTGATCGTCCCAATCTGGACCATGAGCACCATCACCAAAGAGCAAGAGGCTGGTCTGCTGGAGGCCGTGAAAAGCGGTGTCAATGTGGGTGGCTGGCATGGCGGAACAGCAGATGCGTTTCGCAACAACACCGAGTACCAGTTCATGATCGGCGGGCAATGGGTAGCCCACCCCGGCAACATCATCGATTACACCGTCCAGATCACGAACCACGACGATCCGATCATGGCGGGTTTGAACGACTTCGCGATGCATTCGGAGCAGTACTACATGCATGTCGATCCCTCCAACGAGGTTCTCGCCACGACGACGTTCGGCGGTGAGTACGCTCCCTGGATCGCCGGTACGGTCATGCCGATTGCGTGGAAGCGGATGTATGGCAAGGGCCGCGTGTTCTATTGCTCGCTCGGCCATGTCGCCAGCGATTTCAATGTCCCCGAGGCCAGCACCATCGTCGAGCGTGGCCTCCGCTGGGCTGCGGGTGCGCTCTAGATTCTCAGTCGGGTAGCACGGCGAACCATCACGCCGGACAAGGGCAGCGCAACATGAATCAAACAGGCGTCGGCATTATTGGGTGCGGGTTCATCAGCGACATCTACCTCAAAAACATGACCGCCGATCCCTCGCTCGCGGTTGTCGCGGTGGCGGATCTCGATCCCGCTCGCGCCCGGGCCAAGGCGGAGAAGTACGGCATCGCGCGTGCATGTTCGCCAGAGGACCTCTTTGGTGATCCTGCGGTCACCATCGTCGCCAATCTGACCACGCCGGATGCGCATGCCAGTGTTGCCTTCGCCGCAATTGCCGCTGGCAAATCGATTTACAACGAGAAGCCGCTGGCTATCGCACTCGAGGACGGCAAACGGCTGGTCGCCGAGGCGGCGGCGGCAGGAGTTCGCATTGGATCGGCGCCGGACACGTTCCTTGGAGCCGGATGGCAGACCTGTCGAGCGTTGATCGACGACGGGGCAATTGGAAAGCCTGTCGCCGGGGTGGCCAGCATGCTTTGTCACGGTCATGAGGGATGGCACCCCGAGCCCGATTTCTACTATCAGCCTGGCGCGGGTCCGCTCTTCGATATGGGGCCCTACTACCTGACCGCCCTGGTCTCGCTGCTGGGTCCGATCGGCAGTGTCAGCGCGGTTGCCCGACGCAGTTTTCCGACGCGGACCATCACCAGCCAGCCGAACGCCGGCCGCCAGATTGAGGTCAATATCCCGACCCACGTCGCGGCAGTGCTCGATTTTGCTGAAGGCGCAGTTGTGAGCCTGACGACAAGTTTTGATACCTGGGCCAAAGAGACGCGGGTCGAGATCTACGGGTCGGAGGGGACACTGCTCTGCCCGGATCCGAATATATTCAGCGGCGAGATCGGCCTTCGCACCCAGACACTTGAGGGGAGCGAGGCAGTGGCGGTTACCCGGCCCTACGCCGAGAACAGCCGCGGACTGGGGATCTCGGATATGGCCGCCGCGATCCGGGAGGGCCGGACGCAGCGCTGCTCGGGCGAACTCTCGCTGCACGTCCTGGAGGCGATGCACGCCATTCACCAGGCGTCAGAAGAAGGGCGGGCGATTGAGCTCGAAACGACAGTGGCGCGCCCAGAGCCGCTTGGGTAGGTTACGGACCCAGCGCGGTGATCGGGATGATGTGCACACCGTCCTTACGTTTGCCACCACCACCGATCGCCGTGATCACGGCGAGCGCCGCCGGTTCCCCGTGTCTGGAGGTATCAACCAGAGAGGCGAACTTGAGGAGCGATGCGGCTGCCTTGTCGATAACGGCCTGATCGCCGGTCAACTTGACCTCAAATGCCGCCCAGGCGCTCGGAGTCTCAACAATTGCATCGACTTCGAGCCGACCTCTGCCTTCTCGCCATGAATAGACATGTCCGTCCAGTGGCTGACTGTAGATGCGTAGATCTCGAACGACGAGTGCTTCGAAGTGGAAGCCCGCTGCACCAAGATCAGCCAGCAAATCCTTGGAGGTCACACCGAGAGCAGCTGTGCCGATTGACGGATCGACAAAGTAGTGGACTGGTGCTTCACGAAGCTGAGTTGGCGACCGCATGTGTGGTCGCCAACTCGGGGAGTTCTCAGTCAGCCTAAGGCGATCCAATGCATCAAGATAGGCCGAGACTGTGTGCCTGGCGGGTAACTGGCCATCATTTCCACCGACGTCTGTAGCCAACTCGGTGATTTTGACGGGCTGACCAACTCCACGACCCAAGGAGGCCAAGGTCCGGCGCAAGCGGACAGGTGCGCGCCGGGTTGTTCCCAGGGCTGGGAGATCTATTTCGACAATCTGAGTGAGATAGTCGGCCAGCCAACGGCGTGCGTATCGCTCGTCTTCGTTCACAAGGTTGGGCCATCCGCCAATGACGATCCTTGCTATCAGATCTGGAACAGTCATTGTTGAGAGTCGGGCAGATTGGTCTTCTCCCCTAAGTAGGGCAGCGAGCGAGACTTCGCCAGAGGAATGTCTGGATTCGGCGAGTGCCATTGGACGCATATGCAAGGTGCTTATCCGACCTGCGCCGGAATGCAACTCGCGTGCATCTGTGGGGGTTGATGAGCCAGTCAGGATGTAAAGGCCGCGTTGCCGCAAGTCATCGACATGCCGTCGGACATGGTCCCAGATTTGCGGAACACGCTGCCATTCGTCGAAGAGTATTGGAGTCGGCTGACTGAAGAGTATTTCTGGATTGAGGTCCACCTGAGCTCGCGCCGTTGGGTCGATGTCGAAGCGGATGGTGGAAACGGCGCGTTTCGCAGCGGTTGCTGTTTTCCCGCAACCTTTGGGTCCATCTAGGAGTACCGCACCGCTGACTGCGAGGCGTTCATCCAGTTCATGGTCGATTGTGCGCGGCAGATAGGTTGACATGAACCGATCTTACCATAAAAGCATTCTGAAAGTGTCATTTTCTCCAACCTGAAAGTGTCATATTTTCCACTATGAAAGTGCCATATTTTCCAATCTGGAATGTGCATTTTTTCCAGGCAGTGCTCAGGTAAGGAAGGACGCCAGAAACCCGAACAATTACTCAAGCGCACGCAAGCCGGGAACAGCAACCGGTTTTCACTCTCGCACCATGTCCCCTGGTGCCTTTCTATCAAGTCCGATCCAAATCGCACGACCACTGGTTGACATTCGCGAATTTCGCGGCATACTGGCCCTGTAAACGCTTACACACATCTGCAGACGTGCATTCGACCCTCACCAGGACGAATCGTTCGCCCGTAGGTAAGCGCTTACATAACGCCAGTCGTCCGCCGTTCAGGATTTCGCTCGATGTCGAGTCAACCACCAGGCCGGGTCACAATCGAAGATGTCGCTCGCGAAGCCGATGTCTCGTACGCCACGGTCTCCCGCGTCGTCAACAACAAGGGCTACGTCTCCGAAGAAACCCGATTGCGCGTCAACGAGGTGGTCGACCGCATCGGCTACGTCGTCAATCGTCAGGCCCGTGGTCTGGCCGGCGGCAAGTCTCAGGTCATCGGCCTGGTCGTGCCGGATCTCGATTCCAGTTATATGAGCGAGATCATCCGCGGGATCGATTCCGAGCTGGCCGCAGCCAGTTACGACTTGATGCTCTACACCACCCGCCATCGCCAGAATCGCGAGTCCGCCCATGTGGCCACGCTCACCGGCGGTATGGTCGATGGGCTGCTACTGATCCTGCCCACCGCATCCAGCGAATACCTGACGACATTCCGGGAGCGCAAGTTTCCCTGTGTTCTGATCGATCACCGTGGTTCGAATGAAACCGGACCGTCAGTCGGCGCCACCAACTACCAGGGCGGATACGACGCAACCCGATACCTGATCGAACTCGGGCACAAACGCATCGGCATGATCACCGGCAACCCCGAAATGGTCTGCGCGGTCGATCGCCTCAAGGGTTACCAGCAGGCCCTCCGCGATAACAACATCTCGCCGGATCCCGACCTGATCCGGACCGGCAACTTCTACCAACCGCGCGGATTTGAATGCGCGCGCGAACTGCTGTCGCTGAATCCCGTGCCGACGGCCATCTTTGCGGCCAACGATGTTTCGGCATTCGGCGCCATGGAAGCCATTCGCGATAGTGGTCGCCGCATCGGGAACGACATCTCACTCATTGGCTTCGACGATATTCCCGCCGCCAGCAATGTCTATCCACCGCTGACAACAGTTCGTCAGCCGCTCTACGAAATGGGCGCAACCGCCACGCGGATGCTGCTCGATTTGATTGGGAATCCCGCGCGGAAAGGGGAGCGTGTGCTTCTGCCGACCTCGCTGGTTATTCGCGATTCCTGTCGGCCTCCGGCAGGACAGTAACCGGGCCGCTCGCATGCAGGCGGCGCTGGAACCGGAAGGGGCCCTCCAGTTCCAGCGCTGATCCGCGATCGGGCGGTTCGGTAAATCGGTCAGGGAGACGTGGTCGTCTTCTGAAGCATCGTTGGCATACCGGTTCATCAGGGAGAAGTATCCCCATGCGCACAACGCGTCGTAATGTCATTTTGGGTTCCTCGGCCGCCGCTGCCGCGCTCGCGTTGCCGGGCAAGGGCATCGTCCGCGCGCAGGACACCGCCACAGTTGAGTGGTGGCACATTTCGCAGAACGATCCTGGCAAATCGGCGTTTCAGAAGGCTGCCGATGATTACATGGCTGCCAATCCGAATGTCAAGATCAACATCACCATCCTCGAGAATCAGGCCTTCAAGGACAAGCTGACCACCGTCATGCAGTCCGGCGATGCCCCCGATATGTTCCAGAGTTGGGGCGGTGGCGTCCTGTATCAGTACGCTGCGGCCGGCCTGGTTCGCGATATCACGGCAGATCTGGCGACCGATGGCTGGGGCGACACGATCAATGCCGCGGCGCTCGGGCTCTACGCAAACGAGGGCAAGAATTACGGGGTGCCCTGGGCAATGGGCATCGTGGGCATGTGGTACAACAAGGCCCATTTCGCCACGGCTGGCATCACCGCCACTCCGACCAACTGGACCGAACTCCTCGCCGC
>JAPXRQ010000213.1:0-5138 GCA_033813515.1 Thermomicrobiales bacterium
CTCCTACTCGTCGGCGAAGCTGCGGGATGGCATTCGCCGCGCGGGATCGCCGGCCGTGCTCTTCGGGCCGCTTGTCTTCCTCATCCTGGTATTGATCGGCATCTTTCTGCTCGCCGATTGAACCCGCCTTGTCTCCAGATCACGATCGCTCGCCGGTGATGTACTGACTGCCGATCTTGCGGTAGCGCTCGAAACGGGATTTGCGACGACGGTCGGCTGGCAGTCGCTCCAGTTCGCTCAAGTGGAGCAGGATTGCCTGGCGGACGGCAACGGCGGCCGCGGCCGGATCGAGCTTGGCATTGCCGGCCGGTTCCAGAATGGTTCCGTCCGAGATTCCCAGTCGCCTGGTGTCGGCGGCGGTAATCCGCAACCGCTCGGCCAATTCCGGAGCACGTGAGGCATCCCGATACAGAATTGCCGCCGCACCCTCCGGCGCAATGACCGAGTAGATCGCCCGCTCCTGCATCAGTACGCGATCCCCAACCGCGAATGCCAACGCGCCACCACTTCCGCCCTCGCCGACGATCACTGCCACGGTGGGCGCATCGACGCGGATCATGGCCGTCATCGTGGTCGCGATTTCGAAGGCGAGTCCCTGCTCTTCCGACTCCAGCCCCGGCCAGGCGCCAGGGGTATCGACGAAGGAGACGAGCGGAATATTGAAGCGGGAGGCCATCCGCATGATTCGCTGGGCCTTGCGATAGCCACCGGGCATCGGTCTGCCGCCCCGCCGATCGACCGGATCCTGATCACCACCTCGCTCGAACCCGATGATCGCGATCGGTTGCCCCTCGATCTGGCCAATCCCGGCGATCACGGCCCGGTCATCGGTCCCGGAGCGATCGCCATGCAGTTCGAGCCAGATATCGGTTACGGCTTCCACATAGTGCAGTGAAGTCGGGCGGTTTGGATCGCGCGCGATCTGGACCGCATCCCACGGCTCGATCCCTTCCAGCGGACCCGATGCCTGCTTTGCCCGTCGATGCCGTTCGATCCGGGAGCCAAGGCAATCCAGGGTCAGGCCGATTGCCGAGCGCTGGTGCTGGCGCGGGACAACCGCATCCACGAAGCCGTGCGCGAGGAGGAACTCGGCCCGGTGGCTGCCCGGCGGGAGAGGCTTGCCGAGGAACTGCTCGGCCACTCGCGGACCAGCAAACCCGATCAGCGCGTTCGGCTCGGCATAGACCACGTCACCCAGGCTGGAGAACGAGGCAAACACACCGCCGGTGGTCGGGTTGGTCAGCACCGAAATGTACGGCAGGCCCGCATCCCTCAGCAGTTGAACCGCGCTCGCCGTCTTTGCCATCTGGAGCAGCGAAAGGAGACCTTCCTGCATCCGGGCGCCACCCGACGCAACGATCGTCACCAGGGCGCGCTTCTCGGTGCGGGCCAGATCGGCCGCCCGGGCCAGTTTCTCGCCAACCACCACGCCCATGCTGCCGCCGAGGAAAGCGAAATCGAGGACGAAGGCGACCATCGGATGGCCATGGATCGTGGCCCGGCCGTACGTCGCGGCATCGCCTCGTTCAAACGATTGCTGCGCGGCGGCCAGTTTCTCGCGGTACGGCTCCTCATCAATGAATGCGAGTGGATCGGTCGAGCGGAGATTGCGATCGAGTTCCTGGAACGAGCCGGTATCGAGCAGGGCCTGCAATCGGCGCTCCGGCTCTATCGGCAGGTGATGGCCGCACTCGTCGCAAACCCGATGGCGCTCGAATCTGGGTCGGCCGATCAGGGTAATGCCGCAGGAGGGGCAGGTTTGAGGTGTGGTTGGCAATGTCATGTCGATTCCGGTCGCGACGGCGGGACAGGTCTCCGTCATCCTAAACGCTCCCGCACCGGCATGTGGATGGCATGGGTTTTGTGGGGGTGCCGGGAATCGCAGATGGCGCACGTGCTAGATTGGCGAGACGAGCGAGGAGTTTGGCGCGTGGATGGCGGGAAATCGGGCGCGGCTGGCAGTCAACAGGAACCATCGGTGATGGTGACTGCTGGCGAACACAGCGACGCCAGTGTCTTCCGGGTTGTTGTGCTCATTGCGGCGGCGTGCATCATTTTGACCACGACGCGCATGGCCGCGGACTTCCTGACACCCGTTCTGATCGGCTTCTGGATCGCGTTGCTTTGCCTTCCGATTGTGGCCAAATTGCGCGCCCTCGGCCTCCCCAATTGGGCCGCGGTCTTCACCCCGGTGCTGACGCTGACCGGCACATTCGTCGTCCTGGCCTGGTTCGCGGTTGCCTGGCTGGCAGATCTGATCGACGACCTGCCGACGTATCAGGCGCGGATCTCGGCCAAACGGGCCGATCTGAACGCGTGGCTGGGCGATCGCGGAATTCACGTTCCGGCGTCCGATGTATCGCGCCACATCAATCTGGATCAGCTGGTCAATCTGGTTGAGGCGGTGCTACCGGGGACTGTGAACGCACTGGCCGGTGTGGTGTTTGTGCTGTTGATCCTGACGTACGCGCTCTTTGAATCGTCGGCTGCGAAACGGCGCCTCGTGCATGCGCTTGGACCGGATAATCCCAATCTCGGGCGGCTGCGGGAGTTTGTCCGGATCGTCGGGCAGGCGATGGTGGCGCGCGCCATTCTCGGACTGGCGGCGGCGGTTGGCGATGGCATCCTGCTGATCGTGTTGGGCGTACCGCAGGTTGGGCTCTGGGTCATCGTCTCGTTCATCTGCAGTTTCATTCCGTATCTGGGGTACTGGATCGCGCTGGTTCCGCCGATGCTTGTGGCCCTGGCGACGCAGGGCGTGACGACGGCGATCATCGTCTTCTTTGGCTTCTGGATCATCAACGGGTTTTTTGACAGCGTGATCGGCCCGCGTTTCCAGGGGGATATGCTCAATCTCTCGCCGGTCGTGACCATGATCGCCGTGCTGTTTTGGGGCGGGATGTTCGGGGCAATCGGCGCGATGATGGCGTTGCCGCTGACGCTGGGGATCAAGATTCTGCTGCTGGATGCGTTCCCCGAGAGCCGTTGGCTGTCGCTGGCGATCGAGTCGGACTACGAGGAGCCGGAAACCGCGAAGCCTGCCGAGACGTAAGGCAAGCAACGATGGCGTGCTTGTGCGATCACACCGAAGTTCTATCGCCCGGGCCGCAAACACCCGTGTACAATCGATTCACGAGATGGCGTGCTGGCCCACTCGGATCTGCCAGGAGCGCCTTCAGATGATTCCGGCCAATAACGAAAACATCCGCATCGATGTCCTGCGCCGATTGGCCGAGCAGGCGATGACCGATCTCGCCTTCCGTGAAGTCGCGCGTGAGGATCTGGATGCCGCGCTTGCCCAGTTTGGCTACGCGCTGAACGAGGACGAGATGGCGCTGGTGCACAAGTTCCGCGCCGTGTTGGCCGAGGCCGGTGTCGACCTCTCCCTGACCGGCGACCTCGACGACCTCGTCGTCATGGCCGGTATTGATCCGAACCTCCTCCGCTAAGACGCTAGTCGAATGTTGAATGTCGGATGTTGAACGTTGACAGAGCGCTTCTACCTGAAGTCGCCTAACATCCAACTTCTGACATATGACATCCGACTTCCCTATGGCATCGTGCCGAATAATCGGTCGCCGGCGTCGCCCAATCCCGGGCGGATGTACTTGTTCTCGTCCAGTTCGCGATCGAGCCTGGCCACGTACAACGGCACGTCCGGATGCTCCTCGGCCATGCGCGCGACACCCTCCGGCGCGGCGATCAACCCGACGAACACAATCGATGTCGCCCCGCGCTGCTTCAGGAAATCGGCCGTCGCCGAGGCCGAACCTGCCGTAGCCAGCATCGGATCGATCATGAACAGGGTCTGGTCGCTCAGGTCCTCGGGCAGCCGGTTGTAGTAACTCACCGGCTGATGCGTGGTCTCGTCCCGATAGATCCCGATGTGATACACGGTCGCGAAGGGGAGTAGATCCGCCGCTTTGTCGACCATTCCCAGCCCGGCCCGCAGGATCGGCACCAGCCCGATCCGCCCGGCGACTTCCTGGCCGGTTGCGACCTCCAGCGGCGAGGTGAATTCGAGTGGCTGCGTCGGCAGGCAGGTCGTCGCCTCGTAAATCACCAGCTGGGTCAACTCGGCCACCAGTTGGCGGAACTGGACAATCCCGGTCGATATATCCGAGAGCAGGGTGATCTTGTGCGCGACCAGCGGGTGGGTGCTGACATGCAGGTTCGAACTCGCCTGGGACATCACGGCACGCAACCCCTTCGCAGTAGAATCCAATTCGAGCGCACAGTCGGCGCAATCGATCTCGATGGAAGAGTACCGTGATCGTCAAACGAGTCCAGCACGTCAGCATTCCGATCCCGATGGGTGGAGCAGATCAGGTTCGAGGCTTCTACACCGGGGTCCTCGGCATCCCGGAAAAGCGCGTCCCGAGCGAACTGGATGCCACCCGCCTGACCTGGTTCGCCGTCGGGGACAACGAGGACGAGATCCACTGTTTCGTGGATGATGATTACGAGAACCGATCCACCGCTCAGCACCTCTGCCTGGAAGTGGACGATATCGCAGGGCTCCGCGAACGGGTCCAGGCGGCAGGCGTCCAGATCGATGAGACGATTGCGATTCACAACCGACCGAGGTTCTTCGTGCGCGATCCGTTTGGCAACCAGATCGAGCTGACACAAATCAACGGCAAGTTTGACGAGGAGTAAACCCATGTCCCAGACCCAGGAAAAGATCACCTATACCGCAACGCCCGAGCAGGTCGAGCGGATGCACGCATCGTTCGATGCCGCCCTCGACGAGGCTCAGGGGCTGCTCGGCAAGACCTACCCGATGATCATCGATGGTAAGGAGCGGACCGCGGCCAAGACCTTCGCCGCCAGCTCGCCGGTCGATCGCAGCATTGTGCTCGGCAACTTCCAGCTTGGCACGAGGCAGGATGTCGACGATGCGGTCGCAGCTGCCCGCGCTGCCTATCCAGGCTGGTCATCGCGCCCATACATGGAGCGGGTGACGATCCTGCGCCGCGCGGCCGAACTGATCCGGGAGCGCAAGTTCCTCCTCTCCGCGCTGCTGATCATCGAGTGCGGCAAGAACCGGGCCGAGGCAATCGGCGAGGTTGAGGAAGGCGCCGATCTGATCGACGAGTACTGCCGCCAGGTCGAGGACTCGCACGGGTTCGAGCGCG
>JAPXRQ010000214.1:0-5136 GCA_033813515.1 Thermomicrobiales bacterium
ACGTCTCGTCGAAGTCGTTGATATCGAACACCTGGTTGCGCTCCGGCGTGGCAAACGTGCCGAAGTTCGCCAGGTGCGCATCACCACACGCCTGCACCCGCAGACCGGTCGTCGGGGTTGTCGCCAGATCCCGTGCCATCACCACGGCGGAACCACGGTAGAAGGCAAACGGTGAGACCATCATGCGCCCATACCGGATCGGCACGAGATCCTGCTCGCGGGTCTTGTCCTGTTCGCCCAGAAGGTCGAGCGGGTTTGGCCGGTCGGCTGGTGGCGTCCAGCCAGCGTGAGATGAGCGCGGCGTCCCGGTGCGCAACTGCCGCCCTTCTTCTGTGAGGTCAGCGACCAGTGGCGCCTCTGGCCGGGCAATCGCTACTGCGGCCCGTTGCAATTGTCCTGATTTCGTTGTCTTTGCCATGGCTTCGACCCTCAATGCCCGCATTCAGCGATCCACATCGACAGCGATCGAGGGGATCAATGGCGGAGCAGCTTCATCGATGTTCAATAATTCGGAGCGGGAACATACAACGCGCGCTGACGTCATACATCCGAGCATTTCTCCTACCGCGCCGATCGGCGAATGGACAGACTGGTACGTGTCCCCCTCGGCCAACCCCGGCGATGCTCACGAGAATCAACGCGACAGCGCTTGTCTCATGCACCGAGGGCACTGTTCTGTGGTTGGGTATTGCTCAGAACCTCAGCGTCCTCATCGAGTGTCCAATGAGCGCCACCGATCCGTTTCCTGCCGGTTCGAAATACAGCCGATAGCGAGGACTGCACAGCCAAATGCGGCTGGAACCTCCAGCGTCGACGATGATATTGGCTAGCACGCTGGCCGGCATCACTGAAAAGGAGTAAATCTCTGTTTTACCGGCAACGGGACCAGGTTGCACGGAGCGAGAACGTCCCATTCTGCGCTGCAGCCGGGGCTCGATCGGTCGAAATTCGCGACCGTAGCGTTTCTGCTGGAGCGTGAACAGCCCGGCTGGACTGCACCGGCGGGCGTCCGGCGACAATGAGAGCGCGGTCCGGGAGGCACTCGATGCCCCATGCTACCGCGAGCACGCCAGCAGTTCCGGAAGCTACCCCGGTCACTGCCAATGCTGGAATACGCGATCAGGCTGCTGGAGCAATTCGCCGCTGGCGCGGCGCGCACCAATCCATTAAAGGTTGCACAACCTTTGACGTAGCGGGTTCGGGTTGCATACACTAGCAGCACAGTTCTGCTAATGCACAGTTCCCGGTCCGTCTTCGCGCAGCGAATCCGCGCAGGCAATGCAGGTATTCTCGATCTGACGAATGCCCGATGGAAGATGCCGATGCCCGTGCTCGAGATCGACGATCTCCGCGTTCAGTTCCCCACCGCCCGTGGTCCGCTCAATGCGGTGGACGGTGTTTCTCTGAGCTTGCAACCCGGTGAGCGGCTGGGATTGATCGGCGAATCCGGTTCCGGAAAATCGACCATTGCGCTCGCGGTAATGCGGCTCATCAAGCCTCCCGGTCAGATCACCGGCCGCATTCTGCTCAACGGGGTCGATTTGCTTTCGCTTTCTGAGGAGCAGATGCGGCGCAACCGATTGGCGCAGGTCTCGCTGATTACCCAGGGGGCGATGAATTCGCTCAATCCGGTGATTCGCATTCGCGCTCAGATGATCGACAGTCTCAAAGCACATGGAGTCGAACTCTCGAAGTCAGGCTATCGGGAGCATCTTGCCGAGTTGCTGAATTCGGTCGGACTCGATCCCGAGGTGGCCGATCTCTATCCACATCAGCTCAGTGGCGGTATGAAACAACGCGTCTGCATTGCCACCGCCATCAGCCTGCGCCCGAAAGTCATCGTCGCCGACGAACCGACCAGCGCCCTCGATGTGGTGGTGCAACGGCGCGTCATGGAAACGCTGCGCAAAGTACAGGATGAGATCGGGTGCGCGGTCATCCTGATCGGGCACGATATGGGATTGATGGCGCAGTTCGCCGAGCGGGTCGCGGTGATGCGCTATGGGCACATTCTGGAAGACAATGACGTCTTTTCGATCTTCGCCAATCCCCAGCATGCCTATACCCGGTTGTTGATGGACAGTCTGCCAACCCTCGATCATCGGGAATCGTTCCACGATCTCGAACGATTGAAATCGATGGCGGCCACGGTGGAAACGACCGCATGAGCACATCCACAACCGCCCCACTTCTCGAATTGCGCAATGTCACCAAGATCTTTGGCGGCGCCGGCATGCTCAGCCAGCAGCAAACCATCGCACTGGACGATTTTTCCTATGCCGTGCACGCCGATCCGCCCACCATCACCGCGGTGGTGGGGGAGAGCGGCAGCGGCAAATCGACCATGGCGAATCTGATGCTCGGTCTGGAAGCGCCCAGCGCGGGAGCGGTGCTCTATCGCGGCAAAGATCTCCACAAAGCCTCCCGCCATGAACGCCGCACCTACCGGCGCGAGGTGCAGGCGATCTTCCAGGATCCCTATGGGGTCTACAACTCGTTCTACAAAATCGATCATGTGCTGACAATGCCGATCGCCAAATTCAAAATGGCATCATCGCGCGAGCAGGAAGCCGAGATGATCGACCGGGCGTTGCGCTCGGTCGGGCTCGATCCCGCCGATACCCTCGGGCGCTATCCACATCAGCTCAGCGGTGGGCAGCGGCAGCGCATCATGATCGCGCGCACCCTCCTGCTCCGCCCGAAAATGATCGTGGCGGATGAGCCCGTTTCGATGGTCGATGCCTCGCTGCGCGTCACGATTCTGACCAATCTGCTTCAGCTCAAGGAACAGTTCGGTATCTCGCTCGTCTATATCACCCACGACCTGGCGACGGCCTACCAAATCAGCGACCACATCCTCGTGTTGCATCGCGGGGTGGTAGTGGAAGAAGGCACGCCGGAGCAGGTGGTGAAGCACCCACAACACGACTACACCAAGTTGCTCATCGGCTCTATTCCAGTTGCCGATCCGAGTCGGACCTGGGGAGATGAGCTGGAGCATACGACTGGATCGACAGACGACCATCCATCGGAGCGGCATGGCGCTCCACTCCGGGATGGCCGATAGCCTGTACAGGAAGGAGGATCCGCCCCCGGCATCGAACCGCGCTCGAACATCTGCCCAGGCGGCATGGGGGCCGCTACGAGAACCTGCGGGAAGAACCCGCATCTCCAGTTCGCGTGCCGAATGCTCGGCACAAGGAGGGCACACGTGAAGAAACACAAGCGGTTATGGTCGATTCTTGCCGTAGCGGTTCTCATGATGACCGCTGCCGGCATCCCAACCCTCGCGGCCCAGGACAATGAGCCGACGCGCGAGGAAACCTTCAAGGTCGCGATCAGCGCGCAAATTGACGATCCGACCAACCTCAACCTCTACGCTGGCGCCAGCCGCTCCAACACCGGCTTGCATCAGGTTGTGTACGAATACCTCTTCTACAACAATCTGCAAACCGGCGAATTCACACCCTGGTTGGCAACCGGCTACGAGTACAACGACGATTACAGCGCGTTGACCGTGCATCTGCGTGACGGAGTGACCTGGAGCGACGGCGAGCCGTTCACCAGTGACGACATCAAGTTCACCTACGACCTCTTGCGCGCGAATCCCGATATGGAGTGGGCGTCCGATGCGAATGGGGCGGTCTCTTCGATCGATACGCCCGATCCGTTGACCGCGGTGTTCAATCTCACAACACCGAATCCGCACTTCCATCTCTATCGCGAAGCCTTTCCAGCAGTGCAGATCTGGGGCGGTCTGACGATTCTGCCGAAGCACATCTGGGAAAACGAAGCCGATCCGCTGGCGTTCAAGAACTCGAACCCCATCGGCACCGGACCGTACCTGCTGGACACTGCCTCGCAGAATGGCATCACCTACAAACTCAATCCGGACTACTGGGGAACCAAGGTCTTCGGGGAAAACGCATCCAGACCGAAAGAAGTCGATTTCGTCTATCTGGGCGATGAGCAGACGGCTGCGCTGGCGCTCGCTTCCAACGATGTCGATGTGACCGTCAATGGCATTCTGTCGGCCGGCACCTTCCAGCAGGTCGCTGCCCAGAATCCGAATATTTCGGCCTGGACCAAGGATCTGCCGTATGCCTGGGCGGACCCCTGCCCGCGCGCCCTCATGATTCAGAATGGCCGCGCGCCCTTTGACAATCCGGACGTTCGCTGGGCGATCTCCTATCTGATCGACCGCGATGCGATCGTGCAACTTGCCTACGAAGGCATCACGGTCCCGGCCGAGGGCATCTGGCCAAACTATGACGCGATCACACCGTATATGGATTCCGTCCAGGATCTCTACGCGGAGCATCCCGTCACCTACGATCCAGCGAAAGCCGCCGAGCTCTTCGCCAAGGCCGGAATCGATCCCAAGGATCTGACGCTGAACTACACGGTATCCACCGACTCAGCGGAAGACGTGAAGGTTTCTCAGGTGATCGCCGATCAGCTGCGCGCCGCCGGGATCACGGTCAATGTCGAGCAGATGACGACGGCCGCCCGCGAACCACTGTTGCTGAAGGGTGACTACGACATCTCCTACCAGGCGTTCTGCCCGGGCTACATCGCGGAGAATCTCGATCTCTTCAACGTCAAGAACTACGTGCCCCTCGGTGAGAATGCGCCGTGGTACGAGCGGAATTCGTTCCGCTACAACAACCCCGAGTTTTCCGCGATCGTCGACCAGATGATGGCGACGTCGCCGGACGATCAGGAAACGATGATGAAGCTCTTCCACGAGGCCATGAGCATCTGGCTGCCCGACCTGCCGGTGATCCCCATCGTGCAAGCGCCGGCGCTGGTGCCATTCAACTCGACCTACTGGACGAACTGGCCGAGCGCGGACAATGCGTGGAATATGCCAGTGAGCTGGTGGGCAAATCTGAATCTGGTGCTGGGCGGTTTCCCCAACTCGGAGACGGGCGAGTGGGTAAACGGCATCCAGCCGGTTGCAGCCTCGTAGGCACATAGCGATCTGCTGGCCGTGGGCGTGCCTGACGCGCGTCCCGCGGCCAGCGGTCTCGAAATGAGAAGAGATTCCGCGTACGACCGTGACATCGCCATACAGGGCGGCTTCAGACTCCAGATGCGCGGTCGTGATGTATCGCGACGCAACAGTGGACGCAA
>JAPXRQ010000215.1:0-5099 GCA_033813515.1 Thermomicrobiales bacterium
GTTCTTGGTTGCCCAAACGAGGTGGTAATGCAATCTCCAGTAGGACACCGAATACCTCCCTCGCTCTCTCTTCGCCAGTCAAAGCCATTTTAATAGTCCCTTCAGCGGACTTTTTCTTATGCAGTCCGGACCTTTAGCTCCAGACGAACGCGGGATCACTGGTTCAACCGTTTGCGCAAACTGGACCGCTGGCTGCCTGCCGACCAGGTGTCGTTTGCCAGTCCCTTCAGCGGACTTTTTGGGATGCAGTCCGGACCTTTAGCTCCGGACGACCACGGATGCGCATTTCCGATCACGGATTCGTAGAATGCAATCCAGACCTTCTGCAACGGACGGATCACGTGATTCGAGCACGCCCGCAATCTCAAGGAAACGTTTATGCGCAAGCTGTATACCCGCCGGGGGGATCTTGGGGAGACTGATCTTCTTGGAGAACGTGTCACCAAGGACGATCCGCGGATCGATCTGATCGGCGAACTCGACGAGACCACCTCGGCCCTGGGAGTGGCCCGCAGCCAGATCGTGAACGAGCGCGTCTCCGGGATCATCATCGAGATCCAGCGCGATCTGTACCGCGTCATGGCCGATCTCGCCTTCGTGACGGATACCCGGCCGCCGGTTTTCGAAACGACCGCCGAATGGGTCCAGCGAATTGAAGATTTGACCGATACGCTCACCGCCGAGATCGAACTCCCCCGGCAGTTCGTGCTTCCCGGTGAGACACAGCCCAGCGCCGCGATCGATCTCTGCCGGGCGATTGTCCGCCGGGCCGAGCGCCAGGCTGTGCATCTCTATCGCGAGCAGATCATCACGAACGAGCACATCGTGGGATTCCTCAACCGGCTGTCCTCGTTGCTTTTCCTCCTGGCCCGTTTTGTCGAAGCCGACCTCGGCGCCACCGCCCAGCGCGCGAAATCGACCGATTGAGCGGTCTTGTTGCGCGATTGTTGCCTCTGTCGTCGGGAACTGGTCACGTCCGTGACCCCCTGGCCGCCACACTCCAGGTATGAAATGAACGGCACGGATCCGCACGATTCCTGACCGTCCTGAGGAGCGATGGAGGCTGCCATGAATGACCTCTTCAATCTCACCGGCAAGGTTGCCCTCGTAACCGGGGCAGGTGCTGGATTGGGTGCTGCATTTGCCGAGACCCTGGCCGAGGCCGGGGCATCGGTCGTCTGTGCCGATATCAATGGAGCGCACGCCGAGCGCACGGTGGCCGATCTGACCGGCAAGGGGTATCAGGCAGTCTCCGTCACCACCGATGTGACCGATCCTGGTCAGGTGCAGGCGGCGGTCGATTTGGCCGTCGCTACCTATGGTCGGCTGGATATCGCGGTGGCCAATGCCGGTGTCGCGTCGGTCGGACCGCCCGAGGCGATGTCTTTCGGCGACTGGAAGCGCGTCATCGATGTCAATCTGACCGGCGTTTTCCTGACCGATCAGGCGGCGGCGAAAGCGATGATCGCGGCTGGCAAGGGTGGGCGGATCATCAACCTCGCGTCGATTCTGGGATTCGCGGCCTCGATGCCGGCCCCGGCGGCATCCTACGCGGCCTCAAAGGGCGCGGTAGTGAACCTGACCCGCGATCTGGCCGTGCACCTCGCGCAGTACGGGATCAATGTCAACGCGCTCGGCCCGGCCTACTTTCCATCAGACATGACGGCCGGCATCTTCGAGGATGCGGAGATTCATGCCGCAATCAACAAGCTGACCCCGCTCGGGCGGACCGGGCGGCTGGAGGAACTTAAAGGGCCGCTCCTTCTTCTCGCCAGCGAAGCATCGTCGTACATTACAGGCCAAACCCTGTATGTCGATGGTGGCTGGACCGCCTGGTAGGCATCGCGACGGATAGGTCGCGCTATCAGGCGGGTGGTGCCGGACTGCGCCTCATCTGCGATCTCCGTAGAATGGGGCGCAGTCTGATTGTGTTTTATGAGGTGACCCATGCCCCGTCCGTTGAAGATCGGTGTCCAGCTCCCCGAGGTGGAATACGTATATACGTGGCCGCAAGTGGTTGAAATGGCCCAGACCGCCGAGGCGATCGGCCTCGATTCGATCTGGGTTGGCGACCATCTCATGTATCGCTATGGAACTGGCGCACCGCCACGGGGTCCGTACGAAGCATTCACCACGCTGGCCGCCCTGGCCGCGGTGACGAACCGGGTCGAACTGGGCCCGCTGGTTGCCAGCACCGGCTTCAGCAATCCGGCGATGATCGCCAAACGCGCTGCCACCATCGATCAGATCAGCAACGGCCGCTTCATCCTTGGGCTTGGCTCGGGATGGCATGAGCCGGAGTACAAGGGCTTCGGTTTCCCGTACGATCGCCGCGTAGCCAGGTTCGCCGAGTCGTACGAAATCATCACGACCATGCTCGAGACCGGCGAGATCGATTTCCACGGCGAGTTCTTCGATCTGGACGGTGGGTTGCTCTTCCCGAAACCCGTGCGCGATGTTCCGATCATGATCGGCTCCAACGGACCGAAGATGCTCTCTATCGCCCTCGACAAGGCCACCTACTGGAACTCCTGGTTCGACGGCTGGGACAACAACGCGACTGGGCTGAAACGGCTGCTGGGCGAGATCGATCAGGCCTGCAAGGCCGCAGGCAAGGATCCGGCGACGCTCATCCGCACAATCTGCCCGTTCGTGCGCATGTCTGGCGGGAGTGGCCGGCTGAGTGATTACACCGCGCCCGATGCGGTCAAGCCAATCGACGGGACCAATGCTCAAGCGCTGGCGACCGAGTTGCGGACCTATGCCGAGCTTGGTGTTGGCCACGTCATGCTGGTTTTGGACCCGATCACTACCGATACCATCCGCGAGCTTGAGCCGGTTCTGGCGCTACTCGATTCGTGATCCGCGGCCGTAGTTGGCACCACCTTTGACCGTTTGGCATATCTGGTTGCCCCGGCGACGCGTCGAGTAACCTTCCACCTGTCCTGCTAGTGGACAATTCCGTCCGTACTGATCCCCGGGGAGACAAAGGCTTTATGGCTGACCTCTTTGACGCAGTCCTTTCGCGCCGTTCGCTGGTGAAGACAGGTGTCGCCGCTGGTGCGCTCACCACGCTTCCGCTTTCGTTCCGGGCCGCTTCGGCACAGGATGCCAAGGTCGCCTGGATGATCACTGACACTGCTGGTCTCGGCGATCAGAACTTCAACGACCTGGCCAACAAGGGTGGCACCCAGGCCGCGACCGATTTCGGCGTCGAGTGGAAGGTCACCGAGTCGGCTGACCAGGCCGCCTATGTGCCGAACCTGACGGCCGCTGCCGATGGCGGCGCCAATCTGGTTGTGGCCGTCGGCTACCTCCTGACCGATGCGGTCACCGAGGTCGCAGCCCAGTTCCCGGACACCAGCTTCCAGCTGATCGACTCGGTTGCCGAGGGCGATAACGTCCAGTCCGTGCTCTTCAAGGAGCAGCAGATTGGCTACCTGGCCGGAACGGTTGCCGGTGCAGTCACCAAGACTAACAAGCTCGGTATTGTGGGTGGACAGCGCATCCCACCGGTCATCCGCTATGAGGTCGGCTTTGTGGCCGGCGTCAAGTCGGTCAATCCGGATGCGGAAGTGATCATCGTCTACACCGACACGTTTGGTGATCAGGACCTCGGCAAGCAGACAGCCGCCGCCCAGTTCAACCAGGGCGCCGACATCGTCTTCCCGATCGCTGGCTTCACCGGCACCGGCGCCTACCTGGCCGCCTCCGAGCTGAACAAGCCGGGCGAGATCTGGGTCATTGGCGTTGATGCCGCCCAGGATCACCTCGCACCGGGCTACGAGCTCTGTGTTGCCCAGAAGGGTGTCGACTTCGCGGTCCACCAGGCCTGCGGACAGATCGCGGACGGTTCGTTCGTCGGTGGCACGCTCGATCTCGGCCTGTCCGAGGGCGGCGTCTCGATCGTCATGTACGAGGGCCGCGTGCCGGAAGATGTCGCCGCCCAGACCCTTGGCTACCAGCAGGCCATCATCGACGGCACCATCACCCCGCCGGTCGATGACGACACCCTGGCCGCTTTCGAGGTTCCGGAGGCTCCGGCCCCGATCGAAGGCACCCCGCTGGCCGGCACACCGGTCGCCTAATCACGAACACAACGGGGTCACGAGCAATCGTGGCCCCGTTCCTGTATCCGGGAGCCCGGTGTGACGCAGATGGATCAACCCAACGCCATTGAAATGCGCAACATCGTCAAGCGCTTTCCCGGGGTCGTTGCCAACGCCGGGGTCTCATTCGAGGTTCGCAAGGGCGAGATTCATGCGCTGCTCGGCGAGAACGGCGCGGGCAAATCGACCCTGATGAATATCCTCTTCGGGCTGCATCAGCCGGATGAAGGCGAGATTCTGGTCGATGGGCTACCGGTTCGCTTCCACAGCCCACGCGATGCCGTCGATGCTGGTCTGGGCATGGTCCACCAGCACTTCATGCTCATCCCGCGCTTCACGGCGGCCGAGAACATCATTCTTGGTTCGGAAGGTCCGGGTGTGCTGCTCGACCGGGCGACGGCTGAGCGTAAGGTTGGCGAACTGGCCAATGCCTACGGTCTGCGGCTTGATCCGAAGGCCCGCGTCGAAGATCTGCCGGTCGGATTGCGGCAGCGGGTCGAGATCGTGCGGGCGCTCTATCAGGGTGGCAAGACGCTGATTCTCGACGAACCAACCGCCTTGCTCACGCCGCAGGAAGTGGAGGAGCTCTATGGCATCCTCGAACGCCTCCGTGCTGACGGCGGCACGATCATTTTCATTACCCATAAATTGCGAGAAGTAGCCGCCATCAGCGATCGCGTCACCGTTATCCAGCGGGGACGCACGGTTGGCACATTGGAAACCAAAAACACCACCGCAAATCAGCTTGCCGAATTGATGGTCGGGCGCAATGTCAAATTGCAGGTCGAGCGCACGCCTGGCAACCCGGGAGATGTGCTTCTGGAGGCCGATCACCTGCGATCTCCGGCTGTCCACGGCAAGCACGCCGTCGATGACCTCAGCCTGGTCGTCCGCTCCGGCGAGATCGTCGGAATTTGCGGAGTTGAAGGGAACGGTCAGACTGAGCTGATCGAAATGCTGGCCGGATTGCGCAAACCCGAATCTGGCACG
>JAPXRQ010000216.1:0-5040 GCA_033813515.1 Thermomicrobiales bacterium
GGCTACGGCCGGTCTCGCCCTCGGTTCGTTCACGCGCGACGCACTTGCCCAGTCGTACTCCTCCTGTCCGGCAACCACAGCTGCCAAAGTCAAGATCTACCTTGCATCCGGTGGGGGCGGGAAGGCGGTCGACACCATTGGCGCCGGGGTTGCAGTGCGGGTGCTCGCGGGACCAGATGCGAATGGGTGGTACCTGATTGACTCGGGTGACGGCGCCTCATCCTCCCCTGGCTGGACCACGGCTGACAATCTGATCTTCAGCCAACACGCCAAGATCGCGTGGGATACCGGTCTTTTTGGCGGGGCGTCCGATGCGTCTGGTTGGTTGGGATCCGTCCGCCAGAACGTTGTGGTGACCGTTGCCGGGCCATCAACCAACGGCTTCACCTTCGTGCGGTTCGGCAATCTGGCTGGTTACACCTACGACAGCGCACTGGTTGCCACCGACGAGGCGCTCACCGATCCCAACGCGGAATGGTGGGTGGATGCCAATCGCTCGACGTTGACGGTCGACCTCATGATTGGCCAGCAGAGCATCAATCGGTTCAACTGCCGCATGAGCACCGAAACCGGAGATGGTTTCTATTCCACAGCCCCCGGAACCTACTGGATTTACGAAAAGGTCGAGGGACTTCAGTACACCACCTACGCGAATGCGTACTTCATGTACTGGGGCGGATTCGACCCTTATCGGTTCAACGGATTCCACTCCTGGACGATGGATGCGAACGGTTATCTCATCCCGGGTGGGAACGGAAATACGTCCGGGTGCATCGCCACCCAGCCCGCGGATGCCAAGGTGATTTACAACTTCCTCCGTATCGGAACACGCACGGTTATCCACTGGTAGCGAACTCCAATATCGCTCACAGGTCCCGCACAGCATCACCATTTATGGTGATTGTCAGTTTGACACGTCCCCCAATCGGTGGGATAGACTGCTGGACCAGCAGGGCATTCCCGATTCGGGAGTGGGGCGTTACGGTGGTGGTTGCACACCTGTCAAAAGGTTTGCACCCGACCCCGCAATGACCTGCAGAGGATGGCTACCTCGCGCACTCTGCCTAGTTTTTTGTTGAGGGAAAGGTGACATGCTGCACACGGGTCCACGGATCCGCGGGCGGGCGTGGCATTCGCTCCAGGTGAATGTGGCGTTTGGCTGGCGAGTCGTTCTGACGGTTCTTTTTGTTTCTTCGTTGCTCCTTCCGGGTATCCATTCCGCCCGGGCCGCGTCCGACGCCTATGTTGCGACCGATGCGCTCTACCTGCGGAATGACCCCTCCACCGATGGTGCGGTGCTCGACAAGATGGCGTTTG
Source organism: Thermomicrobiales bacterium (assembly GCA_033813515.1). GTDB lineage: Bacteria > Chloroflexota > Chloroflexia > Thermomicrobiales > UBA6265 > DASQCG01. The sequence continues at coordinate 1,318 of JAPXRQ010000216.1, forward strand.
GCGCCTATGTCACCGTGATCGATGGACCCACCGCTGACAACTGGTACTACGTCGATTTCCAGGGCACGCAGGGCTGGGCTCTGGGCGACTATCTGTCGTTCGGCGCTGTGCCCACCAGCCCCGTGGATGGATCGACCGGCGGCTACTACGGGTCGGTCTGGATCGATACCGATGTGCTCAATGTCCGGTCCGATGCCAGCCAATCGGCGAGTGTGCTGGGTCAGGTTGGCCAGGGCGACATGCTGGATCTGGCTGGAGAAGCCGCGAACGGGTTCTATCCGATCTGGTACAACGGGCTGGTTGGCTGGGTCGCGGCGGAATACCTGAGTTGGGAGCCGACAAATACCGGCGGATCCGAACACTGGATCAGCGTCGATCGCAGCAGCTCCACGATCTCGCTCATGGTTGGTAACGACGCGATTGCCACCTATGTTGCCAGCATGGGCATGGACGACAGTGAGGATGGGTACTACTCCACCGCACTGGGCACGTACTACGTTTTCGTCAAGAATGCCGATCTGACATACACCAAGTACGCCAAGGGATACATCCGGTACTGGGTCGGGTTCGATCCGGAGCGTTCCAACGGGTTCCACTCGTGGCTGCTGGACCGCAATGGCTACTTCCTCGAAGGTGGAGACGGGCTGACCGGAGGCTGCGTCGCACTGGAGCCAACACTCGCTGAAGCCGTCTACGACTTCGCAACAATTGGTATGCGGGTCGAGGTTCACTGGTAGCCGGCGAACGAGATGCAACTGCAGGACGGGAGTCGGTCAAGCCGGCTCCCGTTTTCGCGTGCTGACCGATGCCTCGTGGGATAATCGACCTGGTCATTGCCGACGAAAATGGGAGAACCATGACCCGATACCGCGCCCAGTTCCGTTCACTCGGCATCGCAGCCCTGCTGGTTATTGCGATCGGCCTGGTCATTGCGGGCCACACTTCGAACCGTGCGCTCGCCAAGTCTGTTGTCTGGCTGAACTACAACGTGACGCTGGAACTGCAGGACGACAGTTCGTTCCATGTAACGGAAAAGCAGGATGTGGCCTTCGCCGGGGGCCCGTTTTCGTACGCCTACGCGACAATCCCGACTACCCGCATGGATGACCTGCGCAATGTGCGGGTGTCCGAGATTCGCAGCGGAAAGACCATCGTTTACAACCGCTCCAGCTCTGAAGATCCCGAAACCTGGACGATCGACTATTCCAGCAACGATGTCACGATCACCTGGTTCATGCCGTCGACCAGCAACGAGGTCCGAACCTTCGTGCTGGAGTACGACGTTGTTGGAGGCCTCCGGGTCTATGACAGCGATGCTGGAACACGGGAGCAGATCTGGTGGACGGCGATCGACGACGACGTGACCGAGATCGCGCCAATCAACAACGCCACATTCACGATCGTGCTACCCGAGCCTGTCGATCTCGCCACCACGGTCATCGACGGTCCGGATGGCACAGATCCAGCGGACCATACATCTGACGGGCAAACCTGGACCTGGTCGAAATCCAACATGTCGGAAGGGGATTCGCTGGCGGCACGCCTGGAGTTCCCGGCGATCGTGCCGGCCAGTGTTCCTGGCTGGCAGGAAGCCGATGATGCCAAACGGCAGCGCGAAGAAGAGCAGGCAAGTCGCGATGCGCTGATCAAACTGCTGATGGCTGCCGCGGCTGCATTGGCGTTGACCGCCGGCGGATCCAGTCTGTTCGGTCTCTGGTATCTCAAGGGCCGCGATCCGGGAGTAGGGGCGGTTGCCACCTATCTCAGCGAGCCACCCGATGATCTGCCGCCCGGGGCCGCTGGCGCGCTGGTTGACGAGTACGCAGACGAACGGGACATCGTCGCGACGATGGTCGATCTCGGGAATCGTGGCGTCCTGAAAATCACGCAACAACCGACCGGCGATCAGTTCGGGCGGGTCACGTACGACATTGAGCGAGCGGAGTCCGACACCCAGCTCCGGCCGTTCGAGACAACGTTTGTCGAGGCACTGATGGGTGGAGGCGCCAAGACTGACCTGGCGATGGCCAAACTCCGCTTCGGGCCGAAGTCGGAGAAGGTCAAGGCCCAGATGTACGAGGAACTGGTTGCGCGCGGGTACTTCCCGGTGTCGCCAGAGACCACGCGCAATCGTTATCGTCAGGCGGCGACCATCGGCATCGTTGTCATGATCGTGCTATTCGGGCTCGTCATTGGCCGTTTGCTTGGTATCAGCTATTGGGTGCTGGTTCCCATCCTCGCGATCTCAATGTTGTTCCTGATTCTTCGCGTGGTTTCCAAATACATGCCGAAGAAGAGTTTCAGCGGCGCCGAGAGTGCCGCCAAGTGGCGTGCATTCCGCAAATACCTCGAGGACCTGAATGACGACGTCAAGTCCGACGAGGCGAAGACGCTCTTCAACAAGTACCTGCCGTATGCGGTTGCATTTGGCATCGAGCAGACCTGGGTGAACAGGTTTGCGGCCGCCGGCGCACCGCCGCCGACCTGGTACACCGGATCGTCCAACGGTGGCGGAACGGTATGGACCAGCGGCGGCCGTCGCTACCGGGGCGTTCCCGGTGGGGGATCGACCTGGATGTGGGGTACCGGCGCCGGTTCCTCAGGATCGGGAGGATCGGGGGGCTCTGGGGGAGTCGACTTCCCTGATCTGGGCGATGTCCAGGATCTGAGCGGTCAGGGCCAGAAATCGTTGCAAGGCGCAAGCAGCGGTCTGATGGGTCTGTTCAACCTGGCCGGCGAGGCATTTGAGGCGTTCAGTTCCTCGAGCGGCGGCGGTCGCAGCGGCGGATTCAGTGGCGGTGGACACAGCTTCGGCGGCGGTGGCTCGCATGGAGGCGGTGGTGGCGGTGGCGGCGGGGGAAGCCGCGGCTTTGGATAGTCCACGCACGACCGTCCTGTCGATCCCGGTCGACCTCGCGACGCCTGATGTCGTGTGGACACGCGTCAGCAGGCTGTTGGATCAGCCCGGTCTTCACCACATCGTGACCCTCAATCCGGAACAGATCATGGCCGCGCAAACGGACCTATTCCTTGCGCAATCGATTGCCGCCGCTGATCTGATCACCGTTGACGGTATTGGTCTGGAGCTTGCCGTTCGGATCGCCGGAATTCGGCCTGTCGGGAGAGTGACGGGAGTCGATCTGGTCGAGGGCCTGGCCGAGCGCGGGGTGCCGATGTTCTTGCTGGGAGGCGCTCCGGGTGCGGCGGAAGAAGCGAGAAGTCAACTGACCACCCGATTTGCGGCGGCGCGGATCGCCGGTGCATGGTCAGGCGGGCGGGCTGCCGCATTTGATGACCGGCAGACGATGGACCGTATCCGTGAATCTGGTGCACGTGTAGTTGCTGTTGCATATGGCGCGCCAGCCCAGAATCAATGGATCGAGCGCAATCGAGTGGCATTGGATGAAGTCGGCGTGCGGATCGCAATTGGAGTTGGCGGCACCCTGGATTATCTTTCGGGCTCCGTCGCACGTGCTCCTGGAATGGTCCGTCGCATCGGAATGGAGTTTGCCTGGCGTTTGGCGCGGGAACCCTGGCGCTGGCGACGGCAACTTGTGCTCCCGATCTTCGCAATGCGAGCCGGATCGGAGGCATTCGGCCGACGACTGGATCGTGGCTAACGTATGCTCACCATGACAATCTGGTTTCCCTCAGCGAGCACGTTGCCTGCATGGTAGTTTCCGATCCATTCCAAAACCCAACGGTCGATGTCCCCTGTCCACG
>JAPXRQ010000217.1:0-5024 GCA_033813515.1 Thermomicrobiales bacterium
ACCATGTGCGCGATCGGCTCGTGGCCGGAGAAGATGACCCTCGGTGCGAGATCTGCGGGTCGATTCTGCGGACTGGAACCGTGCTCTTCGGCGATCCCCTCCCCCAGCAGACGCTCCAGGCGGCGGTGCGGGTTAGTCAGTTGTGCGACGTGATGTTGGTCGTCGGCTCGTCACTGGTCGTCAATCCCGCGGCTCGCCTGCCCCGCATTGCCCGGGAGCACGGCGCCAGCCTGATCGTGATCAACCGCACGCCGACCCCACTCGATGCCGAGGCGGATGTGCTGATCGAAGGCGAGGCCGGACCAACGCTGGCGTCAATTGTGACGAGGCTTGATGCCGTGCGGAGTGAAGACCAGCGGCTCTAAATGCGCTGATGCTCGTCGAGATCGAGCACGAACACCGTTGCGGCGGCTGGCGGTGCAAGACCTGGTGCGGCATCGGCCGGCAGACCGGCAGCGTGCGCATTCGCCCGGATAAGCGTCAGGACCTTGTCGACCTGATCCTCATCGGCGCCGATCAGCAACGTTGTATTGCCGCGCCGGAGCAAACCACCGGTGCTGGCCAGGCGCGTCGCCCGGAAATCCTGGTCGAGCAGTGCATCAACCACGTTATCGGCGTCGTCGTTCTGGACTACGGCGATTACCAACTTCTTCATCGTCTCAATCCTTCCCGTCGCGAGCAACCGCTCTCGAGGCGAGTATACCGAACCAACCTGTGTGTGCAGTTCACCGGCGAACCGACTGCGAATCGAGATAGCCCTGGAGCATGATCGCGGCGGCCGTTGCGTCGATCTCGTGTTTGCGCTGATCCCGTTTGCGGCCGGATGAGATCAAGGCCCGTTCAGCCATGACTGTTGTCAGGCGCTCATCATAGAACTGCAGCGGAATGGCGAGGTCCTTTGCCAGATGTTTGGACCAGGTGCGGACGTCTTTCGCCTGCATACCTTCCTCACCGGACATGCTGCGCGGGATCCCTGCGACTAGCCCGGTCACCTGATAGCGATCGATCAGCGCCTGGATCTGCGTGCGATCGGTCGGTCCACGTTCGACGTAGCCAACCGGTGTCGCAATGATGCCGAGGTCGTCACTGACGGCGATACCGATGCGACGATTGCCGACATCCAGGCCAAGTAGGCGGCTCACTTTTCCACCACGTCAATCTTGCCCTCCGATGGCATCGATCGGATGATCAGGGACGGCTGAACCGAAACATCCTCTACCGTCACATTGGGGATATTGGCAACGGCGGCTTTGGCATCGGCCGGAGATTGGCCGGCAGCGGCACGCTTGATGTCGTCGATCGTGTTCTGATCGAGGATTGCGGCGGCATCGATCGAGACATCGACCTCAATCAGGCCGGTACCAGGTTGCGCTTCCGTCGGGTTGGCAAAGCGGACGGGCTCGTCGGTCAGCCGGTAATTGGCCGGCACCAGTCCGAGCAGGGTGCTTCGCAACTGGTCCTGGAGATTCTCAGGCAGATTGTTGGGATCGACAGTGAGCGCGGTGTAGCTACCTTGCGCCGAGATCTCGAACGAATCCGCCTGCTCGCCGGCCGCGTGGTTCGCTTCGATGGAGGCCGTCCCACTTGGCTGGACGGTCGACGGAATCACGACCCGGCCATCGGGCAACTGCCAGGTTGTCGCCATCTGGTCCAGTTGCTGCTGGGCGCTGGTTGTGGCGGTCTGGATGTCCGCATCGGTCACCACATGGGCCACAACATCGCTGCCGCCCGTGAACGCGCCGGAGATATTGGCAAAGAAGACGCCGTCGACATCAGGAACCGGCCCGGTAAAGGTTCCGAGCGCCATATTGCCGGCTGTTCCACTGGCAGCAGCAGTGACTATTGCCTGGCCCGTGCCCGGTTCTTCCGCATCACCACTGGCAACGACTGCATCGGCAGTGGTGACGAAGATCTGTCCGTCGGCGGCGGTGAGTTGTGTCCCGGCCGGAACAGTCACGCGCCGACCGCTGATATTGCGCAGGTCAATTGTCCCCGTCGCTTTGCCGGAGGCCGAATCGAGCACGCCGGTGGCCGAGGCGGTGGTCACATACGGAACGGTGAATTGAGTTTGCTCCGCTGGCAAGGTGACCGTGCTTCCCGCGATCTGGCTCCCATCGGTGGAGTATCCAACCACCAGACTGGTCGAAATGGTCTGCCGCTGGGTTCGGACAACGACCTCGCCAGTGCGCAGGACGATCGAGAGCACCGCCGCCACACAGATCAGCGCGACGATCGCAGCCACTGCTCCGATGATGCTGCTGGTGCGCATCCTGGCTCGGGCATCTGACGCCTGGTGCTGGATCGATCCGGTGCGCGGTTCGAGGGCGAATTCCGGCCTGGGGACAGGTTTTGGCGGAACAGCCAACCCGATGGAGGCATCGACCGCTTCCTCGCGCCAGGGTTTGCTGGTGGCTACGGTGCCGACCGGAACCTGCGATCGGGAGACATTGACGCGGTCGGGCTGCATTGGCCAGTTCGGATGCTCTACCTCATCCTCGACCATGTCCTGTCGGGGCCGATTGGTGTGGCCAAATCCAAACATGGAGGCCAATTGAATGCGAAGCGGATCGCTGGTCTCTAGGATGACATCGACCCGTACCTGATCGGCGGTCGAGCGCAATTGGCGGAACTCGGAAGCCGTCAGGAGGAGATTGCTGTGCTCATCGAAGGAGACCGTCACTTCGTCGCCCCGAGTCGCGCGAACGCGGGTCAGGAGATCGGGCAGGCCCTCATCCGGTCCGAGGTCAATTCGGGCTGGATCGTACTGGGTCATGAATGAGGTGGCATCCGATGAGGCAAGTAGCAAACGCGACGGCAGTTCGGCAGTGACAGGAGGTCGAACCGAGGTGCACGAAGGGCAATTGTAGGCGAGGGAGGACACACGAAACGGTGTCAATCGGGTGTTCTCGACGTAATACCGTTTGGCAGGGGATACTTTGCCTCCCTGCCATGCGTGCGTTTACGGATGGCTATGTCTGTTTTGCGGCCCAACCCGGGCCTTGCTGAAGGGTTCCTGCGAGATGAGTTCCGCGTCCGAACACCGTCCGTCCCATGGTCACCGCTACATGACCGGGGCAGAAGTGCGGGCAGCATTCGTCTCGTTCTTTGAGAGCAAGCTGCACCAGGAGATGGCGAGCAGTTCGCTTGTGCCGCACAACGATCCAACCGTGCTGTTGACGACAGCCGGCATGCAGCAGATGACCCCGTTCTTCCTCGGGCTGGAGACTCCGCCGCACTACCGCCTGTGCTCGGTGCAGAAATGCTTTCGCACCGTGGACATTGAGGAAGTTGGCGACGAATCCCACTGCACCTTCTTCTTTATGCTCGGCAATTTCTCGATCGGCGAATACTTCAAGAAGGAGTCACTTGCCTGGAGTTGGGAATTCCTGACCGAGGTGATGGGACTGCCGGGCGATCGGCTCTATCCAACCGTGCATCCCGATGACACCGATGCATTCGCGATTTGGCGCGACGAGATCGGTGTGCCCGAAGAGCGCATTGGCAAGTTGAGCGACAACTGGTGGGGACCGGTCGGGAACAGCGGACCAAACGGGCCAGACTCGGAGATCTACTTCGATCTCGGTCCCGAAGCGGGCGATATCGGAGAAGGCCCTGGCGACGGAAGCCGCTACCTCGAAGTCTGGAATAACGTCTTCATGGAGTTCTTCCAGGCTCCGGATGGCACGCGTACTCCCCTCCCCCGGCAGAACGTCGACACCGGCATGGGTCTCGAACGCCTGACCATGTTGATGCAGGGCGCGAAATCGATCTACGACATCGACCTCTACCAATCGATCATCAATTCGGCGGCGGTGCTGGCTGATGTCGAGTACGGAGTTGATACCAAGGTCGACCGTTCACTCCGGGTCGTGGCCGATCACATTCGCGGAAGCACATTCCTGATCGCCGATGGCGTCCTTCCGGGCAACGAGGGGCGTTCCTATGTGCTGCGTCGCATCCTCCGCCGGGCGATCAAGAACGGGCGGCAATTGGGGATCGACAAGCCATTCCTGAGCCAACTGGCTGAGGTGGTTGTCGGGCAGTTCGGGAGCAACTACCCGGAACTGATCGAGCGACGGGCGCAGATCGCCAAGGTGCTTCTCCACGAGGAGCAGTCATTTGGGCGCACATTGCAGACCGGCATCAACCGCTTCTCGGCCCTGGCCAAGGTGCTGGTCGATCAGGGTCAGACAACCGTGCCTGGCATAGAGGCGTTTCGGCTGTACGACACGTTCGGCTTTCCTGTTGATCTGACGCGGGATCTGGCGGAAGACGCTGGCCTCACCGTCGACATTGTCGGGTTCGAATCGGCAATGCTGGCGCAGCGGGAACAAAGTCGGGCCGGTAAGGCATTCAAGGACACTGCCCGGGAACGTGCCGAACTTTATGTCACGGCTGCCAAACAGAAGACCGAGTTCCTCGGCTACGACGAGACGAGCGCCCAGGCGACCGTCCTCGCCCTTGTTACGGCTGAAGGCGTGGTCGAAGAAGTCGAGGCCGGTGAGCCAGTCGAGATCATTCTCGATCGCACGCCCTTCTACGGAGAATCAGGCGGACAGATTGGCGACACAGGCTGGATCCGATCAGAGACGGGCCGCGTTGATGTGGATGACACGGTCAAGCCAGTCGCCGATCTGTTTGTCCATCGCGGAGTCGTATCCGAGGGCTTTCTGCGGACTGGGGAAACGGTGACCGTTGCGATCGATGGCGCGCGCCGTCGGGCCATTCAGCGCAACCACACGGCTACACACCTGCTCCACAAAGCGCTGCGAACGGTGCTCGGGACCGAAACGCATCAGGCGGGCTCCCTGGTGGCGCCTGATCGTCTGCGCTTCGACTTCACCTCTCTCGACGCAATGACAACCGACCAGGTCGAGCGCGTCACCGAGATCGTCAACGCCGAGATTCTTGAGAATCGGCCGGTTGCGTGGTCGCAGAAGCCGATGAAAGAGGCGGTTGCTGATGGCGCGATGGCCCTCTTTGGCGAGAAGTACGGCGACATCGTGCGCGTGGTCGATATCGAC
>JAPXRQ010000218.1:0-4991 GCA_033813515.1 Thermomicrobiales bacterium
CTTGTAGGTCAGGACGAGAACATCGGCCCGCAGACGAGCGACCTCACCCAGTGCAGACTCAAGGCGGGCCTCTGCCTCCTGCTTGAACTCCTGGTCGGCCATCCAGGCCAGCGATATCCACGAGTTGCAGCGCCTGATCGACGTCATCCACAAGTACGAGACCAAGTTCTTCGTGCAGCTTCATCATCCTGGACGCGAAGCCGCCTCCTTCGTCACCGGGACCCAACCGGTAGCACCATCGGCCATCGCGAATCCGCACGGCGGCGAGGTACCTCGCGAATTAACCACTGCAGAGTGCGCAGAGTTGGTCGCCAAATTCGCCAGCGGTGCCTTGATCGCCCAACTCGCAGGTGCCGACGGAGTGGAACTCCACGGCGCTCATGGATACTTGATCAACGAGTTCCTGTCACCCGCGATGAACCACCGCACCGATATCTACGGTGGCGACTTCGAAAATCGCATGAGATTCCTCGTTGAGATCATCACCGCCATTCGTGCCTCCTGTGGCCCGGCCTTTCCGGTGTGCGTGCGAATCAATGTGGAAGAGGCACTTCCCGGGGGCATCGACCACGACGAGGCCCGTCGGATCGCGCAGGCGATCGAGGCCGCCGGAGCCGATGCCATCAACGTGAGCTGCTACACCGCCGGTTGTATCGAGCCGGGCACCTACGAGCAGGGCTGGAAGGAGTACATGGCCCAGCTCGTCAAGGAGGTTGTCCGTATTCCCGTGATCGCGGTGAACAATGTCAAGGAACCCGCCATAGCCGAACAGCTGCTCACCGACGGCGCCTGTGATTTCGTGGGTGTCGCGCGAGCCCAGCTGGCCGATCCGCAGTGGTCCAACAAGGCACGCCTGGGACACGAGGAGGAGATCTGTCCCTGCATTGGCTGCCTCGCCTGTTTCGCGGAGATCGCCAAACCGAGACGGATCAAGTGTGCGGTCAATCCCAGATGCGGCAGGGAACGGGAATACGCCACGTTACGCGCCGACGGTGGTGGGCGCGTGGTGGCCATCATCGGAGGTGGACCGGCAGGCATGGAGACCGCGCTGGTGTTGGACGAGCGCGGGTTCACGCCGGTGATCTTCGAGGAGCAGTCGCAGTTGGGCGGAGCGCTGTTGATCGCCGAGAGAGGACAGCACAAGCAGCGCATCGGCGCCTACGTCAGATACCTACGACGGCGAATCGAGGATGCGGGTATCACGGTGCATCTCAACACCGCACCCCAGATCGCCGACATCGAAGCACTCGCGCCCTGCGGGGTATTCGTCGCCTGCGGCGCGGCTCCCTATCGTCCGCCCGTGCCGGGCATCGCCGGCCCTCAGGTGTACACCGCCGAAGATGTCCTCCTGGAACGCGCCCACCCCCACGGAAAGGTGGCCATCATCGGCACCGGCATGACCGGGCTTGAGGCTGCAGAGATGTTGATCGGGCACGGCTGCCGGCTCACCCTGGTGGAGATGCTGACCAGAGTGGGTCCGGGCATGCTGCCGATGGTGGTGGATGACATCATGGGCCGCGTCTCGGCAGGCGAGCCCCGCGTGCTCACCGGACACCGACTCGACGAGATCCGCGCCGACAGCGTCCGGCTCACCAGGCTCGCCGACGATACTGCCGAAACGATACCCACAGACTGTGTGGTGTTGGCCGCGGGAGTTCGTCCGCGTTCAGAAGTGACCGACAGATTCGCATCTGCGCTACCGCATGTGTACGTCATCGGCGACGCCGCGCATGGCGGGCGAATTCTTGACGCCACGCAAGATGCCTACGGAAAGGCATCCGTTTTCGATGGAGATGGCCCGTAACAGATACCCGAGGGGGACTGACATGAGGAACGGGAGCTATGTAGTCGACAGATCAACGCTGGCCAGGTTCATGAAAGACGGGGCCATGAACGCCCAGGAAGGCATCTCGCTGATCGGAATCACCGACGATTCCGTCGCCAGATTGCTTCCTCCTCCGCTCACTCTGCTGAACCCGGAGGCGCCCCTGTTCTACGTCTACATCGTCAATATCCGGGAACCCACCTTCGCCCCGTGGTACATGGAGGGCGGCATCGGCCTGATGGCCAAGTACGGCGACACCGCCGGTCTCTACTTCCTCAACCTGCAACTGAGCGGCCCGGGCGCGTTGATGGGAGCCTTCTCCGGACGCGAGACCTCCGGCTTGCCGAAGAAGCTGTGCGAGCGCATCGTCGTGGAGCGGATCGACGATTACGCCCATTGCTTCATCGAACGAAAGGGAATCCGGCTGATTGATGTCGAGTTGGAGGTCGGTCACTACAACGCTCCCCAGACATCCGTGCCGCAGGAATCGTGCCGCAACGGCGAACGCTACGTCGAAGAAGGCATCTGCTTCCTGCACCGCTACTCGATTGATCCGTCCCGCGGATTTGCCGACCTGGGCCTGTACCTGTACGACAGCAGGACCGGCTTCGACGATTGGGAACCCGCGGCGGCCACGATCACGATGCAGCCTTCCATTGACGATCCGTGGGCGGAGGTCCCGGTCAAGTCAGTGCTGTCGGCGGGCTGGATGAAAAGCGATAACTGGATCGAGAAACTGACCAAGGTGTACGACTACCCGGACGACGACGTGGACGAGACCATGCGCTACTTGTTCACCGGTCGATGGGACCACTCGGTGGTCTCGTCTGCACATCAGCGCTACGAATAATCGGCACCATTACGAACCCGGGGGGCGATCAGGATGGAAGGCAATCAGGAGTATTTCAGGGGAAAGCACGTCGTAGTAACCGGCGCGGCCTCGGGCATCGGACTTGCGCTGACCGAGGAGCTGCTTTCCTACGGGGCGGCCAAGGCCGTGCTGGCCGACTTCAATGAGGACGGCCTGGATCGGCAGGCTTCACGACTGTCTCAGGCCTATCCCGGCAGGGTGCTCGGGGTGGTCTGCGATGTCACCAAGGAGGACCAGGTGCAGAACCTGATCAGCCGGGCGGCCGACTTCTCGGACGGTCGGATCGACCTGTTGATCAATAACGCGGGCGCCGGCTTCGGCGGCTGTTTTGTTGAGCCGTCCACCGATTCCGAGATAACCAAGATTCTGCCGGTATCCAGCAACCAGGATTGGGAGAAAGCCTTCGCGCTGAACTTCTATGGTGCCCTGTACGGATGCCGGGCGGTCATACCACTCATGCAGGCTCAAGGCGGCGGGCAGATCGTCAATGTGATTTCCGGGATCGCCTTCTCACCGATGGCCTATCAGACGCGCTATGCCGCCACCAAGGCCGCCCTCAATGCGCTCAGCCTGGCATTGCGCTACGAGTTCTGGGACGACCAGATCAAGGTGTCATCGGCGACACCGGGAACTACTGCGACCGCCATCTGGGGAGATCTCGGCGCACCGGAGTCCGCGCAAACCGCGCAGCAATCCGCTCAACGGATACTCACCGGAGTAGCCAACAACGATCGGCTCATTCTGGGCGACGACGGCGATGTCTCCGGCGCCAATTACTGTTTCAACTCCAATCCTGAGGCCATGGCCGGAAATGACACCTATCTGCTCGACGTGGCACGGACGCGCCGCAGCGGCAAGATGGTGGTCTGACCGGGCAGCGGCTTGTCACCCCAGGGGGTAGAACCGTCATGACAAGACTGGCTTTCGGCCCTGTCAAACAGGGCCAGCTGCCGTACCTGCGACGATGGTGGCTGTTCGCCATCACCGTTGTGGTCAATGCTGGGATCATCAGCATTTTCGCCTGGAATAAGGTGTTCGGCACCACAGACGTGCTCACCGACACGGCGATCTGCGGCGTCACCACCTCACTGATCACCGTGCCGATCATCGCCGAATGGATTGGACGGATGCGCCGGGCCGGGACCCTGCCGGCCGACGTCCCGCTCAGCGCGTTCATCCAGCGGCTCCCGAGGCGATCATGGCTACTGGCCGCGCTCTTCGCGGTCGTTTTCGGGATTGCGACACCGGTGGCATCGTGGCTACTGCTCAGGATCTATCAGATCGAGGCACTCGAGTTCTACCAGGTGCTCGGTCTGAAGGTCGCGTATTCGCTGATACTGTGCGAGGTGATCAGCCGGTTCGCGGTGTTGCGTTTCATTCAGCCCGATTGCGCGACTCCGGACGATGCACCGGTCCAGACCGGTCAGGACAAGGTGATCAACCCGATGCCGCGGATCAGCTATTTCAACGATCTGCTCAATGACATCAAGGCACAAGCAGGCTTCGGGTTGATCATGGGTTTGATCTTCGGCAGTGTCACCTTCACCGCGGAGAAGGTGATGCTGGTCGCTCCGACATACCTGTCGGGTATTGCCATCACGGCATCCATCACGGCAATGATCGTGTCGCTGTTCTTCATTCCGCCGCTGCACCGGCAGCTGTGGGGGCTGCGGCTGCGCGGTGAAGTCCCCATTGCCGAGGTTCGCAATCGGTGGGTGGCCTGGCTGCCGTCGAATCCGTGGCTGTTCGGCGCGGTGTTGCTGGTTCCTCTGGCCGTCGAGATGTCTGTGGTCTTCTGGGCGGCCCTGAGTTTCATGCGATTCGAGGTGTTGAATTACTTCCAGTTCCTCCTGATCATCGTCTTGCACAACACGCTGCTGTTCAAGGCACTGGTGCCCTTGATCATCCTGCGTGCCATGCAGCCTTCCGACTCCCGGGACAGGAGTGCCGTGCTTGCGTGACCGCACAGCAGGCTCGCCTGGGAATCGCCGGTTATCGTAGGTGTGAAGTTGAACTCACAACCACCTGGGGCAGCGAGGACGAACACCGATGACTGGCACCGACGCGCCGCGGACGCATCCCGCCGATCAGCATGACCTGATCCGGGTTCGTGGGGCCCGCGAGAACAATCTGAAGGGCATCGATGCCGACATCGTCAAGCGCCGGTTGACGGTGTTCACGGGCTTGTCCGGATCGGGCAAGAGTTCGCTGGTCTTCGACACCATCGCGGCCGAATCACAGCGGATGATCAACGAGACCTACAGCGCATTCGTCCAGGGATTCATGCCCACCCTG
>JAPXRQ010000219.1:0-4950 GCA_033813515.1 Thermomicrobiales bacterium
GGTGACGAAGGACGAGATCGATCGTATGGTCGCCATCGCGGATGAAAGTCTGACGGTTGCGGAGAACCAGTTCGCGAGCGAAATCGGGTAGGGATGTTGAAGGTTGGATGTCGCAGGTCGCACGTTGAATCGTGTCGGCCGCGACATCCAGACTTGGCAGTAGCAGGCACTGATCAGGGCCGCAAAACGTAGTGCGCGGCTTCCGGGCCGCGTCTCGGCCGCAGGTCGAGGTCGCCCGTGGGCGAAGTCCCTGCCAAACAACACGGTGATACGCCAAATACCGGTTCCGGCAAGGGGAGACAGTCCGACGGGCAGCGGCGGGTTTGTGCAACAAACCCCTACGGCATGACCGCGAGCAATCAGCCGACGTTCAACTGCGGATCACAGAATATTGACTACGGGCTACGGACTACGGACTACGGCCCTACGCCGATGCGCGGCGGCGGTTGTAGCACTTGCGGCAATAAACCGGGCGGCCGCGTTGTGGCTGGAACGGCACGCTGGCCGGCGCTCCGCAATCGGAACAAGGCACGGTCACGCGGGTTCCGTTATCGAACGAGCGCCCTGGCGGAGGGGTGACCCCGCCGTACGTCCCAAGGCTGCGGCTCGCCTCCTTGTCCGTGCTTGCCACCATCAGCGTCTGCTGGCGGCTCGACCGAATCTCCGCCCGACAGCGCGGACAGTTCCCCGGAGTTTCGAGACCGCGAGCAGCGTAGTAGTCCTGCTCGGCCGAGGTAACAGAAAACGGCTCGCCGCATGTGGCGCACATGAATTGGTCGGAGGTCACAAGCGATTCCTGAACAATGTGATCCTGGCTAGAGGTCCTGGTGAGGCGCAGCTTCCATCAGATCGTAGAAATTACCGTCGTCCATCTTAACGGACACACCGATCATATCGTAGCCCTCGAGCGATTCGACACCGGTGATGGTCATCATTCCGCGCCCATCATCGTTGACCGCAATCTGGCCCATGCCGGTGCGTTCACCGCCCTCCTGCAGCCAGACAACGTACGTCTTTTCCTTGTTCATCGCCTCGCAGTTGTCGAGGATCAGCACGGGCGGCATATCCGGCGCGATCAGCAATGCGCCCTTGCCCCACCAGTCCTCATGACCCGGGACCTCGTGGGAGGCGAGCTGAATGACATTGCCACCAGATGTCATGTAATAGGCCATGGTCGATTCCATGGCATCGCTTTCCTGATTGCGATTGCGCAGCGCCATACCCATTGTCATGGTGGAGGCGGTCAGCGCGACCAGCAACACCGCCGCCGCCGCCGCCAACCAGCGCGGAATCCGGAACTCCCGGATCTTGGCCGACGCGATTGGGGTTGGAGCGACTTGTGGTTTCGACGCAGTGGCGATGGGCTCTGCGGGGGCGATCTCGGCCTGGATACGCTGCCAGAGCGCGCCATCCACCTGCTCTGGCGGAACACTCATGCCGAGCAGATCGATCGCGGCATCAAGATCCGTCAGGTGGGCAGCAACATCCGGACACTCGGCCAGGTGCGTCGCGACGAAATTGGTTGTCTCCGGATCGAGCGTGCCCAACGCGAAATCATTGAGCAAGTCGTCCAGTTGCAGGCAGATGTCGCTATCCACGGTGGTTCGGGTCCAGGTACTACTCATGTTGTGCTCGAATCAACGATACCCGGCTTGTGGGAAACGGGATCGTTCCAGGGTGAGGTGACAGACCTCTCATCTTCTACGATGTCATCCGGTCTCGTGGATGTTGCCAGAGCGCGGATATCGGTCATCTTCGCCAATCGCATCATCGAACTGCGCATTTGCGTCTTGACGGTGCCCAGCGGTTTTCCGGTTCGCTCGGCGATCTCCCGCTGGGTCAGGCCACCGAAGTACGCCAACTCCAGCAACTTCCGGTGCTCTGCCGGCAATGCCTGCAATGCCGCGCGAACATCATCGCCAATCGTGCTGGTCACCGCCTGTTGCTCTGGCAGCGGATCGGGATCTGGAATCCAGGTGCTGGTATCCAGTGCTTCGCCGTCAGCCGAGGTTCCCAATGCGCCAAGTGGCACCGGCCGTCGCTTGCGCAGTACATCGATCGACCGGTTCCGCGTTACCCGCAGAAGCCAGGCCACGAACTGACCGCGCGCGGGCTCGTACGCCTCAGGATTGCGCCAGAAATTCAGGAAAACATCATGCGCAATATCCTCGGCCACGGCCCGATCCCGGACCACGGACTGCGCGACACCGACTACCGAGCCGCTGTAACGGTCGTACAGCGCCTGAAACGCCGCATGGTCTCCGTTGCGAACGGCCATTGCGTTGGCGATATCTTCGGCCAGGTGAGTTGCCTGATCAGCGGCTATCGGAGAACTCCAGGAACGGTTGCATGCACCATCACGCACCGATCGCAACCGGCCGGTGCATCACTCTACGGTAACACTTGCTCTATGCGATTGCGTATTCGTTCGTATCCACTTAGCGGCAACGTCTTGACGAATTCCAGCGACACATAGCCGGAAATCGTCCCATCATCCCGTTCCACTTCGATCGGCAACCAGCCATTTTCCGGCAACCCGGTGACGGTGATATCGTCCCCCGGTCCAAGTTGCCCCAGCACCTCGGCATCTCCACTCGGCGCCGCCCGGATGTTCAGGAAGTCCGTTGTGATCTCGATCGGCGCCCCGATCCGGATCGGAGTCTCAGGCTTGTACACCCCCGGAATCTCGCCCCTGGTCAGCAGCAGCAGGCCACCCAGCATGGCATTGGCAATGATCATGATCAGCACCAGTTTCCAGATCCAGCCGGTCGACATCGTGGCGACTTTCGGCGGCCGTCTCCGTGTCGCGCGCACAATCGGCTGCTCGGCGTGGACGATGGTCGGATTGACCCGCGGATCAAACCTGGGCAAGTGATTGAGCGGGACAGTGGAATCGGGCGGAATCTCCGCCTCCATCGCCCCGCGGAAGGCATCGGCAAAGGCGGTCGATGTGCGATATCGCCGGTCGGGATCCCGCATCATGGCATCGAGGACGATGTCGTCGATCCAAGCGGGCAGATCGAGATCGGGCGCACGCTCGGTGGGCGGCTCGATCTCCTCGGTCAGATGCGCGGCCAGCATGATCTGGGGATCGGTCTCGTCATCGAAGACAAACGGCGTCGACCCCGTGACCATTTCGTAGACCACGCAGCCGAGCGAATAGGTATCGCTGGCCGGTCCGATCCGCTCGCCCGCGGCCTGCTCGGGCGACAGATAGGCGATCGAGCCGAAGGCCGGTCCGTCCTCCGAACGTGTCGCCGAACCAGTTGGCTGGGCAATGCCGAAATCGATCAACTTAACCTTCATCGGCTCGGCAAAGAGGATGTTCGACGGCTTGATATCCAGGTGGCAGAGGCCGCGACCATGCAGATGATCCAACGCGGACGCGATCTGGCGGAGGAGATGGCCAACGACATCGAGATCCATCGGGCCATAGCGATCGAGATACTCGCGCAGGGATGGACCTTCGAGCAGCTCGAGCACGACCCAGGGCTGCGTCGCATCGTCCGGCTCCCACAGGTCGTAAACGCGCGCAACATTGGGATGGGCCAGAAACGCCATCGTTCGCGCTTCGTGGCGGAATCGTGCCCGTGCCGCGGAGTCGTTCACCCACTCCGGCTTGAGCGTCTTCAACGCCACCGGGCGCCGTGTGCGAAGATCGCGACCGGCGTAGACGAGTGCCATGCCGCCCGATCCGATCGGCTCGGGGTTCTCGATCTGATAGTGATCGGCGACGATGATTCGCGCAGCCAGATCGGGCGTGGATATCGGTTCAGTGGTCATTGGTGGATCGAGGTACGGGTCGGCCAGACATTTGGTCAAGCATAACGGGTGAAGGAGTGGGAACCGATGGGGCGACAGCCTCGCTATGCGGCACTGTTGTTCGATCTCGATGGCACCCTGGGTGACACGCTCGAACTGATCTACCACGCGTTCAACGAAGCCCTCGGGCCGATTCTGGGCCGGGACGTCAGCGGCGACGAGATTCGCGCCCGCTTCGGTCCGCCCGACGGTCAGATTCTCCGCGAGTGGGTTGCACCAGATCAGGGAGACGACGCGGTTGCAACCTATATCGCCGCTTACGAAGCCCACCACGCCGATTTTGTCCAGCCCTTCGCAGGGATCCGGGAACTCCTGGAAACATGCGTGGATTCGGGTGCGCGTGTCGCGGTCATCACCGGCAAGAGTCGGGTTACCGCCATCGTCACCCTTGAGCAACTTGGTCTGATGCCAATGGTCGAGGTGCTCTACGGTGGGGATGATGTCCCGCGCCAGAAACCGGATCCACTTGCCCTGACCCTGGCGCTGGAATCGTTCGGGATTGCCCCGGACAGCGCGGTGATGATTGGTGATTCAGCGGCCGATGTACTGGCCGGGAAGGCAATCGGAGCGCATACGATCGGAGTGCTCTGGGGTAGCCCGGACCACGCGGATCTCTACGCGGCCGGCCCCGAAATGGTGGTTGATTCCGTCTCGGCGCTGGAATCACTCCTGTTCCACGCCTGACCAGAACGTCGCAACGCCCGGTTGACCGCCGCCACCGCCCGTTCGATACGCGCCCGGTCGGTCCGGTCCAGCGATGGAATCACCCCGTACAGATCCGGGTAGGCCGTGGTCACGATTTGACGTTCGTTGCCGCCCCGGATCACCTCGCGCAGTCGGTTCACCTGGGCCGAGCGCTTGACCTGCAAATCGAGGTCGTCGAAGTTGATCGTCCCCCCGACATCCGGATAGACCCCGCCATTGGCATCTTTCACCTGCGGCAGCAAGGTCGCCAGGCGAACCAGATCGAGTGGCTGGGTTTCGACCACCTTGCGGATCGAGGCCAGCAGCGCATAGCGATTGACCACGCTGGTGATCTCGTGCCAGGGCATATCGTCCGGGATCGGCGCACCGAGGCGTTCGACCTCGCGCAGCGCTCGCACAACATCGCTGTCCTGCTCCCGGAAG
>JAPXRQ010000220.1:0-4596 GCA_033813515.1 Thermomicrobiales bacterium
CGCATCGCGTCCACGCGCGGGAATGAGGTCGATCAGGGCGGAGAGATTGATCTCGCCGGCCAGGACGCGGTGCTCCTCGATTCCGTAGGCGGCACTGATCTCGGGATGCAATTCGCCAAAGCGCGCAACGACCTGGTCATCGACCGTGATCTCGGCGGCGCGACCGGGATGAAACGCGGGATGCGTCCACCGTTTGACCTGCCAGACCGTTGCCCCGAGGCGCTGAAGGGTCGATTCGATAGCGCCCTTCATGTCTCGAAAATCGATCGCCCGCGTGTCGCCATCGAGATCGAGGCGTTGTCGACTTCCTGCGGCGACCAGGCCGACGACTTCGATTTCAACGGGCAGAACACGATCAGCGCTGGGGATGTACACCCTGGCCAACTCCGCCAGTCGGACGCCGGATTCGTGTCTCAGGTTCTCGGCCAGGGGGACCAACAGGGACGGGATCAGCGTCGGGCGGAGGATGTTCCGATCGGCCTGCAGGGCATTGCGGAGGGAGAGCAGGGCGTCCGTTTCGGCCAAAGCCACGATACCGGCCGCTCCGTCGTACGAGAACCGGTCGACATCATGGTGATCGATGGTCAGATAGGTGACCGCCTCGTTGAAGCCGGCAGAGACAAGGGCCGTGCGCGCGCCAGTGCGGAAGCGGTACATAGGGTCGCGATGAACGGCCTGGGTATCACCGGTGGGCAGTGTGGCCGGAAGGCGATCGTAGCCGGCAATCCGGGCAATCTCCTCAATGATGTCCTGCCGCTGCGTGACATCGGTTCGCCAGCTCGGAATCTGCACGGCCAGGACACCGTCGGAGATTGATGCGCCAAAACCAAGGCGCGCCAGTATGCCCACCGCCTCGGATTCCGGAATGTCCATCCCGAGCAGATCGGCGGTTCGTGCGTACGGGAAGACGATACCGCGCTGTTCCGGCTGTCGCGGATAGGCATCGGCGATCCCGGAGAAGACCGCGCCGGGGCATAAGGTGCGAATCAATTCCGCCGCCCGGGCAAGGGCGTGGGGAATGCGTTCAGGATCGACGCCTCGCTCGTAGCGGGCACTGGCATCGGTCCGCAGCTTGAGCGCGCGCGAGGTCGCCCGGGTGATGGGCGGATTGAAGGTCGCCACCTCGAGGAGCAGACGGGTCGTGGCGTCGGTCATTTCGGCATCGAATCCGCCCATGATTCCCGCCAGGCCCACCGGCTTCTCCGCGTCGGCAATGACGCTCATCGCTGGTGTCAACTGGCGCTCGATGTGGTCGAGTGTCTCCAGCGTCTCGCCTTCAAGAGCCGCTCGCACAACGACACGGCCTTCAGCCAGGCGGTCGCGATCAAATGCGTGCATCGGATAGCCGAACTCGTGCATGACGTAGTTCGTGATGTCGACGAGCGTGTTGATCGACCGCATCCCGGCCGCTTCAAGGCGCCGAACCAGCCATGCGGGCGACGGTCCGACCTCGAGATTGTCGACGAGGAGGACCATGTATCGATTGCAGCGATCTGGATCCTCGATCGTGATCACGCCTGGGTCAGCGGGGGCGACGACGGAGAGGTCGAAGACTGGCGGCTCAGTGATCGGACGGTCCAGCAGGGCATGGACTTCGCGCGCGATCCCCGAGACCGAAAAGTTGTGCGCGAGATTCGGGGTGATTTCGAACTCGATGACCGTATCCCCGAAGTAGTCGATCAGCGGCATGCCGACCGGGGCATCGTCGGGCAGGACAAGGATGCCTTCGTGCTCGTCGGAGAGGCCAAGTTCCTTCTCCGAGCAGACCATGCCTTCCGAGCGTATTCCGCGAATCGATCCAGGCTTGAGCGTCTTGATCTCAGGGGTCGGGCTGTCGGAGTGGCCATCGTATAAGCGTGCGCCGGCCAGGGCCAGCACGACATTCTGGCCCTGGGCGATGTTGGGTGCGCCGGTCACAACTGTCAGCGTGTGCTCACCGGCGGTGACATTGGCGAGCACCAGCCGGTCGGCATCGGGATGACGCTCGACTGTGTTGACATGACCAACGAAGACCTTGTCCGCCCACATTTCGCCGATCTGCGAGACCGATTCTGCTTCCAGCCCGGCCATGGTCAGGCGGTGGGCAAGTTCGGCTGTCGGAATGCCGGGATCAATGAATTCCTGCAACCACTTCATCGGCACCTTCATGCCCGCACTCCCTCAGTCATGAAATCGGCCCGCGCGAACTGGCGGAGGAAACGGACATCGTTGGTGGCGAATGCGCGAATGTCGTTGATGCCGTACTTGATCATCGCCAGTCGCTCGACTCCCAGCCCGAAGGCGAAGCCCTGCACTTCATCGGGGTCGTAGTTCACCCAGCGCAGGACATTTGGGTGCACCATGCCGGCGCCGCCCATTTCGATCCAGCCGCTGTGCTTGCAGACGCGGCAACCCTTGCCTTTGCAGAACGGACAGGAGACGGAGAAATCCACCCCCGGCTCGACGAACGGGAAGAAGTCGCACCGGAAGCGGACCTGCGTGCCGGTTCCGAACAGCTGGCGGGCGAGCTCGGTAAGGACGCCCTTGAGATCTGCCATGGTGATGTTTCGATCGATCGCCAGGCCCTCGAGCTGGTTGAACATCCACTCGTGGGACGCATCCTGCGCTTCGAACCGGAAGACTCGTCCGGGGACCAGAACGCGGACCGGGGGCTGCCGTTGCTCCATGACGCGGGCTTGCATCGGCGAGGTATGCGTGCGCAGGACGACCTCATCGCGGTCATCGTTGATGATCATCGTGTCCCAGACATCACGGGCCGGATGATTGGACGGGATGTTGAGCATGTCGAAGTTGTATTTGCCGATCTCGACTTCCGGTCCGAAGACTGTCTCGAAGCCGAGGTAGGCGAAGATCTCGCTGACCTCGTCGATCATCTGCGAGGTCGGATGCACCGTCCCGATCTCGGGTGCGCGACCGGGGATCGTGACATCGATCCACTCACTGGCCAGCCGCTCGGTAAGTGCGCCCGCCTGGAGTGTCTCGCGTCTGGCCAACCAGGCATCGGTCAGTTCGTTCTTCAGGACGTTGGCTTCGCGGCCAACAAGTGGTCGCTCATCGGCTGGTAACTGACCCATGCCGCGCAGAATCCCGGTGATTTCACCGGTCGCGCCGAGATAGGTCTTCTCCCAGGTTGCGAGGGAGGCCAGATCGGAAACATCGGATTCCAGGGCAGCGGTCGCGCGTGTGCGGATCGCTTGCAATTGATCGAGTGCGGATGAACTCACGTGTCGCCTCGTTGATCGCCAAATTTCGGACATACAAAAACCCCTCGGCAGGGACGAGGGGTTGCCACGCGGTACCACCCTGCTTCACATATCCGTTCCAGGAGATGTGCGCTTGCTGTGCCTGTTATCGGGGGCGCCGGTTCGACTACGCACCCGCGAGGGCTTCACCAAACTGCTCGGAACTGAATTCCCCGATCTGCCGCGGATTCGCTTGCACCGGATGCGAATCTCTCTGCACGCGCACCAATCGGGTACTGGTGTTCGTCAACACATTGTCAGCAAGTCTATCCTGTCGGTCTCCTATACTCAACGAAAAGGAACCGACCCCATTCTGAAAGGCCTACAGGCGTGCCCGGAACGATCACCAGTGTTTACGCTCGCGAAATTCTCGACTCCCGCGGCAATCCCACGGTCGAAGTTGAGGTCGGACTTGATGTCGGCATCGTGGGGCGGGCGGCGGTACCCTCCGGAGCGTCGACTGGCGCTTATGAAGCCGTCGAACTGCGAGACGGGGACAAGGGCCGCTATGGTGGCAAGGGTGTTTTGACGGCGGTCGGCAATGTCAACGCCGAGATCGCTGAGGCTGTGGTCGGCATCAATGCGCTCGATCAGCGTGACCTCGATCAGGTGATGATCGCGCTCGACGGAACGCCGAACAAGGGGCGTCTGGGCGCGAATGCCATCCTCGGCGTTTCGCTGGCCAATGCCCGGGCCGCGGCCGAACTCTCGGGGCTACCTCTGTATCGGTACCTGGGTGGCCCGAATGCCTGTACCCTCCCGGTGCCCATGATGAACATTTTCAACGGTGGCAAGCATGCCCTTGGCTCCAGCGTGGATATGCAGGAGTTCATGGTCATGCCGATCGGGGCTCCGAGCTACCGGGAAGGGCTGCGCATGGGGGTCGAAGTCTTTCACGCGCTCAAGAACATCCTGCATGATCGCGGGCTGAGCACCGGGGTCGGTGACGAGGGTGGTTTTGCCCCCAGCCTGGAGTCGAACGAGGCCGCGATTCAACTGGTTGTCGAGGCGGTT
The DNA here is from genome assembly GCA_033813515.1 of Thermomicrobiales bacterium. Classification (GTDB taxonomy): domain Bacteria; phylum Chloroflexota; class Chloroflexia; order Thermomicrobiales; family UBA6265; genus DASQCG01. The sequence continues at coordinate 4,257 of JAPXRQ010000220.1, forward strand.
GAAAAGGCCGGGTATCGCGCTGGCGAAGATATCGTCATCGCGCTCGATCCCGCCTCGACCGAGTTCTTCGCTGACGGCAACTACGAATTGAAAGGCGAGGGTCGGTCGTTGTCGTCCGCCGAAATCGTTGACTACTGGGCGGATTTGGCGGCTCGGTATCCGATCAAATCGATTGAGGATGGTCTCTCGGAAGATGACTGGTCGACCTGGCAGGCGCTGACCGCGAAGATCGGTGATTCTGTGCAGTTGGTCGGGGACGATCTCTTCGTCACCAACACTGAACGGCTGCGCCGGGGTATTGATGAGAGGGCTGGCAACTCAATCCTGGTCAAACTCAACC
>JAPXRQ010000220.1:4606-4923 GCA_033813515.1 Thermomicrobiales bacterium
CCGAGACCTTCGACACGATTGAGATGGCGCATCGGGCGGGCTGGTCGACGGTCACCTCGCATCGGTCTGGTGAGACGGACGATGCGTTCGTGGCGGATTTGGCGGTCGCGACAAACAGCGGTCAGATCAAGACCGGTGCGCCGTCCCGGATGGACCGCGTGGCGAAGTACAACCAGTTGCTGCGGATCGAGGAAGAGCTCGGCGCTGCCGCCGTTTACCCGGGCGACGCGATCTTCAGGTAGCCGTCTGATCCCAGGGATTGAATACATCCAGACCGGGCACATCGAAGTGCCGGTGGTTTCGAGTCACCAAAATGA
>JAPXRQ010000221.1:0-4915 GCA_033813515.1 Thermomicrobiales bacterium
GAGCGGCCTCGGCGCTTCCTATCACATGGGCGTCGACGGCATGGCCGTCCTGTTGATCGGCCTGACCACGCTGCTCTCGGTGATCGCGATCGGCTGGTCGTGGAACACGATCAACATCCGCGCCCGCGAGTATTACGTCGCGCTTCTGCTGCTCGAAACGGGCATGCTCGGCGTCTTCATGGCGCTTGATCTCTTCGTCTTCTACATCTTCTGGGAGATCATGCTGATCCCGATGGCACTGTTGATCGGTGTCTGGGGCAGCGCCAATCGCGTCTACGCGGCCATCAAGTTCTTCATCTACACGCTGGTCGGTTCGCTTCTGATGCTCATCGGCATCGTCGCCACCTATCAGGCCTACGCCGACAAGACTGGTGTCCGCACGCTCAACATTCTGGAGCTTCAGAAGGGCTGGGGTCTCGGGGCATACGGCGATGTCTTCCAGGGCTTCGTCTTCGCCGCATTCTTCGTCGCCTTTGCGGTCAAGGTCCCGATGTTCCCGTTCCACACCTGGCTGCCGGATGCCCACGTCGAAGCGCCCACTGCTGCCTCCGTCATCCTGGCCGCGGTCATGCTCAAGATGGGCGGGTACGGGCTGCTTCGATTCAACCTCCCGCTCTTCCCGGAAGGCTCCGAGGACTGGGCGATCTGGATCGTCCTGCTCTCGATCATCGCTATCATCTACGGCTCGCTGGTCGCGCTCGTCCAGCCTGACATGAAGAAACTGATCGCCTATTCCTCGGTCAGTCACATGGGCTTTGTCACCCTGGGCATCTTCGTCCCGATCCTTGCAGCCCGGTCAGATCGTCTGGCTGGCGTCGCGATGAATGCCGATCAATACGTCAGCGGTATCAACGGCGCGATGGCCGTCATGCTTGCCCACGGCTTCAACACCGGCGGCCTCTTCCTCTGTGTCGGTGTCGTGTACGAACGCGCCCACACTCGCCTTATCGCCCGTTACGGTGGCCTCGCCTCGCGGATGCCGGTCTACTCGGTGCTCTTCGGCGTCTTCATGTTCGCCAGCATCGGTCTCCCGGGCATGTCCGGCTTCATCGGCGAGTTCCTCGTCGCCGTCGCCGTCTTCCAGTACAACAAGTGGCTCGCCCTCATCACCTTCTCGGTCGTCATCTTCGCGGCCTGGTACATGATGTGGATGTTCCAGCGCGTGATCTTCAGTCGCCAGCCGGAAGATACGCCTGATCCGCACGATAACGCACTGACCGACGCCGAGCGCGCGATGTTGGCTGCCCACGGCGACGATCACGGTCATGGCCACGGCGGGCACGGTCATGAGGCCGTCATGCCGGTTTCAGGCGCCTCAGGTGAACAGCACGATGATCACGGCATCGAGTTCCCGGATGTGACCCGGCTGGAGCTCGCCTGCCTGATTCCCCTTGTCATCCTGACGATCTTCTTCGGCGTCTATCCGAAGCCGATTTTCGAAATTGCTGGCCCGACATTCGAGCGGATTTTGCAGCCGTTCCTGTAGGGGAGCGGAGTGGAGAGTAACTGGTGGATCTGATTAATCTCGATCTGACGTCCCCGTCGTTCGGGATGATGCTGCCGCAAATGATCGTCTTCGCATTGGCCGTCGTGCTGATGCTGGGCGATGCCTTTTTCCCGCGCAGCAGCCACTTCACCTTGCTCACCGGAGCGTCCCTGGTCGGATACGCCGCAGCACTCGTCGCCGTCTATGTACAGCGCAATGACACCGGCACGACCTTCCAGGGCATCTTCCGGCAGGATGGACTGACCACCTTCCTCTCGGTTGTCATCCTGTCGGCCGCAATACTCACCGTGATGATCTCGGCCAGTTACGTGGACCAACTCGAAGGTCGCATGCCGCTCGGCGAGTTCTACGTGCTCCTCGCATTCGCCATGCTCGGCGCGCTCGTGACTTCAGCCGCTGGCGACCTGATCATGATCTTCGTCGGCATCGAGTTGGCCGCCCTCGCGACCTACGTCCTGACCGCGTTTGCCAAACGACGCGAGTCGTCGATCGAAGGCGCCCTCAAGTATTTCCTGCTCGGCATCTTCGCCAGCGCCATCCTCGTCTATGGCATGGCCTGGATTTACGGTCTGACCGGCTCGACCAACCTCGATGCCATGTCCGCCCACATTGCCGAAGTCACGGCCGGTGGTGGCCGCCTCGAGCCATCTCTCCTCCTCGCTCTCCTGCTTCTGGTCGTTGGACTCGGCTTCAAAATCGCCGCCGTCCCTTTCCACATGTGGACGCCGGATGCCTACGACGGCGCCCCAACCCCGGTCACGGCCTACATGTCCGTCGTACCCAAGGCCGCCGGTTTCGCCGCGATCGTCCGCATCCTGATCCAGGGCCTCGGTCCGATCCGCGACGACTGGCACATGCTGATCGCGGTGCTGGCTCTGCTGACCATGATCTTCGGCAATCTCGTCGCGATCTCGCAGCGCAATATCAAGCGCATGCTGGCGTACTCCTCCATCGCACACACCGGCTACATGATGGTCGGCATCGCGGCCTGGCAGGCAATGGGCGCCGGATTTGGTGGTAGCGCCGGCGGCGATCAGGATGCGGTTTCCTCGCTCCTCTATTACATGCTCGCCTATACGTTCATGAACATCGGCGCCTTCGCGGTGATCACCTGGATTCAGCACCGTGGCGCAGGCATGATGCTGGACGACTTCGCCGGTTTGGCCAGTCGGCAGCCATTGGCGGCGCTCGCGATGACGATCTTCATGGTTTCGCTGATGGGTATCCCACCCCTGCTCGGCTTCTATGCCAAGTACTACGTCATCCTCGCGGCTATCCAGGCCGATATGCTCTGGCTCGGTATTGCGGTCGTGGTCGCCTCGGCGATCAGCGCCTACTTCTACCTGCGGGTGGTCGCGGTCATGTACTTCAACCCGGCGCCCGATAAGGAACTCCGCCCGAACCGCACGCAGCTGCTCAATGTCGGCATCGCTGTGATGGTCGCAGCCAACATCCTCCTCGGTCTCTTCTCCCAGAATGTGGTCGATCTGGCCGACAAGTGGTCCGATGCCCTGACGGTGGCCAATCAGGTCGCGTCCGTCAAATAGTGTGGGCGCCGGGATACGCTTGTGATTCGCGGCGAACTGATCAACCTTCGACCCGTCGTCCGCACTGACGCGCGATTCGTCCACGCCCTGCTCAATCAGCCCTCCGTCCAGTCTGGATGGGGGACCGAAGGCGTACCGCGGTCAATGCATGCCGTCGAATCGGATCTTGAACAGTGGATCGAGTCCGAACGCACTGCCGGGTACCCCGCAGCGCTCATCATCGAGACTCTGGGCGGAAGCGCTGCTGGCCTGATGGTGTTGGTGTGCTCCACCCGCTACCAACAGGCCATGATCACGCTCTCACTCGCGATTGATGCCGCGTACCAACGGCAGGGGATCGGCCGGGAAGCGCTGACCCTGCTGACGGTCACCCTCCACGACGAATGGCACATTCATCGCGTGCAGTTGACGTGCGAGGTCGGAAACACTGCCGCCATTGCGCTGTACGAGAGCATCGGGTACCACCGCGAAGCAACCAAACGCGATGCCACCTTTACCGGCGGCGGCTACCATGATCAGCACATTTACTCCGCTCTTCCCGGGGAGGTTGTGCTGTGACACAGGCGCAGGATCCAGACGAGCTGTTTGACATAGTCGATGCGCAGGGTGTTCCGACCGGCCAGCAGAAGCGCCGGGCCGATGTGCACCGCGATGGCGACTGGCATCGGTCCCTCCACCTTTGGCTGGTCGGCGGCGAAGGCAAGGATGCCTGGATGCTCTTCCAGCAACGCGGACTGGGGAAGGACACATTCCCGGGCATGCTCGATAGCTCTGTCGCCGGACACCTTTCCTCCGGAGAATCCGTCTGGGATGCCCTCCGCGAAACAGAAGAGGAAATCGGACTTCCCTTGACAGCCGCCGATGTCGAAATGATCGGAACCCGCCTGATCGCAACCGATCAGGGCGACACACACGACTATGAGATCCAGGATATCTTCCTGAGCCGCGTAGACGACCCACTTTCCTGCTGTGTCCCCAATCCCGCCGAACTCGAGGCCGTGATCCAGGTCACGATTCGCGACATCCTTCCAGTGCTGAGCGGCCAGGAAGCCTGGTGCTGGGGACAGGCACTGCACGCCGATGGCACCCGCAACCGCATGCGCATCACCCGCGATCTGATCATTCCGCGCATCGATGGCTATTTCCTGAAAGTAGCCCTGGCGGCGCAGGATTGGCTGGCAGGACGCGACGTTGTCCGGATCTAGCGGCCTAACTGCATCATGAGCGCGAGCCAAGGGGCGTCGCACGTTGACCGATTGGTGGCCCGAGCGCGGGAGATTGCGCCCGGTGCGGCCCTTGCTGTTGTCTTGACGGTGGCCGCGATCATCCTTGCCTCAGTAGAGAAGCGGATCACGGGATACGAGGTCCTGGAGCCGCTCGTTCTGGGACTCATCCTCGGCGTGACCGTGCGGAGCTGCTTCACGCTCCCTGCTCTCTTCATGCCTGGAATCGCGTTTGTCGCCAAGCAGGTGCTCGAACTGGCGATAGTCCTGCTCGGGGCATCGCTCGACATGCACCAACTGGCGCAGGCAGGCTGGAAGATCGTCTTCTCCGTCCTCCTGATCGTTCCGCTGACGATTGCGACCGGCATCATCGTGGGACGTGCGGTCGGACTTGGTACGCGGCTCGCTATCCTGGTCGGTGTCGGCAATGCAATCTGCGGAAACTCGGCCATCGCTGCCGTTGCCCCCGCGATTCGCGCCAAACGGGAAGAAGTAGTCAGCGCGATCGCCTTGACCGCTGTCTTCGGCATTGGGGTGGTGCTCTCCCTGCCGCTCATCGGCCGGCTATTCGATCTCTCCGACGAACGATACGGAGTCGTCGCCGGCCTCTCCGTCTATGCCGTGCCACAGGTTCTGGC
>JAPXRQ010000222.1:0-4046 GCA_033813515.1 Thermomicrobiales bacterium
AATGATCGTGAATAAGACTCCGCGCGAAATCGACCAGGAACAGCAAATCGGCGAACGCGAGATCAGCTCGCTGCGGCGGCAAGTCATCATGCTTGGCGGATTGTTTCTCATTTCGATGGTGCTGCTCATCATGCAACTGGTGGCCCTGAACGGCCGCTTTCCGATCAAGAGGTATCTTTACACGGCCAACGCGGCAGCCGTTTGCACATTTTCTCCGATCTCCGAGAGAGGGGACGTAACCGACGCAGCCGTGCTGAATTTTGCCGTTCAGACCGCTGTCAGCGTCCATACCCTGGACTACATCAACTGGCGCCGGACACTCGATGCGGTGACGATCACCAAATTCACTCCGGAAGCGCGCGAAGCCGCGACGAACGCTTTGCGGCGAAGCGGAGTTCTTTCTTCCATTATCGACAACACCTTTGTCCTGAAGGCGGTCCTATCAGGGCCAGCGACGATCACGGGACAGGGACCGCGAAGCGGTGTCTATTCCTGGGATATCGAGATCCCGATGACCCTCGCCTATACGGGTGGGCTCAACTCTGATCGGTCCCTCAACTATCGGCCGGAAAGCCGCACCATCCGAATGACCGTCCAGCGAGCCGAGTTCACGGCGGATAATCCCGACGGTCTCCTCGTTTCCGCACAGTCATCGACGCAGACCATCGCTCCGGCAGGTCGAGCGTCCCAACAAGAACCGGCAAGCCCCGAGACGGGCGAACCGGCACAGCAATAGGGGATAGTGTCCATGCGTAAAGCATCCCAACTGACTGAACCGCCCCGGGTTTACCGGAGGGTGGTTTGTTCAATGACTAGGCGACCATATCGAGTGTGTTCAGGTTTGCATAGAACGCCTCCTCTGCTTCTGCGGGTGGGATGTAGCCAATTGGGCCGAGGAGACGGCGGTTGTTATACCAATCGACCCATTTCAGGGTTTCCCACTCGACTTCGCGCATCGACTTCCATGGGCCGATCTGGTTGATGACCTCGGTCTTGAACAGGCCGATGACGCATTCGGCCAGGGCATTGTCGTAGGCGTCACCGACTGTCCCGACGGAAAGGTCGATCTCGGCCTCGGCCAGGCGCTCGGTGTATTTGATCGACAGATATTGCGATCCGCGGTCAGAATGATGGATCAAGCTCTTGTTATCCGGCGTCTTTCTTTGCCAAATCGCTTGGTCCAACGCGTCGAGCACGAACTGGGTCTTCATCGAAGTTGAGGCGCGCCAGCCGACGATCCGTCGGGCAAACACATCAATCACGAAAGCAACATAGACCGTCCCGGACCATGTGGGCACGTAAGTGAAATCCGAAACCCACAACTTGTTCGGCCGATCTGCCATAAACAGGCGGTTCACCTTGTCATCGGGGCATGGCAGAGAGGTGTCGGGGTTGGTTGTGATCACCTTTTTGCCGCGGACGACCCCTCTGATCCCCAGGCGGCGCATCAATCGTTCCACGGTGCAGCGGGCGACGTCTTCACCCTGCCGTCGCAAGACATGCCAGATCTTCCGCGCGCCGTAGAGCTTGCGGTTGGCATCCCAGGTCGCGTCGATCTTGACGCTCATGGCCGCATCCGATTTGGCTCGGGCCGAGGCCCGGTCGGGGTCAAGCATGATCGCCCGCCGGTCATAATAGGTGGAAGGGGCAAACTGCAGCGCCCTGCAGATCGGCTCGACCCCGTGCGCCTCTCGGCTTTCCTCAATGAAATCCATCATTTGCGAAATGGGCGGTCGAGCTCCGCCTGGGCAAAATACGCGGAGGCTTTCCGCAAGATCTCGTTGGCTTGTCGAAGTTCACGAACCTCACGCTCAAGCTCTTTGATCCGCGCGACCTCAGCGCTGGTAGGTCCTGGTCGTTCGCCGCCATCGCGCTGGACCTGTCGCATCCAGACGCGAAGGCTGTCCGGCGAACAGCCCAATTTACCTGCAATCGCCGTCAGCGCCGCAGCTTCGCTTTGATAATCATCGCGGTGTTCCATCGCCAACCGCACCGCACGTTCGCGGAACTCGGGTGAATACGGCTTCGAGGTCTTCTTCTTTGATGTCTGTTCCATGATGGGCAATTCTCCGAGAGTTTTGCCCTCCGGTAAACCCGGGGCGGTTCAGACCGTCGCCGCGCTCATTCTCGCGACCACCTCGGCAGTGCCCGCGACGGCGCAACAGCAACAGCAAATGCCGCCGCCCAGCCCCGAAGAAATTGAGACCTTGCGTAAGGAACTTTCCGACCGGCAGGCAGCCGAGTTTTCGTCTCCCGAGGAGATCGAGGCCGTGCGCAGGCGACAGCTTGAACAGGACCGGGCAGAGGCAGTGACCGGCTACTCGAATACCACGATGCGACGGCCGGTCTCCAGGACGATCGATCTGATAGGGGATGGTAAAGGAACACCCTACCGTCCGCAGGGACTGACGCTCTGGGCCGATATTGTGACTTCGGTATCCTTCTTTGATCACCAGGGCGAGGCATGGCCGATCGACAATTTCGGCTATGACATGAACCGGATTTCGGTCAACAACGAGGGCTGCGAAGGCAACGAAGGACTGGCAAAATTCGAGGGTCAGGGGAATGTTCTGACCGTGATGCCGTGCAAATTCTGGACGGCCACAACGCTTCAGGTTCTTCTGGAAGGGGAAACCCGCCCATTGACCTTCGACGTGCGCTCGGGGTCGGAAGAGGCCGAACCTCTTGTTGATGCGGCGGTTGCGGTGAAGCTGCAATCGGATGTCTCGTCCCCATATGGCAAGACCCGAGTCGGTGAGCTGGAGAACAGTTGGGTTAACCCTTCGGCCAGGGCCATCCGCATCGATCCGATCGACACCAGGCAAGACAAGTCGGTGACCCCCATCCTTGTGGCTCCGGGCGTCACCACCGATGTCTCCTTCATGGACGGGTCCAATCAGTCCTGGCCGATCGAGGAGATCGTTTTTCCGCCCGGTGTCGTCGCCATCAATGGTCCCTGCGAAGACCAGACGGCTGGTCTCAAGCGTCTTGCTGGCAAAGACAGCTCGACCTTCTACATGACGAGCTGCTCCGACCACCGGGCAACTATCGGGGTTCGACTGAAGGGCCGGGCAGGGGCACTGTCATTGATGACGGTTCCCGCGCAGCCTCGCGTCAATCAGCCTGATGGAACCATTTCTGTAACTGTTCCAGGCGTGTCACCTGTCCAGGTGGCGCATACCGTTGCCTCGGCATCGGCTCCGGGCAGAGCGGGGGGCAGCGCCTACGGCGCCTTCAACCATGATCGCTATCTCGATGACTTTCTGATGGGGACACCACCGCAGGGAGCGCGCCGTGCCCACATCTTCGGCGGGAACGGTGTCGAGGGATGGTTTTTCGACGGCGCTCTCTATCTCCGAGGTTCCTTCGAGGTCGTGAACCCAGCCTTCGATGCCAACGGATCGTCCAGCGATGGCACCTTCAAGGTCTACAAATACGGCCCACCCGTCTCACGCATCCTCGCAATGGATCTGCGCGGCCGGGAATTCACCCTCAACATCGAGTAAGGAGGTCCGCCCATGAGTTCGTTCAAGGTCATCATCGGCAGTCTCGTCGGCGTCGTCGCTGTGCTGGCGATCGCTATCGGCGTCTCGTTGGCATCCCGGCAATCTCCAGCCTCGGTGCAGCAAGTCGATGCAAAGGTCATGGCCGACCGCTCGGCACCGTCGAGCCGCAATAACCCCATGGTTCCTGTCGTGCAGGACGAGGCGTCTCGGCGCTCGACGCTGCACAACCGGCTTTCCGAGGAAATGGCGACTGCCAGCGCAACCGGCACGGGCACCTACGTTGCTCCTCCCGTGATCACCGAGGTGCGAAACTCAACGGGTGACGATGCGCTTACGCGAGCGATTTTCGAGGACCGGGCCGAGGTGAAGCCTGAACCGGAACCAAAGCCAGAACCCAAACCCGAGCCCGAAGTGAAATCAGAGCCCGAACCCGAGCCGGTCAAGGTCGCTGAACCGGAGCCAGTGCCGAACCACTGGAACTACTACGGCCAGTATCATGACAAGCTTCGGGTCAACATCCCCCCCAACGAGGTCAAATAT
>JAPXRQ010000222.1:4056-4901 GCA_033813515.1 Thermomicrobiales bacterium
GAGAAGATGGAAAAGCATTCAATGCTTGGCACGATCTGGAATGCGATCGGCTCCGCTTTCGTCGGAACGGCCCATGCAGGTGGCTATGTCGCGCCGGTCATCGAAGCGCCGGTTCGTCCGCAAGTCTATCAGCCCGCCGAGCCCTTCAGGCTCTACTCAGAAGATCTCTATGGGCCGCCATTGCGACACGAACGCAGCGCAGCCAGGCCCGAGTTGGTCGGTTACGATGAGCTTGGCCGCGCCTATTCTACGCAGGAATTCCATGACCGGAGGTCAGTCTCTACCGCCCAAACCAGGCAGGTTCTCGCGCGCGCTGGCGATCTGGTTTATGCCCGGCTGATGTATGGCTTCAACTCCGACGATATTCGGGGATTGCCCATCTATGCAATCGTCACCGATATGCTGGAAAGCGGCGAATATGGCCCTCTGCACAACGCAAGGATTGAGGGGCGGGTCGCCTATACGAACAACCAGGCTTCGATCAGCTTCAATCGAATCCTGCTCGCCGATGGCCGCGAAATCCCTATGGCAGGCATCGCGATCTCGGCCGACGCCGCACGCACCGGCGTAGCGGCAAAGGTAAATCGGCACACGCTTCAGAACTACGGCGCACTGTTCTTCGCGGGCCTCCTCGAAGGTGCTGGACGCATCCTCGATTACCGCCTGACCGAGGGCGGAGATACCATAATCATCAACAGCGGCGACGGAACAGTAACCAGTTCTCGGCGCGACAGAGATGATCTGACAGATGGCGAGCTTATTGCGGGCGCGCTCGGCCCGGTCGGCCGGAACTTCAGCCGCCAGATCGAACGCTCTGGATCGCGGGCACCTACGATCCGGCCACC
>JAPXRQ010000223.1:0-4900 GCA_033813515.1 Thermomicrobiales bacterium
CCAATCAATCAGGGGTGACATCGGGCCCCTGGTCCAGACAGCACGGGATTGTCTGATGAACGAATCCTACTCGGCTTCGGTCTCAGCCGTGGCCTCATCTTCGGCCGCTTCGTCCTCGTCTTCAATACCATTGACGACGATCTTGACCTGCGGGCGGAGTTTTCCGACCAGGTGCACCGCGACGGTATGCTCGCCGGAGGTGCGAATCGGCTCGGACAGCGTTATCTTGCGGCGATCGATTTCCTCGCCAATGGCCGCGCTGAGCTTCTCGGCGATATCGGCATTGGTGACAGACCCGAAGAGGCGGCCACCATCACCGGCGCGAGCCTCGAAGCTGAGGGTCTGGGCGGAAATCTTGTCGGCCAGCGACTGCAGATTGCGCTCTTCCCGCTCGATCTTGCGATTCTTGACGGCCTGATTGTGCTCCCACATCTTCAGCTCGCCCGGGGTGGCTGCGACCGCAAACCCCTGCGGAATGAGGTAGTTGCGGGCGTACCCGTTCTTGACCGTAGCCAGCGATCCAGCCTCGCCAAGGTTGTCGACGTCTTTCCGCAGGATGATTTTCATAGTTTGGCGAAACCTTCTCTTCCGGGGACGCGGGCACGAACCTGGCCACACGCCTGCAATTTTGAGCACACACGAAGACCGGAATATCAATCCGGCCAACCAATTCTAGGCGCTGGACGAGTCCGACGCAACCTCCACGGCATCGCCAGAGCGATAGGCAAGTCGACTCAGTTCAAACAGCACGATGGAGCCTGCCGTGGCGACATTCAACGATTCCACCGAGCGGCCAATCGGAATGGCGACGATCATGTCGGCGATCTCGCGCAATTGCCGGCTGATACCTTTGCCTTCACTGCCCAGAATCAGACAGGCTGGCATTGGCAAGGCCACTTCATAGATCGATTGGCTGTCCTCCCCGGTATCAAGCCCGATCGTCCACCGGCCCGCATCCTTGATCTCGGTGACCGCCCGTTTCAGATTGACGACCTGCGCGACGGGGATGTTCTCGATCGCACCAGCGGAGGCGTTGACGACCGCAGGCGTGATTCCGGCGGCGCGATCCGACGGGATGACGATGCCCGCGATATCGAATGCGGCACCCGTACGAAGCAAGGTGCCCAGGTTCTGCGGATCAGTGATGTGATCCAGCACCAGAATCGCCCCCGGTCGCTCCAGAATTGCCTTGAGCGGGCGATAGGCGAAGCGGTCGGCGATGGCGAGCACGCCCTGATGATTGACCTTGCCAACATAGTTCTCGATCTGCGCTCTGGGAACCGTCTGGATCTTGATGTGCTTCTTTTCTGCGAGTTGCCTGATTTCGGCAATGCGCGGATCAGGACCGACCGTGTCGGCCAGGTACACGGTTTCCACATGCCGCGGTCCGTTCAGCGCCGCCAGAACAGCATTGCGGCCGTAAATCTGGTCGCGACCACCGTCTTTGCCTGGTGGCCGAGTTCCCGTCTTCCTGGGTGCGGCGCCGCGCTGATCAGCCTGATCGCGGTTCGGTCGCCGATCATCACTTCGTGCCCGTTTGTCTGTCTTGTCCGGTCGCTCAGTCCTGTTTCCAGGTCGCGCCGTTCGCTCCGTCCGCAATGGATATCCCCAGTTCCTTCAATCCGTCCCGGATCTGATCCGAGAGATTCCACATTTTCGCTGTGCGGAGTTCCTTCCGGATCTCCAGGAGCAAATCGATAAATGGTGCAGCAGCCAGGGCAGTGTCGTCTGTTCCCGTTGCGGCATCAATGCCGAGTATGTCGAGCATCTGTTGCAGGGTGGCTCTGGCATCGGCGAGGGCCGTTTCCGATCCCGCATGACCAGAGGATCGGTTGATTGCCCGGACCAGACCAAAGACTTCGGCCATCGCGCCCGGTGTGTCGAAGTCGTTATCCATCGCGGCCAGAAATGCACTGAATGCCGTGGGCGCCAGGGCAGCGTCGAGCGCCACGGCGTCGGTCGCAACATGGTCGGCATTCATTGCAGCCTGGATGCGCTCGAGTCCGCGCTGGGCCGCTTCCAGACCTTCTTCGGTGTAGGTCAACTGCATCCGATAGTGCGTCTGCAACGCATACACGCGAAACGCAACTGTCCGTCGCGATGCAATCAACTCCCCAATCGAGACGAGGTTGCCGATCGACTTCGACATCTTTTCGCCGCCAAGCTGGAGCAGTCCGTTATGGACCCAGTAGCGGGAAAACGGCTCGCGACCCAGGAACGCCTCGGACTGCGCGATTTCGTTTTCATGGTGCGGGAAGATCAGGTCGGTCCCACCACCGTGGATATCGACGATGCCATCGAGATGATGGGAGCACATGGCCGAGCATTCGATGTGCCAGCCGGGTCGGCCCTGTCCCCAGGGAGAATCCCACCACGGTTCGCCCGGCTTGGCCGCTTTCCAGAGGGCGAAATCGAGGGGATCGTCCTTACGCTCGTCAATCTCGATGCGCGCGCCGCTCATCAGATCGTCCAGCGATCGGTGCGACAACTTGCCATATCCCGGGAACGAGCGCACCCGGAAATAAACATCGCCATCGACCGGATACGCGTGCCCCTTCTCGATCAGCCCCTCAATCATCGCAATGATTTCAGGCACCTCGACTGTCGCCCGCGGATAGACATCGGCGCGCAGGACATTCATCGCGTCGATCTCGGTGTGCCACTGCTCGATCATCGTCTCTACAAGATCGTTGGCATCAACACCCTCGGCATTGGCGCGAGCGATGATCTTGTCATCGATATCGGTGAAGTTGGTCACGTGCCGAACGGTGTAGCCGCGGTAGGTCAGGTGGCGTTTGATGACATCGAAGACGATCGACGAGAGTGCGTGGCCGATGTGCGAACGGGAATACGGCGTCACACCGCAGACATACATGCGCACCACGCCAGGCTCGATGGTTTCGAACGGCTCGAGCGATCTCGTCTGGGTGTTGTAGATGGTGATACTCATATCTGCCACGAACCTGCCACGGATCCCTCGTGCTCCTCAACTTCTTTCTGCAATTGGCGAATCCGCGTGTCCTGCTCCTCGATCCGCTGGACCATTGCCAGAATGGTATCGAGTTGCGGATCGGGCAACTGCTCCAGCCGGCGCGTTTCGCCAGACTCCGGATGCGTCCAGGCGACCGCTCTGGCGGGCACGCCGACGGCGGTCGTATATGGCGGGACATCCTTCAGGACGACTGCTCCGCCACCGATGCGGGCGCCATCGCCAATGGTGACATCGCCGAGCACCTTTGCACCGGATCCGATGACGACGTTGTTGCCGACAGTCGGGTGCCGCTTGCCTTGCTGCTTGCCGGTGCCTCCGAGCGTGACGCCCTGGTAGATCGTGACATCGTCTCCGACGATCGCGGTTTCGCCGATTACCACGCCCATTCCGTGGTCGATGAAGAAGCGTTCGCCGATCTGGGCGCCGGGATGGATCTCGATGCCGGTCAGGAACCGGCCAAGATGCGAAACCATGCGTGCCGGCAGGTGCATTTCCCGTCCTCGCAAGGCATGCGACACCTTGTAGAAGGCCAGCGCATGCAGACCCGGATACGTCAGCACCACTTCCGCGGTCGATCTGGCTGCCGGATCGTTCTTCTTGATTGCTTCAATCTGGTCTCGAAGCCACATTGCCTGTTTGCTCCCCGTGAATAGTCATCCTGTCAGTCGCCGAATCTGTCGCGTACACAGATGGCTCTAACAGGCGCACGGGCCTCCGAATGCGGATCCGCGCCGTTCGGGATGGAACCAGCACATTTGCAGCAACGGCAACACGAGGCGACTCCTAGGCCGAGGCCGCCGGAGCAGCGGGCTTGGCTTCACTCGAGGCAGGCGCACTTTCGGCAGGCTTGCTTTCGGGTTTCGAGGTGCTGTCGGTCTTCGGCTTCGCGGCCGAAGCTGAGCCGGAGCCGCTGTCGGACGACTTGGAGCGACTGTCGGTGATGTACCAACCGCTCCCCTTGAAAACGACACCGACATTGCCAATGACACGGCGGATCGTACCGCCGCAATCCGGGCACACGGTCAGCGGGTCATCACTGAATTTCTGGAACTGCTCGAAGGCGTTCCCGCAGTCGTCACATTGATATTGATAGGTGGGCATGCAAGGTCCCTTGAAGACGGGCGGACATAATCAATTCAACAATTCTATGGTCTGCGGCGGTCCGACTCAATCCCTGTCTGTATCAATCCAGATCGAGATCGGTCTGATCGTTCCAGTTTGGACCCCACGATGCATCGACGGTCAGTGGGACCGAGAGTTCAGCAACGGATTCCATGGTCGTCTTGACCAGCCTGGCGACATCCTGCATGTCGGCCTGGCTCGTTTCCAGCACCAGTTCGTCATGGACCTGCAGCAGCATGTTGGCTGGCACCTGTTGCTCCCGAAGTTCGCGGTGCAGATTGATCATCGCGATCTTCATGATGTCGGCCGCGGTCCCCTGCAACGGCATGTTGGTGGCAACACGTTCGGCCGCCGATCGACGCATCCCGTTACTACTCGTCAGATCGGGGACACCCCGGCGTCGCCCGTAGAGCGTCTCGACATAACCGGTTTCTGTCGCTCGCGCGATCGTTCCCTGGAAAAACGCCCGCACCATCGGCAACCGGCTCCAGTATTGATCGATGAAGGCCTGCGCTTCCTGGCGGGTGAGTCCGGTATCACGTGACAGTCCGAAGGCCTGCATGCCGTACAGCAGCCCGAAATTCACAGTCTTGGCCACGCGACGCATATCGGATGTGACCTCAGCGGCATCGACCCCGTAGACGAGTGAGGCCGTCGCCTTGTGGATGTCTTCGCCCTGCCGGAACGCTTCGACCAGAAACGGCTCGCCGCTCATATGGGCCATCAGCCGCAGTTCGATCTGCGAGTAGTCGGCCGAGATCAGGACCGCGTCTTTAAACATGGCAC
>JAPXRQ010000224.1:0-4863 GCA_033813515.1 Thermomicrobiales bacterium
GCTCCGTGTGGCGTCCGTCGAGGGCCGAGAGAGCTAAATCTGCTCGACAATCGATCAGCAATGGGCGGGTGGCGCAAGCCATCCGCCCTTTTTGTATCGATCCATGTCTCCATTGGCTTACGGAACATGGGTGCGATAATGGACAGCAATGTATTGACCAGTGCTGCTCAGGAGTTCCCAAACAATGTCAGGCGATGCGACCCCGAAGTTTCTTTGGCTCGATGGCGAGTTGGTGAAATGGGAAGACGCCACCATTCACATCTCCGAACTCGGCTGGTCGACCGTCGGCGGCGTATTTGAGGGTATCAAGGCGTATTGGTCGGAGAAGGATGGCGAACTTTACGTCTTCCGCCTCAAGGAACACCTCGAACGCCTCCACCGTTCAATGCGGCTCACCCGGCTGCCAATCCACAACTCGGTCGACGAACTGACCGACGCGATCACCGGCCTGCTCCGGGCCTGTGAATCGCGCGAGGATACCTACATCTTCCCGATGGCCTTCCAGAAGAACTCATTCACCGATCGCTGGAACATGCTGGAGCAGGAATCGCGCCTGATGATTCACGCCCGGCCGGTGCCGTCCCATCTCTTCAGCGGGCACACCCTGCACGCCGGTATCTCCAGTTGGCGCCGGATCAGTGAAGATGTCATGCCGCCGCGCATCAAGAACCTCTCGAACTACCGGAACGGCCAGCTCGCCCGCATGGGTGCGCTCGAATCCGGCTATGACACCGCCATCATCCTCAACCAGCAGGGCAAGGTCTCCGAAGCACCGGGCGCCTGCATCGTCATGATTCGCGATGGCAAGCTCATCACGCCGGATCTGACCCAGTCGGTCCTCGAGAGCATCACGCGCGACGCCATCCTGACACTGGCCCGCGAAGATCTCGGGATGGACATCGAAGAGCGCGTGGTCGATCGGACAGAGCTCTATCTGGCTGACGAGGCATTCATCTGCGGCACCCACGCCGAAATCACCCCGGTCGTCTCGGTCGATCGCTTCACGCTCGGCGATGGCGGCGTTGGTTCGGTTACCCGCCAACTCGAGACCGCCCTGGACAACGCCTTCCGCAACGGCACCCCCTCTCGCGCAGAATGGCGCACTGCCGTCGGCGTCCCGGCCACCGTCGGGGTGTAGCCAGTTGACGGTTGCCAGTCGTTAGTAGGCAGTTCAATGGGCGGCGGGATCGCGAATCCCGCCGCCCATCGCCATTTCCCGCCCGACGACCGTAGCCGTCCCCAGCGCCATCCCGTCGCAGCCACCGCCCCAGGTAAACCCGGGGCTAGCAAACGCGGTCCCTTCAGGACCCATCGCACCTCGGCAACCCCCACCAATCAACCTCGAAGAGGTGTCGTTGGCTAGCCCGGCGTTTACGTCGGGCGATGTTGCCCGGCGACCGCAGCCGTTCCCAGCGCCATCCCGTCGCGATCACCGCCCCAGGTAAACCCGGGGCTAGCAAACGCGGTCCCTTCAGGACCAGTCCACAATGGACCAACCAATTCAATCAACCTCGAAGAGGTGTCGCTGGCTAGCCCGGCGTTTACGTCGGGCGATGTTGCCCGGTGACCCCCACCTTCCAACCACCCAACCGCCAACCCCCAACTGCCCACCGCCAACTGACATCCAAACTCATGTCGCCGATATATAGCGTTTTGCCGAGATTGCCCCGTACAATCGCAACAGGAATCTACCGCGACGGTCCGCCGTCGTCACCGGTCGGCCACATCACGCCGCCGACCAGGGAGTGACTTGATGCGCCGAAAACCGACCTCGACCGATCAACCAGCGCATACCCGCAGTTTTGGAGCAATCCAGCGTGTCCTCGTTGCCTTCGCTCTGCTCGCCAGTTTCGGTCTCGGTATGGGTATCGATCGCCTCTCCGGCCCGCAAACCAACGCCGCCTCGTCATTTCAGGACGCTCCCAACTACGCCACGCTGGAAGAGACCTGGAATCTGATTCAGGACAACTACGTTGCCCTTGACGATGTCAACGAGTCCGATCTGATCTACGGCGCCGCCTCCGGTATGGTCGAGGCGCTTGGCGATACTGGTCACTCCACGTTCCAGACGCCAGCTCAGGCCAAGCAGTTCGAGAATGTGCTCAGCGGCGAGTTTGTCGGCATCGGCGTTTCGCTTGACTACAGCACCGGCTCGCCGATCATCTCGTACACATTCGATGGCTCCCCCGCCGACCAGGCCGGTATCCGCTCCGGCGATGTCATCACGGCGATCGACGGCACTATCACCGCCGGTCTGAAGCCCGAAGATGTCCAGGCCCTGCTGCTCGGGGATGAGGGCGAGGACGTAACCCTCAGCATCAGCCGCCCGTCGACCGGCGAGACACTCGAACTCACCATGACCCGCGCGGTGATCGAGTACCCGCTGGTCACCTACGCGATGCTCCCGGATGACATCGCCCTCATCAATGTTTCGCAGTACGCTACCGGCGTCACCAACGAGCTCAAAACCGCCATCCGTGCGGTCAAGCGGGAAGGCGCCACCGGCATCATCCTCGACCTGCGCAATAACGGCGGCGGACTGGTGTTCGAGGCAATTGGCGTCGCCAGCCAGTTTGTGCCCGAAGGCGAGCCGCTCTATCTCTACCAGGAGCGCGAAGGCGATCCCCGCTCGGTCAATGCCGTCCCCAACGGTCTCTGGACCGATGCGCCGCTGGTCGTCCTGATGAACAACAACACCGCATCCTCTTCCGAAATGACCATCGGCGGCATCATGGCAGCCAATCGCGGAGAGAGCATCGGCGAGGCCACGTTCGGGACCGGCACCATCCTCACGCCGTTCGATCTGTCCGATGGATCCGGCCTCAATCTGGGTACGGCCAAGTGGCTTCTGCCAGATGGATCGTCCGCCTGGCATGTCGGTATTCAGCCCGATATCCCGGTTTCGCAACCAGTCGATACGGAACTGATCGTGCCGGGCAGCAACAGCGATCCAATCACCATGGACGACCTCGAGGCCTCGTCCGATCAGCAACTCAAAATCGCGTTCAACACCATCACCGGGACGGACACATTCCCGGCCGACAGTAACTAACGCTACGTGGTAATGTTCGCCTACGCGACGCCGCCCGAGGACACTTCGGGCGGCGCTTGTTTGCAGAGAGTCGAGGAGACCCGGACCCCGCAATGATTTCCTCGGAAGCGTTCCCAGATCGCGCCATGCAGGCGTTTTCCGTTGCGAAGAGGTTTCAGAAGTTTCTGGTGGTCGGCGCTGTCGGGTTGGCCGTCAACCAGGTCATGCTGCTGGTCTTCCATGACCTCGTCAATCTGAAACTTGCCGTGTCCTCCGTTCTCGCCATTGCGACCTCCATGCTTGTCACCTTCGTGCTCAACGAGGTCTGGACCTGGCACGATCGTGGCCGGGGCATGATCTATCACCGTCTTGCGATGTATGTGCCGATCAATACCGTTGGTCTGGTCATCAACACCGCTGTATTGCTGGTTCTTGTCGAGCGGTACGACGTCCACAAGCTGGTGGCAAACCTGATTGGCGCCGGTCTTGCGGCAATCTGGAATTTCTGCCTGAACAGTGCAATTACCTGGCGCGAGTGAACCCGCCAAATTCGCCGGCGCAGCGTCGCCTCGGCACGAATACAGGTGGCGATGCATCGTTATCTGATGGTATACAAAACTGTTTGGAACCTGGTGCGTTTCAATCAGTAATGCGATTGCAATTGATTTCGGCCTGATGGTGCGGAATTACCGGATACCGTAGGCGCAAGCCTCATTTCCTGATTCAGAAAGGCTCCTGCTGCATGTCGGTTTCGAATAATGGGTCCAGCCACGCAGGCGATGATCGCTCGACAGTGGTAATGGGTGCCGGTCCAGGCGGGCTCTGCTCAGCCTACGTCCTTTCGAAGGCCGGTGTGCCAACAACCGTCGTCGAACGAGCCCCGTTCGTCGGAGGCCTTGCCCGCACCATCAAACACCAGACCGAATACGGCGAGTTCAAGTTCGATATCGGCGGCCACCGCTGGTTCACCAAGAACGACGAACTCAATGACCTCTTCAAGGAAGTCGTCGATGACGAACTCCTCTGGGTCGATCGCATCAGCCGCATCTATTTCGACGGCCGCTACGTCGATTACCCGCTCAAGATCTCGAACGCGCTCAAGGCCATCGGACCGGTTACGTCGGCCAAGGCCATGGCCGATTACGGCAAGACCCGGGTCGAGCAGAAGATCAACAGCAAGCCCGTCGTCTCGATGGAGGATGCCTACATCAACCAGTTCGGGCCGACCCTGTACAAGCTCTTCTTCGAACGCTATTCGGAGAAAGTCTGGGGCCTCCCCTGCAGCGAAATGAGCGGCGACTGGGTCACCCAGCGCTCCAAGGGCATGTCCATCATGACGGCCGTCAAGGATGCCGTCGTGCCATCCAAGGGCAAGGTCGTCTCGCTCATCGACAACTTCATGTACCCGCGCGATGGCTTCGGTCGCTTCTCGGAGCGCATGGCCGATGGCATCACCCGCATGGGCAACAAGATCGAGCTCGAGACTGGCGTCGAAACCGTCCACCGGGAAGGCAACAGGGTCGTCGCGATCACCGTTTCCACACCGGATGGACCGCGCCGCATCGAAGCCGCCAATTTCATCTCGTCGATTCCGCTGACCGTCCTTGCCAAGATCGTCGATCCGGTCGCCCCGCCCGATGTCATCGAGGCCGCCAACGCACTCACCTTCCGCAATGTCATCACCGTCAATCTGATGCTCAAGAAGCCGCAGGTCACCAACGACACCTGGCTCTATGTCCACGATCGCAACATCCTCTTCGGACGCTTTCATGAGCCGAAGAACTGGAGCGCGGCCATGGTCCCCGGTCCCGAATTCACATCCCTCGTCATCG
>JAPXRQ010000225.1:0-4795 GCA_033813515.1 Thermomicrobiales bacterium
ATTCGCCTGGCAACAATGCCCGATTCAATATCGTCACTGACCTGCTCGATGCAACCGGCATGGAACCCGAGCGGGTCTATTCGGCGTTCTCGACGGCCGATGGCATCGCCCGGATCGGCGGCCCGATCCTCGCCGGCGGTCTGATCGCCTGGCTTGGCGCCATTAACGCCCTCTGGTTTGATGCAGCTACATTCGCCGTCAGCGCCGTTCTGATCGCAGTCCTCGTCCCGGCAACCAGCCGTGCCGCATCGGCGGCCAAATCGTTCGTCGGCGACATCAAGGACGGCTGGGAGTATCTTCGCCAGCGCGAGATCCTGATTCATTTCTTCACGCTGATCGTCCTGGTCAACATGAGCGCTGTTCCGCTCGCCGCCGTTGTGATCCCCAAGATCGCGCGCGATTTCTACGACTCGTCGCGGGCCGGAGGCGTGATGCTCGCGGCCGACGGAGTGGGTGTGATCATCGGTGGCATCCTCTTCGGGATGATCGGCCGCCGTCTCACCCCATGGCGCTCAATGTTTTTCGCGCTCTTCCTGCTCAGCGTCAGTGCGCTCACCCTGGCCGGATTGCTGCCGATTGTCGTCTCGGTCGGCGCGCTGGTCGTTACAGGTCTTGGTTTCGGCATTATGGTGCCCAACAACCAGACGATCTACCGTCGAATCACGGAACAGCAGTACCGGGGCCGTCTGCTTGGCCTGCGCGATGCTGTAGTGGGGATATCGGCGCCGTTGATGGTTGTTCTGGCTGGAGTCTTGTTCGATGTCATGCCGATGCGGGGCGTCATTCTCGTGCTCGCCTGCATCAATATCTTCGCACTCGGCTGGTTCGTCACCCGCTCCAGTTTCCAGGTGTTGAACGAGCCCGATCTCAGCTCAGCGGAACCGGCTCCTCAAACATGAGGAACTGCTCGTTGTAGAGCTGTGCGTACAAACCCTCCAGCGCCAGCAGATCCGCATGCCGCCCGAGCTCAACTATCCGCCCCTGCTCAATGACCAGAATCTGATCAGCCGCAAGGACGGTGCTCAGGCGGTGGGCGATCGCCACCGTCGTTCGACCCGCGGCAAGGTCCTCCAGCGCCGATTGAATCAGCCGCTCGGAGTGGGTATCAAGCGCGCTGGTCGCCTCGTCCAGGATCAGAATGCGAGGATCCTTTAGGATGACTCTGGCCAGCGCGATCCGTTGCTTCTCCCCGCCCGATAGCTTGTACCCACGTTCACCGACGACCGTTTCGAACTTCTCTGGCAGCGCCATGATCCGATCGTAGATTGCCGCTGCCCGTGCGGCCTGCTCGATCTCGGCGTCAGTTGCATCCAGCCGACCGTAGGCGATGTTTGCCCGCACCGTCGAATGGAACAGGTAGGTCTCCTGGGTCACCATGCCCGTCACCTGCCCGAGTGATTCGAGGGTCACATCGCGGATGTCGGTTCCGTCAATGCGGATCGCTCCCTCGTCGACATCGTACAAGCGCGGAATCAGCATCGAGATGGTCGATTTACCTGCGCCACTCGGACCAACCAGCGCAATCAGTTCACCGGGATTCGCCTCAAACGAGATATCGCGCAGAGTCCACGGCCGGATGTCTCCGGTTCCGTCCGGCGGTGGTGTCCCGTACCGAAACGACACGTCATCGAAGGTCAGCCGACCCTGCACCTCGTCATGCACCAGCGGTTTGGCGTTGGGACGATCGGAGAGGGTTACGGGCATGTCCAGATACTCAAAGATGCGATCGAAGAGGGCAAATGCACCCTGAATCTCAACCTGGATGTTCAGTAACTGGCCCAGCGGCATGAACAGGCGGCTTTGCAATGTGGTGAAGGCAACGATGTCGCCGATCGTCGCCGCCTCGCCGTGAATAATCTCGCGCCCTGCCACGAGGTAGACCACCGCCGGCGTGATCGAAAAGAACGTCGAAATGATCATGAAGAACCAGCGGCCGATCATCTGTTGACGAACTTGCAGGTCCACCAGCCGCGCGTTCTCACCGCGGAACTTGTCGGTCTCGTACTGCTGACGCCCGAATGCCTTGGTCAGCAGCACCCCGCTCACGGAAAGGGTCTCTTCCAGGATTGAGGTGAGATCGGCCATCGTGCGCTGGGTGGCCGTGGTGATTTCCCGGCGCGCCTTCCCAACCTTGTAGGTCAGCGCCCCAAAGATCGGAACCATTGCGAGCGAGATAATTGCCAGCCGCCAGTCCAGCAGCCACATCGCGATGATCGTCGAAATCGCCACCGCCAGATTGCTGACGATGCTCGTCGCCGTCTCGGTCACCACACGCTGGATACCGCCGACATCGTTGCTCAACCGCGACTGAATTTCGCCGGTCCGCGTCTCGGTGAAAAAGCGCAACGGCATGCGCTGCAGGTGCCGATACAGCTGATCCCGCAGATCGCTCATCACCCGCTGACCAATGATCGCGTTCAGCCAGCTTTGCAGCACGCCGATCAATCCGGAAACGATTGGCAGGGTAACCATTAATCCGACGTAGATGTAGAGGAGATGCAGATTCCGCTGGGGAATAGCGTCGTCGATGATCAGCTTGAGCAGAATCGGATTGACAATTCCGATGCCAGCCGTGATCAGGATGAGTCCAACCGAAAGGGCAACCCGAGCCTTGTATGGCCGAAAGAACCCGGCTACCCGTTTGACGGTTGCCGAATCTGGTCGTTTCAGGGTGCTACGGTCGTAATCAGGTGGGAGAAGTCGGCTCGCCCGGGCGCCACGCATCATGCCGCAAGTCTAGATGCGGATGGGGCGCACGATACCTCTTCATCCGGGCAGGACCATGGCGATCGAATCAGAAGCCAAACGATGTCGCCAGCGAAGCGGCCATCGATCGTAGTCGGGTCGCTGGTTTGGTTGAGGTGCGCACCTGCTTCCGCACCATCTCGGATGCAGATCCTCGACCAACCGGAATCACCGGAATCGGTTTGGCGTCGGCGATGAGCACGGTCTTCGCCTTGACCGCACGTTGCGCATAGAGATCGATCAGATCACCGTAGGGATCGAGGGTGGTGTTGCGGTTGACCGGAAGGGAAGTTGACATGGCAAATGCACCGGACTGTGTACGGCGCGGGCGAATACATCGCGGGGAGACCATAGTAGGGCAAGAGTGTACGTACAGCAAGTCCTTCGGTGACAATCAGGCAAGATTACCGCTGGCATAACTCCGGGAACCTGAACAACCCCTGCAAACAGTTGCCGGTTCGGCACAGATGATTTCCATAACCAGCCAGGCAGATCAAACCCTGCCAGCTCTTTGTATGCCAAGAGCCCGACTTGCTGTTGAGTGCGACAACAGGACGCAATGCTCGGCTCTGCTCTAGACTACCCGTCTATTGCGCAGTCAGCCTTAACCGCCGATTGGAGCCGTTCGTGTCTGGCCCCGTACGTTCGTCCATTGCCCCCAGAACCGCCCGCCGCGCCGAAGCCTTCGGACGCTCACCGTGGACGTTCATCGATCAGTTCATGGACCTCCATCCAGACTTGATCTACTTCGGAAATGGCGCCCCGGCCAGCGAGCTCTATCCCGTCGAAAGGCTCCGCGCGGCCGCCGAAACCAGCTGGTCCGATATGTCCGCGGCCACCCTCGATTACGGCGAGCTAAAGGGCTACAAACCACTCCGCGAACTTATCGCCCGCCGCATGGCCGATCAAGGCTTTGCGGTGGCGGCCGAAGATCTGCTGGTCACTTTCGGAAGTCAGCAGGGCATCGATATCGCCAGCCGCCTCTTTCTCGATCCCGGCGATCTCCTCCTGACAGAAGGACCGACCTACATCGGCGCAATGCAGGCTTTCGATGCCTACGAACCTCGCTACCTCCAGATACCTGTGGACGAGGAGGGTATGGATCTCGATCTTGCCGAGCAAATGGTTGCGGAAGCGGGCCAAACACCCAAGATGATCTATGTCATCCCCAACTTTCAAAATCCCACCGGCGTCACCATGTCCGATGCCCGCCGTGATCGACTGATCGCCCTAGCCGAGCATTGGAACGCCGTCATTCTTGAGGACGATCCCTACGGCGAGTTCTGGTACGACAATCCTCCCCCACATCGCCTGCGCCAGCGCTCCGATCGCGTCATTTACCTCGGCACTTTCTCCAAAACAATCGCTCCCGGGCTGCGTGTCGGTTGGATGACGCTCCCGCACGATCTGATGGGTCTGGCCCTGATGGCCAAGGAATCGAGCGAAGTCAACGGCGTGCGCGACATCACACGCACCGTATACGCCGCCGCCGATGGGTTTCTCGACGACCACGTTCAGGAGGCTCGTGCGTTCTATGCATCTAGACGGACTGCAATCGTCGACGCACTCGCCGAGTTCATGCCGGAAGGAGTCAGTTGGACGCATCCAGGTGGAGGCTTCTTCGTCTGGGTCACCCTGCCCGCCGGCCTGACTGCCAGCGCGCTTCTCCCGATTGCAGCCCGTCATGGCGTAGGATTTTTGCCGGGCAGATTCTTCTACCCGGCAGCGGATGGTGAAGATACCTCCCTGCGATTGAGTTTCTCGGTGCTTTCCAACGAACGCATCCGGGAAGGTATCAAACGGTTGGGCGCGGCGATCGCCGAGGCCGAGACCGCCTGAAACAACCACGAGACGGAGACCAACCTCCCTGGACCAGTTAAAAGACACGCTCCATACAAATGACCACCAACTCTGGCTCCTGATTGGCCTGTGCGTGGCCATGATTGCCACCATCGAGATGGTCGAGGAGGCCGTCGAAGGCGCCTGGCCGCATCAACGCCGCATGTCCGGCATGGATCTGGGTGAGCAGCGCGCCCACCAGGTCTGGGCC
>JAPXRQ010000226.1:0-4759 GCA_033813515.1 Thermomicrobiales bacterium
TGGGCTGGCGAGATGTCGAAGCTGACGATATGTCCAGGAGGACACACGTGACAGATTACAAGTCCAAGGCGACCACGCTTTTTGACAAGGCGGCGGATCGGCGAACGGTTATCAAGGGAGCGGCTGCGGCAGGCGCTGCGGCGGCAATCGCGACTCCGAAGATCGACAAGTCCTACGCGGCCGCGAAGTATCTGCAGAGTGGACCGGTCGAGGTTGCGTACGGAACCTGGTTCTGGAACGAACCAGGCCGGGCCGAAGCCTGGCGGAAGATGATCGAGAAGTTCCACGCGGAGCAGAGCGACATCAAGATCACCGAGGCCGGCGCAAACTTCAATGAATTCACCAATGGCGTGATCACCCAATTACAGGCCAATGGTGGCGTCGATTACGACATTATCCAGACCACTCCGGACCTGGTGCTGCGGTTGCTGCAGGCGGATATTCTGACGCCGCTGGGCAGTGTGCTCGAGGCGAACAACATCACGACGCTGAGCAAGGCGCACGATTACATCACGGTCGATGGCCAGCCGATGGGTCTGGATGTAGTGACCGTGGTTTTCGGTCTGCTGTACAACAACACGCTTATTGACGAGGCCGGCACGATGCCGACCACGCCAGAAGAGTGGCTGGCCGCGGCGACCGCGTTGACCGAGCGACCCAACAAGTTCGGCATGTATGCGGCGCACCTCATTGCGGAGCCGGGTGACTTCTGGTTCCAGCTGCAGCAGTGGGCCTGCCCATATGACGGAACCTGGGCAACCGGCAGCACACCGAACCTGACGACCGAGCCGATCATGAATGCGGTGACCCTGTTCAAGAACTTCTACGATGCGGCGTTCCCGCAGGGCAGCGATACCGCAACAGCCACCCGGCAGTGGGGCGAGAACCAGATCGCGCAGCAGATGATCGTGTCGGCCGCCGTGAATGTCTACAAGTCCTCGGCACCGGATCTGTATCCCAACATCCGCAGCATGAGCCTGCCGTGGGAGAGCAAGAAGTCTGTTTCGCGCATTCACCCGATCACGGTGAACAATGCGAGCGACAAGCAGGAAGCGGCTGTTGAGTTCATCACCTGGCTGTACAAGCCGGAGAACTACCGGATGCTTCTGATGGAGCAGCTGGATGTCATCCCGTCGTACGACGTGGGAGGTCTTGAGGACTACCTGGGCCAGCTCGAGTGGTTGTCCGGGTACCAGGACATCAACATGATCACACCGCCGGAGATGATGGGCGACTTCATCTTCAACAATGAAGAGTACGGCCAGATCGTGATGACGCACGTCACCGATGTTCTGACCGGCGCTGCCTCGGTTGAGGATGCGATGGCGGCGGCCCAGGCCGAGGCTGAGGAATTGGCCGAGGGTCTGGGACTGTAGTCAATTGGCAGTTGGCGGTCGTCAGCTGTCAGTTCGCAGTGACCTGATGAACGTGTTCGTGTTCGTTGCTCGTCGTTGGCGGGTGGCGGGCACGGACACGATCGAGTTCCCAGGGCGTAGTTGCAGTTTATGAGTGGGAATAGTTAGTTTTGGCGACGCGGGCGTTACCAATAGAGCTGGATCGGGCGGCGCCGCGGAAGCGGAAGAAGATTCATTGGCTGCCGTACATGCTGGCGTTGCCGGTGATTGCGTACGAGCTCCTCTTCATTATTTACCCCATCTACAAAGCGATAGCGATGAGCTTCACTAAACAGGTGGCGCTGGGCAAACCGGCGACCTGGGTTGGGCTGGATAACTACCGGTGGATGTTGACGAATGATGGCTTCTGGGAGACGACCCGAGTCACGTTCGTGTACATGGTTCTGGTGATTGTTGTTGCGATCGGATTTGGGCTCGGAGCGGCACTAGTCCTCAATCGGCAATTTGTCGGACGCACTGCAGCCAGAGCGACGATGACATTGCCCTGGGCCTTTCCTGATGTGGCGACCGTGCTCGTCTTCATCTGGATGTTGAATCCAAACTTCGGTGTCGTGAACCGGTTTGCATTGTGGATGCCCGGGGTGTCCAAGATGCAGACCTGGCTGCTGGATCCGCAGTGGGCGATGGTCTGGGTTGTGCTGGTGACCGCGTGGAAGGGATTCCCCTTCTACAGCCTGGTGATTTTGGCGGCCCTGCAAACGGTATCGCCGGATCTGCTGGATGCGGCGCGGGTGGATGGGGCAAACAAGTTCCAGACATTCTGGACGGTGACCTTGCCAGCGATCTCGCCGACGCTGCTCCTGCTGACCGTGTTGGCGGCGATCTTCTCGTTCAAGCAGTTCACGATTATCTGGTTGCTGACTGGTGGTGGTCCATCGGGCGCAACCGAGACGATCGTGATTCAGGTGTATCAGACGGCGTTCCGGTTCCATAACTTCCCGCGGGCGAGCACATTGGGTGTCGCGGGATTTGTCATGGCGTTCACGATTGCGTTGTTCTTCCTGGCGCTGCAGCGGCGACAGGAACGGGAGATGGGTTGATGGCGACAATGAACTCGGCGCTGCCATCCTCGCGATCGGCGTCAGCGGCACGGAAACGGCAGGCGGGCAAGATCGGATGGGCCGTGCTGACCACGGTGGTGGTGGCGATCACGTTCTTCCCGATTTACTGGATGGTGTTGAGCACGATCCAACCGACGAAGTACAGCACCTTTTTCCCGCCGCCCCTGATTCCGCGCGGTGCGAACCTGAGTGTATTCAGCACGCTTTTCAGCAAATACCCAATCTGGTCGTGGCTGTGGCATTCGACGATTGTGGCCCTGGGGGCGACAGCGATCTGTATCGTGCTTTCGATCCTGGGCGCGTACGCAATATCGAGTTTTCGATGGCGGGGGCGAGCGATCTTCGCGGTATTCCTGCTGCTGACACAGATGTTGCCCGAAGCGCTGATCGTGGTTCCGATCTTCCGTATCTTCACGCACTTTCCCGTGACCGGTTGGGATTTGCGGAACAACTACGCCGGACTCTCGCTGCTCGACGCGGCATTCATCGTCCCGGTGACGGTATGGATCCTGAAGAACCTGTACGACACGATCCCAAATGAAGTCCGGGAGGCGGCGTATGTGGATGGGGCTGGCCCGATGCGGGTCCTGGTCCAGATCATGGTGCCGCTCACGCTGCCGGGGCTGGTGGCGGTTGGAGTTGTGGCGTTCTTCTATGCCTGGAACGAGTACCTGTTCGCGCAGCTGCTGACGACGGACAACACGATGTACACGGCGTCGGTTGGACTCGGACAGATGAAGACGATGTTGGATACGCCAATCGAGTTGCAATTGGCGGCGGGGCTGATTTTCGCAGTGCCGCCGGTGTTGTTCTACGTGCTGATGCAGCGATACATCGTTGCCGGAATTACCGCAGGAGCAGTCAAGGGCTAATGGACGGGGAGAGGTCGGGGCGACCCAAGGTTTTGATCGTTTACGCCGGTCACAAGGAAGTGAACATTGAACGTGAGGTACTCGAGGCGTATGGCGCCGAGGTAATCCCCGCAATCTCACCCGACACTCCGGAGGCCCTGGCGAACTTTGGATCGTGCGATGCGCTGATGGTGACGATTCAGCCGGTGACCGCCGAACTGATGGACCAGATGCCGAACTGCAAGATCATTTGCCGGATTGGAACCGGGCTGGATGCGATCGATATTCCGGCCGCAACCGAGCGGGGAATCTGGGTGACGAGTGTGCCCGATTACTCAATCGATGAGGTTTCGAGTCATGCGATGGCATTCACGCTGGCCCTGGCGCGCAATCTGTTCCGGCACCGGGCGATGAGTCAAACCGGGACATGGCGCTACCAGACGGAGCGGCCGATCGCGCGGATTGTTGGCCAAACGATGGGCGTGGTCGGGATCGGTCGGATTGGCGGTGCGTCAGTCCGGAAGGCGCAGGGGCTGGGCTTCAATGTGATCGCGGCAGATCCGTATGTTCCGGACAGCCGATTTGCGGAGCTTGGTGTGCGGAAGGTTGATCTGGACGCCTTGCTGGCTGAGTCTGATTTCGTGACATTGCATGTGCCTCTGACGCCGGAAACTCGCCATTTGATCAATACCGAGGCGTTGGCGAAGATGAAGCCGACCGCGTTCCTGGTCAATACCGCGCGAGGCGATGTCGTGGATATCGACGCGCTGGTGGCGGCTGTCCAGAGTGGGCAAATTGCCGGCGCGGGAATTGATGTGCTGCCAGTTGAGCCGCCTCCGCCTGATCATCCGATTCTGCACGAGGAGTCGATTTTGGTGACGCCACACATTGGCTGGGCGTCGACCGAATCGGGGTTTGATGTGCGGGAGCGGGGTGCGCAGGATGTGGTGAAGGTGTTGCGTGGGGAGCGGCCGAAGTATCCGGCGAACGAGGTGGCGGTTCGTGTTTAGTCGAATTCACAAGGTGTTGTTCGCCGACGATATGGCCGTCAGAAACGGGCGGGTTTTCGCGGTAAACCCCTACGGCTCGTTTCGGGTCGAGATTTAGGTGATGGGGTTTTCGGTTGGGTTGCTGATTTTTCCGACGCCGCGTGCGCAGAATCCGATTGCCGAGATGGATGCGGCGAACCGGATCTTGCTGCAGGCGTGTCAGGATCACGATCTGACGGCGTGGTTTGTCGATCACTTCCAGTTCAACCGGCAGCCATACCTGGAGTGCTGGACGCAGATGTCGTTTTCGGCGGGTCGGTATCCGGGGTTGAAGACCGGGACGCTGGTGCTGGGGCAGGGTTATCGCAATCCGGCGCTGGTGGCGAAGGCGGCGGCGACGTTTCAGCATCTCAATGGCGGGCTGACGCTCGGTATTGGGGCGG
>JAPXRQ010000227.1:0-4723 GCA_033813515.1 Thermomicrobiales bacterium
ACGGATATCACCAACGTTCGGGTGATCGCCGAGCCGCGTCTCGAGTTGATCGCGCAGGTACTTGCCTGTCTTCATCGCCTTGCCCGGCAGATCCTCGTTCAACATGATGTCGAGGTTGGCAATACCGGCCGCGCAGCAGACGGGGTGTCCGCCGAACGTAATGCCGTGATTGAAGCCGTCGCCTTCATCGATCACATCGACCACTTCCTTGCGGACCATGGCGGCGCCCAGCGGGGCGTAGGACGAGGTGATGCCCTTGGCGGTCGTGATGATGTCCGGCGAGACACCGTAGAAGTCCGAGGCGAAGAGTGTGCCGAGGCGGCCAAAGCCGCAGATGACCTCATCCATGATCATCAGGATGCCGGTCTCGTCGCAGATCTTGCGGATGCGCTGGAAGTAGTCCGGAATGGCCGGCGGAATGCATCCACCAGCGTTCTGGACTGGCTCCATGATGATGCAGGCGATCGTCTCGGGGCCTTCGAACTCGATGATGCGTTCGATCTCGGAGAAACAGGTGTCATCGCATGGCTCGCCGGTCTTGCCGTGAATCGGGCATCGGTAGGCATGCGACATCGGGACATGGCGGGCGCCGGGAATCAGCGGACCGAAACCGTTGCGCGCATGGGTGACACCATTGACTGACAACGCGCCGATGGTTGTCCCGTGCCAGGCGCCCCGACGGGAGATGGTCTTGTACCGATTCGGCGACCCCTTCTGGTAGTGGTACTTCTTCGCAATCTTCAGCGCTGTTTCCACCGCCTCGCCACCGCCAGAGGTGAAGAAGATGCGCGGCTCGTCGCCCAGCGGGACCAGTTCGGCCAGCCGATCAGCGAAGACCGCCGTTGGGACGCTGGCATAGCCGAACGGGTTGATGAAGGGAATCTCCAGCAACTGGGCCATCATCGCTTCGGCAATCTCGCGACGGCCATAGCCCGCGTTTACCGAATAGATGCCGGCCAGGCAATCGAGGTAGCCCTTGCCTTCTGAATCCCAGACGGTGCTGCCTTCCGCCTTGACCAGAACCGTGGGTGGCTCGGGCGATTCCTTGACCGCCTTCATATTGGTGTAGTGCAGCCAAACGTTATCGCGAATGGCCTGCCGCACGGCCTCGATGTCGTAGCTTTCGGGGACAAATTCAACCGAACTCACAGTGTGCTCACAATTCACTCAACCACAATCAGGACGACGGAAATTTCGCGTCAAGTTGGCGGAGATCCACCAGTGGAAAGCCAGATTTTGAAGCGATACGCGAGCATGGGGTGGTCTTTCTGGCGAGGGATCGGGACGGCTGTCGTGTACCACCATACCAGTTGTAGACCAGTGCCGGATTGCCCCTTGCAGGATTTACCTGTCGTTAACGAAAATAGGGGTTCGCGCGATGGCAACGTGGCACAATCCGGGTAACGCAGGCAATGTCGCCTTTGACCAGAAAACACTCATCGATGTGTCCGCCCCCGCGAGCACTCGGCTCGGAGTTCCGATGGAAGCGACTGCTGCTCCGTCAAACGAAAACGTCACTGCGGTATATGATCGTGTTGTCCGCGAAGTGCGCCAATCGTTTGGCGACCGCATGGAGGACGATCAGGTTGTCCGCGTTGCACACGAGGCTGTCGATGATTTCCTGGTCCGGCAGAGTGCACGGGTCATCACCTTCGTGCCTGTTCTCGCGATGCGCCGCATTCGCGAATCGATCGATGCCACTGCAACCGCAGATGACTCGATTGCTGCCTCCGCCTAACCTCTTACATTTCAACGCGATATGAGCGATCGCCTCGCCACCGAAGAGGTTGGCACGCTCTATGTTCCCCCCGAACTGTTCATCAACCGGGAACTGAGTTGGCTTGCCTTTAACGAGCGCGTTCTTCGCCTCGCTGAACCCGACCGCAATCCTCTTCTGGAACGAGTCAAGTTCCTCGCCATCTTCTCGGCCAATCTCGACGAGTTCTTCATGATTCGGGTCGCCAATGTCCGGCGCAAGGTCATGGCGGGCATTTTTGAACCCGGCGCCGATGGATTGACGCCGCAGGCACTGGCTGGTGCGATCCGCTCCGAAACCCAGCGCCTGCTCGACCGACAATCCGATCTGCTCGTCTCGAGTGTCCTGCCCGATCTCGCGGAGGCCGGCATCCGTCTCGCCAATCTGGGCGATTTGTCGGACGCCCAGATGACCGCCCTTCGCGCTGTCTTCGAGGATGAGATCTTCCCGGTGCTGACACCCCAGGCGATCGATCGTGGCCGTCGTTTTCCGCACGTCTCCAATCAGAGCCTCAACCTCCTCGTTCAGCTGGGCGATGAGGACAACGAGCCCCGTTTCGCCCGGGTCAAGGTGCCTGCTGTTCTCGATCGGCTGATCCGCATTCCAGACGACGCCGACGACAGGGTCACATTTGTCTGGCTGGAGGATCTCGTTTCGAGTGAGATTGGTCGCCTCTTCCCCGGGAACGAGGTCCGATCGGTGTATGCCTTCCATGTCAATCGCGATTCCGATCTCGAGATCGACGATCTTGACGACGACGGTATTGATCTCCTCAACGAGATGGAGCGACAACTCTCGCAACGGACCTTCGGCGCCATTACCCAACTGATGGTGGGACCGGAGATGCCAGAGGACCTGCGGATCTGGCTGATCGAGCAAATGCACGCCACCGATCGTGATCTGTACGAGGTCCACGGTCGTCTTGCGCTCGAGTCGCTGTTTGAGCTTACCCGTCTGGATCGGCCTGATCTGAAAGACCCGCCGCTCCTGCCCGCTCCGCTGACAGTCCGGGAGCAACCAGGAGGCGATCCGGTCGACTGGAACGAGGCCGATGTCTTCCAGGCGATTCGCACGGGCGATGTCCATGTCCATCACCCGTACCAGTCGTTCAATGCGGTCACCCGGTTTCTGGCCGCGGCCTCGCGCGATTCGAATGTCGTCGCGATCAAGCAGACGCTCTATCGCCTTGGCAAGGAGTCGCCGATCATCCCGTTGCTGGTCGAGGCGCGGGACGATGACACGCAGGTGGCCGTGCTGATGGAGGTGAAGGCGCGCTTCGATGAGGAGAACAACATCGCGCTTGCCCATCTACTCGAAACGGCCGGGGTCCATGTCAATTACGGTTTGCCCGGTCTGAAGACGCACTGCAAGGCGATGCTGGTGGTGCGCCGCGAGCCGGACGGCCTGCGCCGCTACGTGCACCTTTCGACCGGCAACTACAACGCTGCGACTGCCCGCATTTACGAAGACATCGGCATCTTCACGGCGCGGGAAGATATTGCTTCCGATGTCACCGAGCTGTTCAATGTCCTGACGGGCTATTCCCGGCAGGAGTCGTATCGCACGCTGCTCGTCGCCCCGCGTGACCTGCGCTCCCGCATCATCGAGATGATTGAGCGCGAGATTGCCCTTCACGAAGAGCAGGGCGGCGGGCGACTGATCCTCAAGATGAACTCGCTGGTCGACAAGGACGTCATTCGCGCGCTCTACAGTGCCTCGATGGCCGGTGTCGATATCGATCTGATCATCCGCGGCATCTGCTGCCTGCGCCCCGGTGTGCCAGGGTGGAGCGAGAACATTCGCGTGCGCAGCATTGTTGGCCGCTTCCTCGAACATAGCCGCATCTACTACTTCGGCAACGGCGGATCGCCCGAGATCTATCTGGGCAGCGCCGACATGATGGAGCGCAATCTCGATCGCCGCGTCGAGGTCCTCTTCCCGATTGGCTCGCCTGAACAACTTGCCCGCATCCGCGATGAGGTTCTGGCCGGCTATCTGCGCGATTCGGCCAACTCCCAGGTCCTTGAGCCCGACGGCCAGTACCACCCGGTTCAGCCGCAACCCGACGCCACCGAGCCGTTCGACGTGCATCGGTGGCTGGCCGCCTGGTATCGATCGTAACGCCGCCTCGGCGCACCTGGGATATGCACAAATGGACTTGACAACGTTTCCGCGCGGGTTTGCGCTGGGTCTGGCGATCGCGGCGCCAGTAGGACCGATCGGGCTCCTGACAATTCGACGAACACTGGCGCACGGGTTCCGCATCGGGCTGGCAACGGGCCTGGGTGCGGCCACGGCCGATGCCACGTACGGGCTCATCGCAGCATTCGGACTGACCGCGATCATGTCGGCGCTGGTCGATCACGCAGATGCCATCCGCGTTTTCGGGGGATTGGCGTTGGTTTGGCTCGGTCTGACCGGTGTTCGCCGCGCGCTGCAGCACCGCCGCTCAGCCGCCGCCCCGGTGCAGGACCCACCAACCGCACGCGCGGCCTGGTTGCAGACGACTGCGCTGACATTGACCAACCCCGCCACCATCCTCAGCTTTGTCGCCATGTTCGCGGGCATCGGTATCGTCGAGCCTGGGGCCGATGTGCTCTCGTCCCTGGTGCTGGTCGCCGGTGTTGCGATCGGTTCGGCCAGCTGGTGGGTCTTTCTGTGCGGATTGACGAGTGCGATACGGGGACGACTTTCGGACCACGCCATCAATGCCATCAATCTGATTGCAAGTGGTAGCATCGTTGTGTTTGGCATCGTCGCGATCGCGATTGGTGTGTCCTGAGATCTGGCGGAGCAATGGTGTACGAGCAGCCGAAAGACGTTTGGAAGAATGACTGGGTCGTGCGCCGATTCCTCGAGGGTGTGCGCGGTGGCATTCCATACGCCAACGACCAACTCGATGTCATGCTCCGGCTGATCGATGCCAACGATCATCCCGTCGAACGCTTCCTCGATCTCGGCAGTGGT
>JAPXRQ010000228.1:0-4583 GCA_033813515.1 Thermomicrobiales bacterium
GCCGGGATGTCCTCGCCCGGAGCTCCCGCCAGCGCCGCATGAACAGCCCGCCGCACGGCCCTCGCCACCGATCGCTCGTCGACGAACTTGACCTCGGCTTTGGTCGGGTGAACATTGACATCAACCTCGGCCGGATCGATCGCAATCGAGATGACGCCCAGCGGATGACGTCCGACCATCAGCAGCGTGTGGTAGCACTCCTCGACGACAAACGAGAGGGTCCGGTGCTGGATCAGGCGGCCGTTGACGAAGAAGTGCAGTTGCTGGCGGTGGGAGCGAGTGATGGCCGGAGCCGAGACCCAGCCCGTCGCCTCGATCCCGGGCACAACGGCCGATGGATCGAGCGAGGGCAGGATCAATGCACTCTTCCCGACCTCCACGCCGAAGACTGCCGTGGCGGTTGCGATGGGTTCGCCGCGACCATCGGTGGCGAACGCCTGCCGACCATCGGTGGTCAGGGAGAAGGCGATATCGGGGCGATTGGCGGCGTATGCCGAGACCGTGCGGTTGATCAGGCTGGCCTCGGACGATGGCTGGCGCAGGAACTTGAGCCGGGCCGGAACGTTCTGGAAGAGGTCGTTGACCGTGACTGTCGTGCCCGGTCGAGGCGCGGCCCGTTCGATCGCCGGATCGGATCCGTAGGCGGCGGTCAGCATGGCTCCGCTGGATGCGCCAGGAATGGTCGAGCGGATTTGCAACCTGGAA
This sequence comes from Thermomicrobiales bacterium, assembly GCA_033813515.1. Classification (GTDB taxonomy): domain Bacteria; phylum Chloroflexota; class Chloroflexia; order Thermomicrobiales; family UBA6265; genus DASQCG01. The sequence continues at coordinate 706 of JAPXRQ010000228.1, forward strand.
ACGGCGGCGATGCTGCTCAGTGCCTCGCCCCGGAAGCCGAGTGATTGCATCGAAGCCAGGTCATCGAAGGTCTGCAACTTGGATGTGGCATGGCGCTCGACGGCCAGCGGCAATTCGTCTGCCGGGATACCGCCGCCGTTGTCGGTCACCCGGATCTCGCGCAATCCACCTTCGCGAATTCCGATCTGGATTTGGGTGGCGCCGGAGTCGATCGCGTTTTCGAGCAGTTCCTTGACGATCGAGACCGGCCGCTCGATGACTTCGCCGGCTGCGATCTTCCCGATGGTTTGCTCACTGAGGCGTTGGATGGGCATGGGTCAAAGGCTAGCACGGGCCAGACGCTTCGGCCCCGAGAGCGAAGGCGATCCGACGGCGATGAACCGCCATGGTCGATCAACATCGCGCGTGATGCCGATTCGGGTGGTGGCATGGACCTCGCTCAGGGAATCTGCCGGCTCGAGACGCAGCGGGATTCCGGTGAGCAGATCCTGACCGGTATCGTCCGACTGGATGGCCAGGCCGGTAGTGACATTACCTGGACCGGACAACAGTTTGGCATCGGTGGCGTTCGGCCGGCGTGACCGGAGGAGATCGACCCCGGCGGTCGGCTCGATCGCCCGGATCAGGATTGCGCCCGATGTTCCCGGTTCGTGCGAGACGAAGTTCAGGCAGAGGTGAATGCCGTAACTGCGGTAGACATAAAGCACGCCCGGTTCCGCCGCCAGCAGATGCGCGCGGGCCTTCGGGTAAACGGCCGAATGGGAAGCGAGATCGCTGGCATCGCCATACGCCTCGACCTCGACAATATGGCCGCCGCACATTCCATCGCGCGTGCTGAACAGGCGCATCCCTATAAGGTTGCGTGCGACAACATCAGGTGGACGCGCGAAGAAGGCCCGATCGATAACGTCAGGCAAGTTCGCCCAGGCGGTTCTGGAGCACAGCGACCTGCTCGGCGACCACTTCGCGGCGGCTGCGGAGATCGTTCACCACCTTCTCCGGCGCCTTGGTCACGAAGTTCTCGTTGCCAAGCTGCCGGTCGATCCGTTCGATCTCGGATTGGGCCGTGCCGAGTTCCTTCTCGAGCCGGTTCTTTTCCGCATCGAGATCGACCATCCCGGCCAGCGGCAGGATGACAGTAATATCGCCAACCGCGATGACTGCGTCCTGCTTGTCAGGCACCGGTGCAGCAGTGAGGAAGGTCAGCTGATCCGAGGCAATCCGGCCGAGCGCCGCGATCTCGCCCGAGAGCGACTGCAGCTGGTCAGTTCGGTTCGGGGCATAAATCGAGGCCGCGATCCACCGACCCGGTTCGACATTCGACTCCGAGCGGGCGTTGCGGATGCGGGTCACGATCTCGAACAGCGCGTCCATGGTCGCTTCGGCGTCGGCATCCCTCGGTCCACCGGTCGGCCATTCGGAGACGATCAGATCGGTCTCGCCGGTGCTGAAGACGCCCCAGATCGCCTCGGTCACGAACGGGATGTATGGGTGCAGCAAGCGCAGGATGCGATCCAGCGTGTAGTGCAGGGTCTGGGCGGTTGCCTGTCGTTCTGCCCCATCGCCACGCAGCCGGACCTTGGCCAGTTCGATGTACCAGTCGCAGAACTCGGACCAGGTGAAATCGCGCAGCTGCCGTCCAGCCTCGCCGTACTGGTGTGTTTCGAGCAGTCGGGTGACATCGCTCGTGACGGAATCAATGCGGCTCAGGATCCAGCGATCAGCAATCGACAGATCGGCTGCAGGACGGATCGGGCCGCCCGGTTCGGACGCAATCGTGATCCCGTCGGTTGCGGTCAGGGCAAAGCGACTGGCATTCCAGAGCTTGTTGATGAAGTTGCGGCTGGCTTCGATCAGCGGCAGCGACAGCTTCATGTCGACGCCAGGCGAACCGTGACTGGCCAGTGCAAAGCGGACGGCATCCGATCCGTACTCATCGGCCAGGGCAGTCGGCTCGAGGACGTTGCCCTTGGTCTTGGACATCTTCGCGCCTTCGGCATCGCGCACTGTGCCGTGGAGGTAGACGGTGTGGTACGGCTTCTCGCCCATCATCTCGATGCCAAGGAAGACCATCCGCGCGACCCACAGGAAGAGGATCTCGTAGCCGGTTTCCATCACCGACCCGGGATAGAACCGCTTCAGATCGTCAGTCTCGTCCGGCCAACCGAGCGTTGAGAACGGCCATTGCCCGGAGGAGAACCAGGTATCGAGGACATCGGTGTCCTGGTGCACCGGCTCACCGGTTTCGGGATCGACCTCCAGATCGACCTCGCTGACGATGTACGTGCCATCGGCCCGGTACCAGACCGGAATGCGGTGCCCCCACCAGAGCTGGCGGGAGATGCACCAGTCGCGGATGTTCTCCATCCAGTTCAGGTAGACACCCTTGAACCGATCCGGCACGAACTGCAGCTCGCCAGTCCGCGCGAGATCGGCGGCCGGCTTGGCCAGCTCCTCCATGCGCACGAACCACTGCAGGCTGATCATCGGCTCGACGACCGTGCCGCAGCGCTCGCAATGGCCGACTGAGTGGTTGTGGTTTTCGGTCTTGATCAGAAGCCCGTCCGCCTCCAACTGCTGGACGACATTGATACGGGCATCGGCGATCTTCTGACCCTGGAACGCTCCGGCGTTCTCGTTCATCTCGCCGGTGAAGGTCATGACGGTGATCGAAGGCAGGTGATGGCGCTTGCCCATCTCGAAGTCGTTCGGATCGTGGGCCGGGGTGACCTTGACCGCACCGGATCCAAACGACGAATCGACCGCGTCGTCGGCGATGATCGGGATCAGTCGGTCCATGATTGGCAGGCGGATGTGCTTGCCGATCAGATGCTGGTAGCGCGCATCGTTTGGATGCACGGCCACGGCGGTATCGCCCAGCATCGTCTCGGGGCGAGTGGTGGCGACGATGATCTGCTCATCGCTGCCCTCAATCGGGTAGGCGATGTGCCAGAGATGGCCCTTGACATCACGGTGCACCACCTCCAGATCTGAGAGCACCGTATTGCAGCGCGGACACCAGGAAATCAGCCGCTCGCCGCGATAAATCAGCCCCTTGTCGTAGAGGTGCTTGAACATGCGACGAACCGCGCGGGAGGGTCCCTCGTCCATGGTGAAGGTGAAGCGGGACCAATCGCACGAGGCGCCGAAGATCCGCATCTGCTCGCGAATCCGGCCCCGGTAGAGGTCCATGTACTGCCACATCCGCTCAAGGAAGGCATCGCGACCGAGATCGTGCCTGGTCAGCCCTTCCTTGGCGATTTCCTTCTCGACAACCCATTGTCCGCCGATACCAGCGTGATCTGCGCCCGGCAGCCAAAGGGTGGGATCGCCCAGCATGCGGTGATAGCGGACCATGATGTCTTCGATGGTGACGAAGAGCGCGTGACCGAGGTGGAGCTCGCCGGTGACATTGGGCGGCGGCATGATGACGACAAACGGATCGCGATCGGTCCGGTCGTTGGGCGCGAAGTAGCCTTTGCTGTCCCAGTATTCGTAAAGGTTCGCTTCGACATCACCCGGCACAAAAGAAGATGCGAGCGGGGCATTCGGCCGCGTATCGGTCACGTTGGATTCCCTGGTAGTCGGAGAACAGGCACGGCCTTCCTGGCCATCGGTTAATTGTATCCATGGCGTGAAGGATGGATGAAGATTGTTATAGGTCGGAGGTCAAGCGTCCAGGATGACCGCGTAGGGGCGATCGTCAGATCGTCCGCATTGCCCGACGACCAGCGGACGTTCTGACAGACGTCCCTACGAGCATAGATCGCATCGGAATGCCGCACCTAACACGTACACGATCGACGAACACGAACGCGAAAATCCGGACACGGATTGACCTGATTTCGCATCCGGTCCGTGCTAGACTTCGTACAAGT
>JAPXRQ010000229.1:0-4578 GCA_033813515.1 Thermomicrobiales bacterium
ACCTCGACATCATGTTGAACGAGGATCTGCCGGGCAAGGCGATGAAGACAGGCAAGTACCTGCGCGATCAACTCGAGACGCGGCTCGGCGATCACCCGAACGTTGGTGATATCCGTGGCGCCGGCCTGTTCCTGGGCGTGGAACTCGTCAAGGACAAGGCCACCAAGGAGACGCTGCCGTACGACGGCGATCACCTGGTCTGGCTGACAGCCGAGATGCGCGAACAGGGTCTGATTCTGCGCAACGATGGTCGCGGCGATCCGACGACTCAACTTTGCCCGCCGCTTGTGATCACAGAGGCGGAGTGTGATCGGGTGGTCGATGTCCTCGAGCACTCGTTCAACCTGCTGGGCCGCAAACTGGGCACCGTCGGGACACCAGTCACCGTCGCGTAGTCGACCACCACACTTCCAGAGATCAGATGCGGGGTCAGACATTGCGTCCGACCCCGTTCCATTTCCCACGAAGCAAGACCGGTCCCCACACACGGGTGGAAAGCGAAGTACGGGTGCACGAAAAGGGCCGGCTCAATCGAGCCGACCCTTCTTCAGATTCCTAACACCAGCACTATCACTAGCACTAATTCGGGTCTTTATCCGTGCTAATGGGCTCGCCGATCAGCGGCGGTGTGGATGTTGGCGGCGGAACGGTGATTTCGGTCTCGCTCGAAGCGGTGGCCGGTCGTGGGCCGAGAATATCGGTCACCTCAACGGCATCCAGCGTCTCCTTCTCGAGCAGCGCAGTCACCAGCCGGTCAAGCTTGCCGCGATTCTTCTCGATCAGTCCGATCGCCTGCTCCAGGCCACCTTCGACCAGCTCGCGCACGGCCTTGTCGACCCGCTCGGCTGTCGAATCGGAGAAGGCCTTGTCCTGGACGATCTCGCGACCGAGGAAGACATGCTCTTCGCCCGTGCCGAGATAGACCGGACCGACTTCCGGGCTCATGCCCCAGAGTCCGACCATGCGCTTCGCAAGTGTCGTCGCCTGCTTCAGATCGCTCTCTGCGCCAGTGGTGACCTCGTTGAAGATCACCTTCTCGGCCGCGCGCCCACCAAGGCTGACCGCAAGTCTCGCCTCCAGATAGCCGCGCGAGACGTTGTAGCGGTCCTCTTCCGGCGTCATGATCGCGACGCCAAGCGCCTGGCCGCGAGGCACGATCGTCACCTTGCGGAGCGGATCGGCGCCTGGGGTCAGGTGCGCAACGATGGCGTGACCACCCTCGTGGTAGGCAACAACGCGACGCTCTTCCGGATTAATCAGGCTGGCGCGCGTGGTGCCGAGCAGGATCTTGTCCAGCGCCTCGTCGAAATCGGAGTTCAGGATTTCCTTGCGATTCTTGCGGGCAGCCATCAAGGCAGCCTCGTTGACCAGGTTGGAAAGATCCGCACCCGAGAAGCCCGTCGTCGCCCGGGCAATACCAGGCAGATCGACCTCGCGCGCCACTGGGATACCGCGGGTGTGGATGGCCAGAATCGCCTCGCGGCCCTTCTTGTCAGGCAGACCAATCACCACCTGACGATCGAATCGACCAGGACGGAGAAGCGCGGGATCGAGGACGTCCGGCCGGTTCGTGGCGGCCATGACGATCACTTCCTGATCGGTATCGAAACCGTCCATCTCGACCAGGAGCTGGTTCAGGGTCTGCTCACGCTCGTCGTTCGATCCACCAAGTCCGGCAAATCGCTGGCGGCCGACCGCGTCCATTTCGTCGATGAAGATGATGGACGGATGCATATTCTTGGCCCGGTCGAACAGATCGCGGACACGGCTTGCACCGACACCGACGAACATCTCGACGAACTCGGAGGCGGAGATGCTGAAGAACGGCACACCCGCTTCACCGGCAACAGCCCGCGCTGTCAGGGTTTTACCTGTGCCTGGAGGTCCGACAAGAAGCACACCGCGTGGCAGACGTGCACCGAGCTGGTGGTACTTGGCCGGATTGCGGAGGAAGTCGACGACCTCCGTCAGTTCCTTCTTGGCCTCTTCCTCACCGGCGACATCGGCAAAGGTGACCTGAGGACGCTCCGGATCGTTGAGGCGAGCGCGGCTGCGACCAAAGCCAAACACATTCTGCTGGCCCCGGGTCATCTGCCGACTCATGAACACGATCAACGCGATGATGAAGATGATCGGCAGGAAATTGAGCAGGAGCCCGGTCAGGATCGAACTGCTCTCATCCTTCCCTTCGAAGGTGACTCCCTGCGCTGTGAGTAACGAGATCAGCTCTTCATTGTTCTGCTGGAGTGATGCCGGAATCTTGGCGGTCAGCTTCTGCGTCGGTTTGAAACTCGAGGCGTTCGAGGCGTCGGCTGCAATGAACTGGTTCTGATCGCTATCCCAACGGACTTCGCCCTTGAGATCGAGATCGAGTGAACTCGATCCGATAACCGCCGTCTGCGCATTGCCATTATTGATCTGTTCGACTGCCGCCGAATACGGGACCGTGACGCGGCTGTCGCTGCTGCCCGGGCTCATGTACTGGTAGGCATACCAGACGGCAATCGAGACGAGTAGGGCGCCAACGAACCAGGTGGGAATCCTGGGGCGTCTGGGACCATCAGTCTTGTTCTTGTCGTTCTTCTCGCCGCCGCCATTATTCCCAAACGGGTTCTTGGGAAGGCGATTCTTGTTGGGATCCTGCATTAACTGTCCTTGGGTTGGTGGTGTTTCTCGCGTCTACAGAACAACCCAATCCTGGGGTTCCTGTGAGCAGTGATGTTGAGCACCTGAGAGACCGGGATGATCCGTTCACGTTTGCCGATCAAAACAATCGGCACTTTATGAAGACATTATCGCCTGTCGGTGCAAGTTCAACACCCGCTGAATGGTCAGGTTTCGCGCAGTCGCCACCAGGCCGGAATGGCATAGGGACCCGGTTCGCCGTGCGCAAATCCCATCCATTCAACGTTTGGCTGCCGCCGCAGGATTCCGGGAATCACTTGCCCGTCGATCACCATCCGGCTCATATTCACATTTCCTTCACCCCAATGGTCGATCGCATCGTCGTACGCGGCCTTGCCTTGCGGCCACTCGCGGAAGAGATCGATGAACTGGGTAGTGGTGAACTCGCCTGGCTCGAGGAGCGCAAGCAGAGCCTCGATGGACGGCGTCATCAGATCGATCATCTCGTCAACCCGATCGGGCTGAATCAGATCGCCATGCTCAAAAGGTGACCGTCCCACGTTCCAAACCCTGCTGCATACTACCGATCAGTTGTCCCACGTCCGACGTCTGGAGCGATCCCGCCAATGTCCGATCACCCGAACACGCAAGCGCTACCCGCATCCGCCGACATCGTGATTATCGGCGCAGGGGTCAACGGACTGGCAACTGCCTTCGAGCTCTCAAAGCGCAATGCCGGGCGCATTGTTGTCCTGGAGCGGAAATTCATCGGCGCCGGCGCATCCGGCAAATCGGGCGCGCTCGTCCGCCAGCACTACACCAATGTCCCTGAGGCGAAACTGACGCTAGAAAGCCTGAAGGTCTTTACCAACTGGCGCGAGTATGTCGGCCATGGCGATTGCGGATTTGAACAGCCGGGATTCCTGCGAATCGTGGCTCCCGACGATGAAGCAAACCTGCGTGAAAACGTCGCCGATCTCCAGGAAGGCGGTATTCGCACCTGGGTGATTACACCCGAGGAAACGGCCGAACTGGAGCCGCTCCTGTATGTGGGCGATATCTCGGCGGCTGCATTCGAGCCTGACGCAGGTTACGCCGATCCCAATGCCACCATGTTCGGCTATGCCACCGCGGCCGCAGCCAATGGCGTCACGATCGTCACCGACTGCGAGGCGATCTCCGTCCAGACCGATGGCGGCAAGGTCACCGGAGTTGTCACGGCCCAGGGTACGATCGCCTGCGGCCAGGTCCTGATCGCTGCTGGAGCCTTTGCCGACAAATTGCTCACCCCACTCGGTCTGGATATCGGACTGACGCCGTACAAGTCGCAAGTGGTCCTCTTCCGGCATCCGATCAGCATGGATTCGACCCGCAAGCACCGGGTCGTGATCGACACGATCACCGAGGCCTGGCTCCGACCGGAAGGCGCCAATACGACATTGATCGGCATCGAGTTCCCCGACCGCAAGGCCGATCCGGACGACTATCCGCAGTTCCCGCCGCCAGATTATGTCGCCCAATGTCATGCCGCACTTGCCCGCCGCTTCCCGGTGTTCGAGAACGCGACCATGCGCGGTGGCTGGACCGGTATGTACATGATGAGCCCGGATCACCACCCGATCATTGGGCGCATGGATGGATACGACGGACTGTTCGTGATGTCCGGCGATAGTGGCGCGTGTTTCAAAACAGCCCCGGCCACGGGCATGGCACTTTCCGAGCTGATGGTCGATGGCGAGGCGAAGGTGATCGATCTCCACCCATTCCGACCGAGCCGATTTGCCGAAGGGCAACCGTGGGTCGATCCCCGACCATACGGTGCGCACGGCCATGAATTGAGCATTTCACGATAATGGCGGCGAAACTCTGGTTCATCCATTGCGGCTGGCTCAACGAAACCAGCGCCGACGGTGTGACCGTCAATCACCCCGTTCCGGCCTACCTGATCGAGAG
>JAPXRQ010000230.1:0-4545 GCA_033813515.1 Thermomicrobiales bacterium
TACCTCGTCTACACCGAGGGATACGCTCCCTCCTCGGGCGAAGCCTTGGTCCGGTCCGATCTCTCGACCGAGGCGATTCGCCTGGGTCGGCTGCTCCATCAACTGCTACCTGAGCCTGAGGTGAAGGGCTTGCTCGCCCTCATGCTCATTCATGAATCGCGCCGCGAGACCAGGACCGATGCTGATGGCGATATCGTGCTTCTGGAGAATCAGGATCGCTCGCGCTGGCACCGGCGAGCGATCGAAGAGGGGTCTGGTCTGATCATCGAATCGCTCTCCACAGGCCGGCACGGACCGTACACCGTGCAGGCGGCAATCTCAGCTGTCCACGCGGAGTCGCCGTCGTTCGAGGAAACCGACTGGGCCGAGTTGGTCGCGCTCTACGATGTCCTGCTTGGCATGCAGCCAGGACCGATCGTGGAACTCAATCGTGCCGCAGCGATTGCGTTTCGGGATGATGCGGACGAAGGCTTGCGACTCATGCGACCGCTGGTCGGGGATGGGCCACTGGACGGGTACGCGCCGGCCCACAATGCCATTGCCAGCCTGTGCATGCGCATGGCCAGATATGATGAGGCCGAACTCGCATACCGGCGCTCGCTCGATTTGACCCGTCCAGGGACGGAGCGTCGTTTCATAGAAGCCAGACTGAACGAAATCGCGTCGATGCGAACCGCCAGTTAGCCGCCCTGTCGATTACGTGCCCTTCGGCTCGACAATGGGCAGTCGGTGCAAATCGCATTCGATCACGCCAATGGAGGTACCTATGAAGTTCATGGCCATCATCAAATCCGACGCCGCCACCGAAGCCGGAGAGTTTCCCGACGCGCCGTTCTTCGCCGAAATGGACGCATTCAACAAGCGCATGATGGATGCCAATGTCATGCTCAGCGGCGAAGGCCTGCATGCCTCATCGCAAGGCGCGCGTATTCGACTGGTGCAGGACGACGTGGCCGTGACGCCCGGTCCGTTTCCCAATCCGACGGACCTCATCGCGGGGTTCTGGATTCTGCAATGCGATTCCCTCGAAGATGCGGTCGAATGGATGAAGCAGTGTCCGCACACGCCCGATGTCGAAACCAACATCGAGATTCGCCGGGTGTTCACCGAGGAGGAGTTTGCCAATATGTAGGTGTGGTCGGAAGGACGTGTCGATTCTCGGCACATCAGTTCGACGACATACCAAACCGGAATGCTGACCGCACACAGCATTCACGGTCAGGATCGCCGCTATCGACCGTTCACGCGGGCCCGCACTGTCCCTGAACGACCTCGAACCCGTCCCTCGTGGACGGGAGCGGCGACCCGCCCAGGCAGTTTGTGTGCGGCGACCAGGGTTCGGTCGAAGTGATAGGTGTCAGTATCGGTCGTGCGGTCTCCCGAGGGTCGGGCTGGCCAGAAGTGTGTGACAGACAAGGCAGGGTTCACCATGGCGGACGTTCGGGTCCTCGTTGGTACCAAAAAGGGCGCGTTCATACTCGAATCGGACGAATCGCGGAGGAACTGGTCGATCACCGAGCCGCAATTCGCAGGTTGGGAGATCTATCACGTCAAGGGATCGCCGGTTGATCCAGATCTGCTCTTTGCATCGCAATCGAGCGGCTGGTTTGGGCAAACCATGCAGCGCTCGCAGGACGCGGGCAAAACCTGGGAAACGGTCGGCAACAACTTCGTCTACGACGGCGTTCCCGGCACCCACCAGTGGTACGACGGCACCCAGCACCCCTGGGAGTTCACGCGGGTTTGGCATCTCGAGCCATCCAAGTTCGAACGCGATACCGTTTACGCCGGCGTCGAAGATGCCGCCATGTTCAAGAGCACCGATGCCGGTCTGACCTGGAGCGAGCTGTCGGGTCTGCGCGGACACACGACCGGACCAGACTGGCAGCCAGGCGCCGGTGGCATGTGCCTGCATACGATCCTGCAGCATCCCACCGATCCCAATCGCCTCTTCGTCGCGATTTCTGCCGCCGGCGCCTTCCGCACCGATGATGGTGGTGTTACCTGGAAGCCAATCAATAAGGGCCTCGTTTCGGACTTCATGCCCGACCCGGATGCCGAAGTTGGTCACTGCGTCCACAATCTCTCGCTTCATCCCGATCGCCCGGACACCGTCTTCATGCAGAAGCATTGGGACGTCATGCGGACCGACAATGCGGGCGACATGTGGACCGAGATCAGCGGCAATCTGCCGACCGACTTCGGATTTCCGATCCAGGTCCACGCGCACGAAGCCGAGACCGTCTATGTGGTTCCGATCAAGAGCGATTCGGAGCACTTTCCACTCGATGGCAAGCTTCAGGTTTGGCGCTCGCGCTCGGGCGGCAACGAGTGGGAAGCCCTGACGAACGGTCTTCCGCAACGTGATTGCTACGTCAATGTGCTCCGCGATGCCATGTCGATCGATACCTGCGACAGCTGCGGCATCTACTTCGGAACTACTGGCGGACAGGTTTACGGATCGTTTGACTCGGGCGATACGTGGCAGGCGATTGCGTCCAACTTGCCGTCGGTGCTCTCTATTGAGGTCCAGACCCTGCGATGATCCGTGTCACCATTCCCGCCAATCTGCGCAAAATGGCCGGGGTTGATGGCGAGGTCGAACTCGATGTCGCCGGGCCAGTCACGCAACGCGCGGTGCTCGATGCGTTGGAGGCGAAGTACCCGATGTTGCGCGGCACGATTCGTGACCAGCAGTCGAAACTTCGGCGTCCATTCGTTCGATTCTTCGCCTGTGAGCAGGACTTGTCGCACGATGCGCCAGACACAGAACTTCCAGGCCCGGTTGCCGACGGCAGGGAGCCGTTCATGGTTGTCGGAGCAATTGCTGGCGGAGCGTGGATCTCCGCCCCAGCGTTCCAGGAAAGGACTCAATCACGTTGAAGTACATGCTGCTGATTTATCAGGCCGAGAATGCAATCCCGGTCGAGGTGCTGCAATCCTGCTACGACGATTCGGCCCAGTTGGCACGCGATCTCTTTGCTCAGGGGAAGCTTTACTCCGCCAACCCACTGAAGCCCCCGGCGACGGCCACCTCGATCCGACCGGAAGGCACGAGACGGATCGTCACCGATGGCCCATTCGCTGAAACCCGCGAGCAGTTGGCCGGCTACTTCATGATCGAGGCGGCCGACCTGGACGAGGCGCTGGAAATCGGCAAGCAGGTCCCGGGCGGCGCCTACGGCACGGTCGAGGTCCGCCCGGTGTATCCCCTGCCAGATCTCCCGGCCGAGTAGTCACGGTACGGCTCAATGTGTGGCGAAACAGCCGCTAGCGATGGCGGCCAGAAGATTCATTCCGCCCCAAAAATGTGTTCTTGCGCGGCGGGTTGCAAATGACGACCGCTGATTCCGGCCCTGAAGCCGTCCTGGACTCTCGATTCAGCACAACGAACGCCGAGCCAGTCCGCTGGTCCGATGCCCTTTCCCTGCTTGAGGAGGCCGAGATCTATTGGCTTGCAACAACCCGGCAGGATGGGCAGCCAAGTGTCACCCCGCTGCTCATGGTCTGGTTCGATGATGCGCTGGTCTTCTGCACTGGCGCCACCGAACAGAAAGGGCACAATCTCGACCGAAATCCGCGCGTGACGGTCACCACCGGCAACAACCGGTACCGCACAGGAACGGATGTGGTGATCGAGGGTGAGGTCGAAAGGATCACCGATCAGGGCAGTCTGCGAGGCATCGCCGACCTCTTCAAGCGCAAGTACGACTGGGACTTCCAGATCAAGGACGAAGGCTTCCAGGGCGCGGAAGATACGGTGGCGATCGTCTACCGGGTCAAGGCCGCCAAAGGCTTCGCATTCCAGCGTGGCGACGAATTCGGCCAAACACGATGGCGCTTCGGGTAGTCCGGAGTCGACGCCACTTCCAGATTTCAGTCACCCTTCGACAAAGTGAGCGATCCGGACAATGCCGTCCGGATCGCTCTCCTCGTTTCTGACGATTTGGGCGTGCTAGAGGGCCGTTGCCAACCGTGTCTTCGCATCGGCCAGGGCCGCATCAAGACCCGAGGCATCTTTCCCGCCGGCTTCCGCCAGATCAGGACGACCACCGCCACGCCCGTCGATCAGGGGGACGATCTCGCGGATCAGATTACCCGCGTGCACTTTGCCGCCCGCGATATCCCGGGTCGCCATGACCAGCAGTGTCGGGCTGCCATCAATCTCGGCGCCAAGCACTACCACGCCGCTGGCCAGACGATCGCGCGCCTGGTCAGAAAGTGTCCGCAGATCATCCTTGGAGTTGGCGGCGACCCTGGCGACTATGACAGGAACGCCGTTGATCGTCTCGGCCGATGCAATCAGCGTGTCGATCTGGCCACCCGCCAACTGTGCGCGCAGTGTGGACGACTCTCGCTCGGCTGCCTTGAGCCGATCCTGGAGGGCTCCAATCGCACCTGGCACATCCTGCCAGGTTGTGCGCAGATCCCGGCCAAGCCGCTCGAGCATCCGTTGCTGCACAAGCATCCGCTCGGTCGCGGCTTCACCGGTGACCGCCTCAATGCGCCGCGTTCCTGCCGCGACCGATCCCTCGGACAGGACGA
>JAPXRQ010000231.1:0-4540 GCA_033813515.1 Thermomicrobiales bacterium
GTACCTGTCGGCGGCATTTGACCTCGGAGAGGTCAGCGATCATAGCGCCTGGTTTCAACCTGGCGCGACCTCGGCGCGATCGATTTCCGGGGATGGGTCGGGTTTTCGGCGTGTCACCTGGTTTTTCGGCAGGTTAATCGCCCTCGGGCGACCTTGGCCAGGGGCCAAGACGAGGCTCGGAAGCCTCGCACTACCCCCGGTCATGAACGGCAACCCGGTACCTGTCGGCGGCATTTGACCTCGAAGTGGTCAGCGATCATAGCGCCTGGTTTCAACCTGGCGCGACCTCCGCGCGATCGATTTCCGGGGATGGGTCGGGTTATCGGCGTGTCACCGGGTTGGTTGGGACCGTCATCGCCCTCGGGCGACCTCGACCTGCGGCCGAGCCGGCACACGGCGGTGCCGGGACTACATGGTCCATGGGTCCACCCAGCCTCCTAAGCACCACCTTTTATAAACCCCTTTAGCGGGTTTGCGTTCAGGTAGCCCGGACCTTTAGCTCCGGGCGTCAAGGCGGACCCGTCTCCATCCAACCGACGACCATCAGCCAGCTACTGCCGCGCTATGCCCATCTTCTGGCGCATTTCCTGGACCTTGGGGCCGGAGATGGCACGGGCACGATCGGCTCCGTCGCGCAGGATCTGCTCGGCGTGGACCGGATCGGCCTGAAGGGCGTTGAAGCGATCCTGGATCGGACGAAGTCCCTCGACGACAACTTCGGCGACCTCGGTCTTGAGCGCGCCGTATCCCTTACCCTCGAAGTGCGCTTCGAGATCGGCGAACGATTTGCCCGAGAAGAGGGAGTGGATGGTGAGCAGATTGGTGATCGCCGGCTTGTCCTCGCTGGCCCGGATTTCGCCACCGGAATCGGTGACGGCGCGCTTGATCTTCTTCGCGATCTCGTCGGCGGTGTCGGTCAGGGCGATGTAACTGCCGACCGAAGCGGAACTCTTGCTCATCTTCTTCTGCGGCTCGTCGAGGGCCATGATCTTGGCGCCTTCCTTCTTGATGTCCGCCGCCGGGAGCACGAAGGTCTCGCCGTAGCGGGCATTGAAGCGGATGGCGATATCGCGGGTCAGTTCGATGTGCTGGCGCTGATCCTCGCCGACGGGGACAAGATCGGCGTCGTACAGCAGAATGTCGGCCGCCTGAAGCACGGGGTAATCGAACAGGGCGGCCGAGACCGACTCCTCGTCCTTGCCCGACTTGTCCTTGAACTGGGTCATGCGACGAAGTTCACCATACTGGGTGACCGAATTGAGCAGCCAGCAACCTTCGGCGTGCTCGGTCAGATCGCCCTGGACGAACAGCACGCACCGCTCGGGATCGATACCGGCGGCGAGGATGGTGTTGGCCATGGTGATCGTGTTCTCGCGCAGTTGCACGGGATCGGTGGGGAGGGTCAGGGCGTGAAGATTGACGATGCAGAAGACGCTGTCGTACTCGTCCTGCTGGATGACCCAGTTCCGGATGGCGCCCAGGTAGTTCCCAATGTGGCTGACCCCGGAGGGCTGGATTCCGGAAAAGACACGCTTCCGGCTGGATGTGGCAGACAACGCGGTTCCTTCAACAAAACGACCCCGGAGAGAGGGATCGCGCAACAGGTTCGGTTCGACGGGGAATTATACGGGTGGGGTGCCTAGCAGGGATCGTCGCCAAGCCATTCGGCCCCGTAGCCGCGCATGGCTTCGATGATCGGCAGCAGCGCGTGCCCCTTGGCGGTCAGGTTGTACTCGACCCTGGGTGGGACCTCGGCGTAACAGGTGCGCTTGATGACCTCGGCATCCTCCAGCCGCTTGAGACGCTCGGACAGCGTCTTTGGGCTGATACCGACCAGGGAGCGCTGCAGTTCGCCGAAACGGAGCGAGCCGTGAGCCAGATCGCGCAGGATCAGCGGCGTCCAGCGATTGCTGATCAGATTGGCGGTCTTGGCGACCGGGCATCCGATGGCATCGGCACGGGGATCTTCGGTTTCGGTGATGTGAATCTCTGCAACGGTCATGGGCGTACGAACCTTGGGCATCTGGACCAAACCGGGCCACTTCCCAAATGATAGCAGAGGGGTTCAAATGCCCCATTCGGGTTATCGATGGGTGGCGGATCAGTGGATCGATCCGTATAGTACCGAAACATCCAAATGACGGACTGGTCAAAACGTGGTGCGGTACGCAATGGCGTTTTGGGCAGGATTGACAATTCGCAGTGCTTGAGAAAGGGCAGCCCCCGATGTCCGATTCGGAATTGACGCGTTTTCTGACCGACGCAGGCAAGGGTCGACTTAACCGTCGGCAGGTGCTGGAGCGCGGACTTGGTCTGGGCGTTTCGACCACGCTCCTGACGTCGCTTTACCTGGGAGCGAGCGATGCCTCGGCTGCGGCCGTTGGCGGTCGCGAGCGCCTTGCCCCACTCTGGCAGGATGACGACGCCACCACACTGAACACTCTGTTCGTCTCCGGTGTAACCGATGCCGACCCGCATTCCAACTACTCCACCTACGGCGGTGTGGTTGCGCTGGCCTGCTACGACATGCTGATTCAGTTCAAGGGCGAATCGACGACGGAATACGAGCCAATGCTGGCCGAGTCGTGGACCGCAAGCGATGACCTGACCACCTTCACGTTCAAGATTCGCGCCAATGCGACATTCCATGATGGAACGCCCTGCACCGCGCAATCGGTGAAGGACTCGATGGTCCGCTTCCGCCGGTTGGAGATGGGGCCGTATCTCGTGATCGCGCGGTTCTGCGACGATCCGGAGAACATGATTACGGTGCCGGATGCGACGACCGTCGTCTTCACCCTGCCGAAGGCCGAGCCGCTCTTCCTCTCGGCCATGGCGTGTTCCTGGGGGCCGTTCACGGTCAATATGGCGCGGGTTGAAGAGAACAAGACAGATGATGATCCCTGGGCGCACGAGTGGTTCCTGACCAATGCTGATGGAACCGGCCCCTACAAACTGACCAAGAATGATGTCAGCGAGGGACTCTCGTTCGAGTACTACGATGGCTACTGGGGTGAACTGCCGGCCAATGGGTTCACCAAGGTCAATATCCGCATCGTGCCGGAGAATGCGACCCGGCGCCAGTTGTTGGAGAACGGCGAGATTGACCTCTCCACCAACGATCTGACGCAGGAAGACTATGCGTCGCTCAGGGAAGAAGGCACCCTGCAGGTCCTCACCTACCCGACCACACGGGTTGACTGGTGGATTCTCAATTACGTGACCTTGCCGGTCGAGGCGCGCCAGGGCCTGTGCTTTGCGTTCCCGTACGACGAGATCATCGCCGGCGTCTACAAGGACACCGTCAAGCGGACCGGGCCGATCGCCGACAACATCCGTGGCTACGATCCGGAGGAGTTCCTCTACACCACCGATCTCGAGCAGGCCAAGACGCTGCTTGAGGCGGGTGGGTTCCCCGAGGGATCGACCATCACCCTGCAGACCGACGCCGAGAGCGAGAACTCCAAGACCATGGCCGAGTTGTTCCAGGCGAATCTGGCCCAGATCGGCATCACGCTGGAGATTCAGGCGGTTGACCTCGGAACGCAGGAAGACACGATCTATGGCGATGGTGATCCGGCCGATAAGCCGCACATCATGGGCAACTGGGCGTGGTGGCCGGATTACAACGACGGCTGGCATCAGCTGGCGCCGAACTTCCTGATCGATGCGGCTGGTGGCGGCGGCAGCAACGGCGGCTGGTACAACAACGCCACTGTCGAGTCGAAGATGGCTGAAGCGCAGGTGGCGACCGACGAGGCCACGCTGAATGCGCTGCTCAAGGAGATCGTCAACATCATCGTGCAGCAGGATCCGGCCGCGATCTTCACTGGCCAGGTGCTGTACACCACGGTGGCGAACATGGCGATTCAGGGGCTTGTGTTCAACGGCCTGTATATTGAGCAGTACTTCTTCAACAAGTATTCGCGCACGCCGGCCTAACAGGAACAGCGGTCTGCAACCAGCGCCGTGGGCTGAGCACGGCGCTGGAGTCTTCATCCCGGGAGGCTTACGGGAGTGATAGTTCGACTGATTGTTCGGCGGTTGATCTTTCTGGTGTTCGTGATGTTCGGGCTTTCGCTCATCACGTTCACACTCTCGCGCGTCATCCCGGCCGATCCAGCCAGGATGATGCTGGGTCCGCGGGCGAGCAAGGCGCAGGTTGACAAACAGCGCGAAGCCCTCGGCCTCAACGATCCATACCCGGAGCAGTACTACAACTATGTCAAGAACGCCCTGCACGGCGACTTTGGCATGTCGACCTCGACCCGACACGAGGTCTCGTACGATCTGCGCCGGTACCTGCCGGCGACGATCGAGATGGGGCTGTACGCGTTCATCCTCTCGACCGTGATCGGGATTCCGCTGGGCGTGGCTTCGGCGGTGCGGCGCGATTCGTGGGTCGATCACATCTCCCGGTTCATCTCGATCACCGGGCTGGCGCTACCGGTCTTCTGGCTGGCGCTGATGACACAGTTCCTCTTCTACGGGCGGCTCAATATCCTGCCCGACGGACAGCGCCTGCCGACAGGTGTTGATC
>JAPXRQ010000232.1:0-4516 GCA_033813515.1 Thermomicrobiales bacterium
CATTTTCTTCTTCGGCCTGCCGCAGGCATTTCCCCGTCGTTCTGACGAGCAGAAGTTCATTCTTGAGCTGTTGCCGACCCCGGAGCGCACGTTCACTGTCGCGCTGACGATTTATGCCGGCGCCTACCTGACCGAGATCTTCGGCTCGGGCATCCTTTCAGTGAACAAGCGGTACCTGGAAGCGGGAAAATCCATCGGCCTGTCGAGGTTCCAAATTGCTCGTTATGTGACCACGCCGATCATGTTTCGAACCGTGCTGCCGTCGCTGACGACCACATTTATCTCCCTGTTCAAGGACACTGGCGCCGCCTTCTTCATCGGCGTGCGGGAGCTCAGCTTCGCTGCGAACAAGGTGAATACCGATTTCTTCCGACCGATCGAAGGCTGGCTCATGGCGGGGGCGCTCTATTTTGCAACCGCCTGGTTCCTGGCCGTCACGTTTCGCTTTCTGGAGGGTCGCATCAAATGGACTGTCTAGCGAGCAGGGGAGGGAGGTAGCGCCATGGAATTCGGAATTGTCTGGGAGAGTCGCCAGCTTCTCTGGCAGGGTCTTCAGTATTCGTTCAAGCTGTTCTTCTGGGTGATCATCCTCGGCACTTCGCTTGGCATTCTGGTCGGCGTCGGCCTGTTGTACGGCATCGCGCCAATCCGGTGGATTTTGCGGCTCTATGTCGATGTTATCCGCGGCATCCCGCTCATCGTCACGATCTTCGTGTTGTTTTATGGACCGGTGGCGTACGGATTGAACCTCTCGCCATTCCAGTCGATTGTGCTGGCGTTATCCATTTTCTCGGCGACGCATATGGCCGAGATCGTGCGCGGTGCAGTGCAATCGGTGCCGAAGGGACAGGAGGACGCGGCCAAATCGCTCGGGCTGACCTTCTGGCCGCGGACGTTTTCGGTGGTCCTGCCGCAGGCCGCGCCGATCATGATGGGCCCATGGACAAACCTGGCAGTCGACATGTTCAAGGCGACGTCCCTGGCGCTGTTGGTCAGTCAGGCCGACTTTCTCTTCTCCATTCAAAAGCGCGCGGCTGCGAATGGGCACTATCTCGCGCACTACACCGTCGCGGCCGTGGTCTATCTGGTGTGTTGTCTGGCCATTTCGCAGTTCGGTCGCTGGCTGACACGGCGTCTCCAGCCGGGAGTCGTTTAGATGAGCTCTACCAATCGGGGACTAATCGCGTGACTGGTATGAATGCAAGTGCTGCCCCTTCCGTCATGGTCAGCATTCAGGATGTCCACAAGCAGTATGGCCAGTTGGAGGTTCTCCGCGGGGTCTCGCTGGATATTGCAGCGGGCGAGGTTGTCTGCGTCATCGGTCCATCCGGATCAGGCAAGACGACACTGCTGCGATGCATCAACTTCCTCGAAACCTATCAGGCTGGCCGAATCCTGGTCGATGGACAACTTGTCGGCTATCGGGAGAAGAACGGCAAGCTCAGCCCGGCGCCGGAGCGGGAAATCGCCAAGGTTCGGGCCGAGACGGCGATGGTCTTCCAGCAATTCAACCTTTTTCCGCATATGACAGCACTTCGCAATGTCACATTTGGTCCGATGAAAGTGCGCAAGGTCGACAAGCGCACGGCCGAGGCCCGTGGTCGCGAATTGTTGGCGCGGGTCGGACTTTCGGATAAGGAGACGTCATATCCGAATCAGCTCTCCGGTGGCCAGCAGCAACGTGTCGCGATCGCCCGCGCGTTGGCTATGGAACCAAAGGTGATGCTGTTCGACGAAGTGACCTCGGCGCTGGATCCCGAGTTGGTGGGAGAGGTGCTGGCGGTCATGCGAGATCTGGCCGAGAGCACGGGCGTGACCATGATCGTGGTGACGCACGAAATGCAGTTTGCGCGTGAAGTTGCCGACCGGGTCGTGTTCATGGATGGGGGAGTGGTCGTGGAGCAGAATGTCCCGGCCGAACTGTTCGGGCGACCTGAGTCCGAGCGATTGCGCGCCTTCCTTTCCCGCATGTCTGGTCACTGACACGAAAAAGGGGATGGCATGTGCCATCCCCTTGCGTCATCTTGTGTGGTTCGGGATCAGGAAACGACCAACGATCCCACCATTCCGGCGTCCTTGTGACCCGGAACGCTGCAGTAGAACGTATAGGTGCCAGCGGCCAGGGTGACGGTAAACGTCGCCGTCTTGCCAGCATTGATGATGCCCGTGTCGGCGCCATCGACGCCTTCGATCGTCAAATCGTGCGGCAGGAAACCATTATTCGTCAGGTTAACCGTCACTTCTCCAGCGGGGGCGGTAAGCTGATTTGGCTTAAACGCAAGATCTACTGCTTCAACTTCAAGCGCATTGCCAGAGCCGCCGGCGGCGGGGGTCCCTTCGGACCCCCCCTCCGGTGTGCCGGCTGGAACCGGTGATGCCACCGGCTCCAGCTGCGAAAGATCGACTTTGAGCACCATGCCGCTCGGCGGAGTTCCTGGCGGGACGGTGGTCATGGCAACGACATACATCATGCCGGCGCTATCAAATGCCACATCATTCGGCATCGGCAGGCCGGTCAGGATCGGTGTGACTGTTCCGGTAGCCGGATCGACCTTGACGATCGAGCCAGGTGCCGGTGGGGTCTGGCCGAGGAGGTTGTCGGAGATTTGGGCGGCGTAGATCATGCCGTCCGGACCTTCGGCGATTCCACCAATCATGGTCAGGCCGGTGGCTGCCTGCGTGAGGCTTCCCATTGCGTCGGCAGCGTAGATGCTGGCGGCCATGGGCGGGAACGGTCCGCCAGTCAGCTCGGCAATCCAGACATTGCCGTCGGATGCCGCCACGACGCCAGTCGGAACTGGATCGATCTCCTCGTTGCCGCCGCGTGCGGGGTTGGCGAAGCCTGGCATCGGAACACCGGGCAGCACAGCGAGAACCGACAGCTCACCGCTGGTGGCATCTATCTTGTAAACGGTGTTGCCGCCGGCATCGGCCTGATAGACAGTGCCATCGGAACCGATTGCGTTTCCGTACAGATTCGAATCGAGGCTGTTCGGATCCGGATTGTTGTCCCGCTCAAAGGACAGGATGTCGGCCAGCTGGGTGACTTCACCGGAGGCCGGATCGATCGAGAGCACGACATTGGTCATCGGCAGGGTTTCGAATGCGAAGGAGGCCGCGCCCGGTCCGCCCACAGCGAGGACCAGCTTGCCGTCGCGATAGGAGATACCCGCCGGTCCGACAACTTCGCTGCCGAAGCTGTAGGAGGGGAGACCGGCCGTCAGGACATTGCGCGTGCCATCGGCGGCGATCTTGGTCACCTGACCAGTCAGGCCGGAGTTCGAGAGCACTTCGGTCGATTCCGGGGTGCCTTCGCCAGCTACCGCGGTGTGCGCATCGGGACCAGCATCGCCGGCCTCCGAGATGAAGAGGGCGTCGTTCTCATCAAATGAGATGTAGCGCGGGTTGTACAAACCGTCCGCATACACCGAGACGCCTGTGGGCGGAACCCATGCGGGAGCTGCTTCTGGCGTAGCATCCTGCGCGCGGACGCTCATTCCGCGAGCCATGGCCACACCGGCGACAGCGCCTGCGGACGCGACTCCAAATTGACGACGTGTCAGTTTTCCACGAGACATGTGCTTCCTCCAAATACTGAATTGTCCAACGGACACCGATTTGGTCGAAGGCTGGAGGGGGGTTCCCACAACTTTGGGGAAACGCACAGCGGACCGCCAGTTATTTTGCGACCCGAGACCCGGATTTGCAAGATGTGCGCTACGGTCCAGCGGTGGTTGGAGATGGATCAGATAGACTTGGGAGAGCGCATCTCCGCGCTTGCCTGTCCACTCCTGGAATCATCACCACCATGCCCGCCAATGTCTCCCCGATAACCCGCAAAATGATCGGCGCCGGCGTTCTGGCCGGAGCTGCTGTCGGCGCAATAGCAACGGCCCGGGCGCGCGGCATTTCCATCCCGCGGGAACAGCCCGATTCAGTCGCCAACTGGGCGCGCGTGCAATCCATCGCGACCGCCATGAATCGCACCGACACGCTCTCGATGGCGCAGCGTACGACGCTGAATGCCGAATACCGGACGCTGGTCGAACGTTGCCTGCCGCTGGTATCCGAGGCGATGCAGGTCGAGATTCCCAGTCCGATCGACCGCACCTTCGCGTTCGACCGGGTGGATTGGATCAATGCCAACATCGAAGCGTTTCAGAACCTGCTCGTACCGCTCGACGAATTGCTTTTGACACCGGGTGACCGGCGCAGTGTCTGGTCGGCGATGCTGGGCGGACTGAACCGCCAGGTGGTGAGCAGCGAAATGGGTGTCATGCTGGGGTATCTCTCCCGTCGGGTGTTGGGGCAATACGACCTCGCCCTGATTGGCACCGAATCATCAGGCCCGGGCAAGCTCTACTTTGTTCAACCCAACATCAAGCAGACCGAACGAATGCTTGGGCTTCCGTCGGACCAGTTCCGGCTTTGGCTTTCGCTGCACGAGACGACACATGTGTTTCAGTTTGAGGGATTTCCGTGGATTCGCCCGTATTTCCAGGGCATGCTCCATGAG
>JAPXRQ010000233.1:0-4441 GCA_033813515.1 Thermomicrobiales bacterium
GAGTATCTGGGTGCAGGCATCGTCGGGCGGGATATCGAAGAGGTCATGGCCACCTTCGGCGATCGCTTTTATG
The DNA here is from genome assembly GCA_033813515.1 of Thermomicrobiales bacterium. Taxonomy (GTDB): domain Bacteria; phylum Chloroflexota; class Chloroflexia; order Thermomicrobiales; family UBA6265; genus DASQCG01. The sequence continues at coordinate 74 of JAPXRQ010000233.1, forward strand.
AGATGGCGAGCGACCCGCAGTTGCGATGGCTCGGTCCGGACAAGGGCGTCGTGCACCTTGCTCTTGCCTCGATAACCAACGCCCTGTTCGATCTCTGGGCGAAAAGCCGCGCCGTCCCGCTCTGGAAACTGCTCATCGATCTGACCCCCGCCCAAACCGTTGCGCTGCTGGACTTCTCATACCTCGAGGATGTCCTGACGCCGAACCAGGCGCTTGATCTGCTGGAAGAGGAGGCGCCCAGTGCGGCCAATCGCCTGCCGATCCTGCAGCGCGGCTATCCCGGGTATGACACCTCAGTAGGCTGGTTCCAGTACAGCGACGATCAACTGCGCGAAAAGGTCAAACAGGCGCTGGCCGAAGGCTTTGGTGCGCTCAAGCTGAAGGTTGGATCGGACGACCCCACCCGCGATATCCGTCGCGCCCATCTCCTGCGCGATCTGGCTGGTGCGGAGATTCCAATCATGCTGGATGCCAATCAGCGCTGGTCATTGCCTGAGGCGATCACAATCTGCCCCGAGCTCGGCAAGATGCACCCCTTCTGGATTGAAGAACCAACGCACCCGGATGATGTCGTCGGCCATTCCACGCTTGCCAAACACATCGCACCGCTCCGGATTGCGGCCGGGGAGCACGTGGCCAATCGCATCGCATTCAAGAACTATCTGCAACTGGACGCGGCCGAGTTCATCCAGGTCGACTGCACGCGAGTCGGTGGGGTGAGCGAGTTCATCACGATCAGTCTTCTTGCGCGGAAATTCGGGAAACCCGTCGTACCCCACGTCGGAGATATGGGACAGATCCATCAGCACCTGGTCCTTTTCAATCACATCGCACTCGGGCACGACGTGCTGTTCCTGGAGCACATTCCGCACCTGCGTGAGCACTTTGTCCAACCGGCAGTCATTACCGGAGGCGTCTACCAAACGCCCCAGGAACCAGGCTCAAGCTCTGATCTGGTCGGTTTCGGCGATTGACCAGGCACCAGCTGATGCTGGTATCGAGCTATCGGGCCGATGAGGCGCTGGACCCTATCATTCGGGCAGACACATCACCTGCCCATTCATCTGGATCGATGTCTCTTCGCGCGCAAGTTCTGAGAGAAAGAGAGTGCCCCTGTGGCCGAATCCGATTCGCACCCTCCCGGCAACTACTCCGGCAATCGCCTCCGCCACCTCGCCGTCCCGATGGGCGGTATCGGCACCGGCCAGGTCGCCCTCTGCGGCGATGGTGGCCTCCGCCAATGGCAGCTCCATAACGCCATCAATCACCAGGGCTTCGTGCCAGACAGCTTCTTCGCAATCCGCGTCACCTGCACCGAGCCTCCCTTCAACACCATCCGCCTGCTCCAGTCCCGCGAGTTGCTCGATCAACCGCAACCGCCCACCCCACTGGTCGACGACGATCTCATCCCCGAGCAGCAGCGCCAGTTGATCCGCACCTTCCCCGGCGTAGATCGCACGACGGCCGAGGTCCTCTACCCATTCGTTCGGCTGGAGTACGAGGACGCTGCCATCCCGATCGATGTCTCGCTCGAGGCCTGGTCGCCGTTTGTCCCGCTCGATACCGCCGCCAGTGCTCTACCTGCGGTCCTCTACACCTTCACCCTGCGCAACAACAGCCCGCTCCAGATTCAGGGTGTGCTGGCCTCCACTCTGCAAAACGCGGTCGGCTGGGATGGCATCACGCCGATTGATGGCAACCGCAACGCGCTTTACGGCGGCAACACCAATCGCACCCGCCGCAGCCTCGATCGCACCTCGATCATCATGGAGAACCTCGCCCTGCCCGCGGAACACCCCGGTAACGGCCAGATGGTGCTGACCGCGCTCGATCCCCATGCCCGCGCCTATCCCCAATGGACCGACGCGTTGCAGTTCCGCCGCTTCATCGAAGGCGTCAATGTCTCCAATCAGTTCGAGGGACAAGGCGCCGACGACCAACGGCAATACCGTAACTTGCCCAATCTGCCGACCGGTCCGTCCCCAGCCGGCACCACCTGGAACGGCGGCCTGATGGTCCCATTCCGCCTCGAGCAAGGTGACGAGACCACGATCACCTTCCTGCACACCTGGTACTTCCCCAATCGCTATGTCAACTTCGATCAGTTCGGCAAAATGCGCGATTACGGCCATACCCGCTTCTGGCTCGGCAACGCCTACGCCACCCGCTTCGCCGATGCGATCGATGTCGCCGATCACCTGATCCGCGAACGCGATCGCCTGGAGCGCAACACCCGCCGCTGGGAAGCCAACTTCATTGGCAGCAGCATGCCCGACTGGTTGATCGAAGCGATGGCCGCCCAGGGCAGCCTCATTCGCAGTCCAACCACCTTTCACACCGAGGACGGCCGCTTCTACGGTTTCGAGGGCGGACTGGGCGCCTCAACCTCGATGTGGAACGGCGAATTCGGTGGCAGTTGTCCGCTCAACTGCACCCACGTCTGGAACTACGAGATGGCCCTCGCCGCGCTCTTCCCCCGACTCGAACTCTCCATGCGCGCCACCGAGTTCGACGTCATGCAAGCCCCCGAGGGGTACATTCCGCATCGCGTACTCCTCCCGGTCTATCTGAAGCAACTCTGGGATGAACCGATCGGCGGCCCGACCCAACCCGCCCTCGATGGCATGCTCGGCGCCATCCTCAAGACCTACCGCGAGATCCGCACCACCGGCGATCTGGTCTGGCTTGGCGATCACTGGTCGAAGATCCGCAAACTGATCGAGTACATCCGCACGACCTGGGATCCCGATGGCGATGGCGTCCTCGATGGCGTCCAGGGCAATACCTACGACATCCATTTTCACGGTCCCAACATCTACATCGGCGCGCTCTGGCTGGCGGCTTTGCGGGCCGGCGAAATGCTGGCCGGGATGATGTCCGAGCCCGCATTCGGCGAGGAACTGCACACCGTATTCCTGAAGGGCAGCGAGAACTACGACCGCCTACTCTGGAACGGCGAGTACTACATCCAGCTGCTCGAACCAGGCCAATCGACCGATGATCAGATCGGCAGCGGCTGTCTCTCCGATCAACTCTTCGGCCAGTGGTGGGCTCACATCCTCGATCTCGGCTACATCCTGCCGAAGGACCACGTCCGCACCGCCCTCGCCTCGATCGTCAAATACAACACGAAGACCGGGTTCCGCGATTTCGAACACGGCTTCCGGGTCTTCGCCGATCAGGACGATTCCGGCTTGCTGATCTGCACCTGGCCGCTCGGTGGCCGCCCCAATGTCCCCGTCCGCTACTGCGATGAGGTCTGGACCGGGATCGAGTATCAGGTTGCCGCCCACTGCCTGATCGAGGGCCTGACCGCAGAGGGCTACGGCATCCTCAGTGCCCTTCGCTCGCGCTACAACGGCACGCGCCGCAACCCGTACAACGAGATCGAGTGCGGTGATCACTACGCCCGCGCCATGGCCGGCTGGAGCGTGATCGATGCCGTCTCCGGGGTCCGCTACAACGCCGTCACCGGGCAACTGGTCCTCAACGCGAGCAGTGGCCGGATCGAGAGCCGCGTCCCGCTGGTCACCAACACCGGCTGGGGCACAATCGTCCAGAGCGAGGTCGACGGCCTGTACCAGATCGACATGCACGCCGGTTACGGATCGATCGTGCTCAACTCGGTCGTGATCGATGACCACGAGGGCGGCTCGTTGGCCATTCTCAATAGTGGCCAGGTCGTCACCGGGGCGATGGACTCAATCGATCGGCGGCACACCATCACCATGCCCAACGGCACTGCCATCGCCGCCAACACCGCAATGACCGTCAGCCTCCGCCGCAAGGCCGTGCTCTAGATCAACCCGCCAACAAAGGGAGGAGACAAGCGCTGTCTCCTCCCCCTTGTTGTTGTTGGATTCGCTATCCGGCTATGGGGCGGGGATGCAACTGTACGCAATATCACCCAGGCTGCCGACCGGCTGGAACGAGATTTGCAGGGTATGGACTCCCGGAACCGTCACCTGGTAGACAATCGTTCCAGGGAACGATATTTGCTGATTGAACGCGAAATCGACGTAGAGGACCATGTCTGTTGGTATGTGCTGCGGATTCGCGATGTCTGAAGCAATGTAAATCTTGTCTCCGGCATTGAACGACTGATTTGGGATGATGCCGCCACCCGTATTCACCTCGTCGGCGAGACCGTTGACGAGAGTGCAGCCCGCGGATACTGGTTTGGGCGTCGAGGTTGGCACCGGCGTGTTTGTTGCAGTTCGGCTTGGGGTGACGCTTGGAGTCGGCGTCGGTGAGGGCACCGTTGTTGCGGTGCTGGTCGGCGTGCTGGTCGCGGTCGGGGTACTGGTCGGGACAACCGTGTTGGTCGCCGTCGGCGTCGCGGTCGGAATCGATGTCGGCGTGCTGGAT
>JAPXRQ010000234.1:0-4378 GCA_033813515.1 Thermomicrobiales bacterium
ACCAGATCCCGCACATCGTCGTAATTCGGCGCATTGCCCTTGCGGGAACTGATCACGCCCTCAGGCAGCACCACCATCTCGTACCCCAGATGATGTGCATCCTTCGCCTGCTCGAATCCCCACAACTCGAGAATCTTGAAGACCTGCTGGAAATAGAGCGACTGCCGCACATCCACGACCCAGATCGCCCGGTCGACGCCGAATTCGTCGAACTTCCGCTTGGTCAGCGCCAAATCCTTGGTCGAGTAGAGCGTCGTCCCGTCCGAGCGCAGAATCGGCATCGTCCGGTAGGTCTCGTTCTTGAGTCCCAGCTTCTCGTCGATCTTGACGACCGTCACACCGCCCTCACCGATCTCGGCAATTCCCTGCCGAATCAGTTCCTGGACGATCTGCCGACCTTCTTCTTCAACCTCGCTCTCAAAGAACCAGACGTCGAAATGCGCACCCAGTTCATCGAAGATCCGCCGGAAATCGTTCAGGCTCCATGCCCGCGTCCGCTCCCAAAGCGCAACGAACTCTGGATCCTTCGATTCCCAGCGCTGGAACTCATGTCGGACCTCATCGCGCCAGGCCGGCTCGTGCTTGAACCAGCCAATCTGTGGCGCCAGATCGCTCCAGGTCTCCAGCCGCTCTTCAGGCGTCGTTGTCGGCTCGGGCTCTCCTGCAACAGGTGCCGGTATCAGTTCGGGCCGCTCGACAATTTCCCGCAGGTGCTCGCCGATAATGGGCCAGAAGGCCTCGACAACATCCGCTCGCCGGAACATCGACGCATCCATATCCTGCGTCTGAATCACGCGACCCAGAATGTAGGCAATGTCCTCGCCATCGGCGCCGGTCTTGTACAGCGCCTTGAGCAGGCGATCGATCGCCGCCACATACGCCTTGTCGTCGCGGGTCAGCAGGTTAAGGAAGCCGATCGCCTCCTTCTGAATATTCAGTCGCTGGTCTGACTCGGTGTAAATGCCCCCAAGCCATCGACCGCGCATGGTCGGATCGGCCGGCTCCTGTCCATCATGGAACCGTTGATAGCACCACAGGCACTTGATGACATGCATCCCGATATCGCCGGGATAGGTGGCCTGCAGCACCGGATACCCGGCTTTCGCCTCGATGTTGGCCACCGCAATACCGATTGCACTGTTCCGCAGGTGCCCCACGTGGAACGCCTTGTGGGTGTTTGGCTGGGAGTGCTCCACCATGACCCGCTCGGTCTTGGCCGCACCCTGACCGTAACCTTCGCCCTGTGCCAGGACATCGGCCACCAGTTGATGCGCAATCTGCCGTGCATCGAATGTGATGTTGATGAACCCGTTGACTGCCTCGACCTGCGCGAAATTGCCACTTGCGTTCAGTTCGTCGGCCACGCCCTGAGCAATCGATTGGGTCGCCGCCCGCGTCGCCTCGCCGGCCAGCTGCTTGGCTTCCTTTTTGGAGAGACCCTCCAGCTTGCCAGCCGATTCCAGTTCAGCCATGGCCACTTCGCCACCGAGCTGCAACGCAACCGAGCTGGTGATGCCCCACGTCCCCGCAAATGGCAGCGGACGCATATCGATCGGACCGCGCGGAGTTAGCCCACGGGCTTGAAGAGAAGCCGCGATCGCCGAGCGTGCCGCCTCCGCCTCCCGCGCAATAATTCCCGATTCCGCCGGACCAACCTGCCCCGCCATGTCTGCTCTGTTCCAATCTGTCGGTGGATTGACTAACTTCGCGCCGTGTCCGCGCACCCCATAAGTTTACAGGACCGAAATCGCGCCTATCTGCCTGACGGTATGCGGCGCCGCGGCCCCTTGATATGATGGAGAACGAGGCACCAAAACATGAGAATCCGACTCGACCCCGAATTGGCCCAATGCGTGATTGATCTGATGGAACGAAGGCATCTCGGCGAGCCTGATCAAGCTATTGCGGAATCAGTTACGGCCGTGATGCGGGTGGAATCTGGACTCCCGCCACTTTCGCTGGATGAGTTGTTGCGCCCCGGTCTGGAAGATATCGAAGCAGGGCGATCGATCGAGTACATGCCTGAATTCCGGCAAAGCATCAGAGACGGTTCAAAGGCCATGGCAGAAACCAATCGTCCAATTCCTTGGGAGATAACGGGAGAATGGTAGGGGAACAGACAATTCTGGAATTTGATCCGACGCCCGAAAAGTTGGCGTTTATTCAAGGTCAGGTCGAAGCGGGCTTATACGCCTCGGTCGAAGCTGCCGTTTTGGATGCCGTTGTCTATTACACGCACATTTCAGGTCAGATCGTGCCTGAGCAATTTTTCGCGGATTCTGTCCTGATAAGACATCGGTTCGGTCCAGGTCACCTCCGCACCCTGCGTGCCATCAATTGACCAAATCTGTCTGGCGCCAGTGTCCAAATCTCAGGGACGCGTTTGCCTTGACTGTCGGGAGCCAAAGGTCATAAACGGTCAAACACATCGGGGCGCCCTCCCGAAGGAGAGCGCCCCGTTTCGATTTCAGGTTTCGTGACGACCTAGACGGCGGTCAGCGGGATGTAGCGCAAACCGTTATCGCCCGGGTAATTCACCGTGTGCTTGTGATTGCCAACCCAGATCTCGGCTGGGATGCCACTCGTGAACGCCTTGCAGGTCGGCTGCTTGCTCTCACTACCCGCATCCAGGAAGTTCGCGCACACCTTGCACTGCGTGGCCTCGCCAACTGCCTCAATGATCTCCTGGGCAAATGTATTCGTCGGTTCTGCCATCGCTAGTTCCTTTCAATTCTGACCTGATCAATTCTGATTTGTCATCTCAGAATGCGACCATCTGTTCTAATATATCCCGCCCCAGGACCCCAGGTCAAGTCCCCAGGCTACATCCAAAAGTCCTCTTCGCATTCTGCAGAACACCTCTGTAGCGCCGCATCGCAATGCGGCTTCGCTTCCCCACGCAACTGCTCCCATTCACCCAACCCCGGATGTAGCGCGAGTTGTTCCAGCCACTCGCATCCCAAAGTTAGATCGACATCGCGGACGGATGAATCGGCGTCACCCCTTTCCCTCCAACACCGTCCCCGGCGCCACTATCTGCACCTCGAGCACCTCATCTCCCGCCAACGGATCCACCGCAATCGAATACCGCCCCGGCTCTCCATCGATCGGGACGGTCGCCGCCCCTCCAGCTGGAACCGTCACCGCAATTCCCAGGTCCGGTATCGTGACCGTCTGCTCCACCGAACTGAAATTGAAGACCCGCAGGAAAGCTCCCGCATCCTGCTCGTAGGGGCCAAACGAACTCGGTGAATAGAAGTCGTAGTTGGGATCGGTGGGATTCGTGCCGTGGTCGAACAGCATCAGATCCCCCACCCGCGCAGGCGTGTACCCTGGAGTGATCGACGGATCAATGGCGCCTTCCGTCGCCAGCGCCACCTCATCGATCTGCCACGCGCCGTCCACTTGCACAAAGGTCATCAGGTAGCCGTACTGAGGATTCCAGCGTGTAGACGTGTTGGTTACGTATGCCGCGACCCTGGGCACATCCCAATCGACCACATCCCATGCACGTTGAACCACGAGGTGCCCATCCGCACCCAGTCCATCCAGCACATTGGGGATCGGCCACCAGGTCTCGCCCGGCCAGATCGAGGTTCGCTGTTCCGCCCGCCGCAGAAAGTTGTCGCTGAAGTTCGCAAGAAAATACCCGTCAAGTGAGTTCGCGTGCGTAGCGGAATCGAAGAGCGATGCTCCGATGTCGCGAACTGAGCACGCATACAGGCGGGCGAGTACGGCATTGAGCGCGTCACCGGTATTCGCATCCACATTTGCATACCCGAGCCCCACATCGGCGACATAAAGTGGTGCTTCGATGCCAAGGAACGGCATGCTTGTCGTCACATTCCAGGTCGTCGTCGCAAGCATCGCTTCCGCCTGACCATCCGCCCGCCGTTGCACATCGCACATCCCCAGCAGTTCCTCCGCCGTCGGGATCTCCCCGAGTGAAGCGACCGGACTTCCATCAGCACTCGGACTTGCCGCAACGGCCCCGCTCGACGCCGATTCGGTGCTCACCGCAGGCACGTATCCCTGCACATCGCCCTGCCTACCGCGATCCCAGGTCGAGAAAACAGTCGCCCCCACCAGCGCAATCACAATCAGTAACGATGCCACCGGCGCCAGCCGCCCAATTCCACTCCACCCAAATCCGAACCTGCGCCGCGAGGCGGGTTCAGGACCAGCCGCGCGCAGATGGACGCCAAGCCGCGCCACAAACGCCGGCTCCGGACCCGATCCGCGATCGAGCGATCGCAAATCACCAATCATCCGATCGATCAACTCGTCGTTCATTGCCTCACCGCTCATAGTCAAATCCCTGTTCTTGCAGCATCGGCCGTAGCGTCTCGAATGCACGGTGGACGAGCATCCGCACCGC
>JAPXRQ010000235.1:0-4368 GCA_033813515.1 Thermomicrobiales bacterium
TCTCGTTTGAGGCGGGCGCAAGCGGTGGCACATTTGCGATGGGGGCGCCGGAGATGCTGCGGCCACTGTTGCAGGGGGGAGACGATCTGCCGGCGCCTGAAGGATGGGCCGACCAGGGACTGCGGATTCTGCTGGTTGCCCATGCAGACGAGGTCGGATCGCTCCATGGCGACGACGATGTGCCCGCGCTGCCGAACACGATGACCCCGCTGGCCTGGTTGGGCTTCAGCGATGAACTGCGGCCGAACAGCCAGCAAACCTTGCAGCAGTTCCGCGATGCCGGAATCACGCTCAAGATCATTTCTGGGGATAACCCGGATACGGTGGCGGCGCTGGCGAGACAGGCGGGATTTAGGGGCAATCTGGTCGAGATATCCGGCGTCGAACTGGCCGGGATGAGCGAGTCGGATTTCCGGCAGGCGGCGATCGAGGGAACGATCTTCGGTCGCATCACCCCGGAGCAGAAGGAGCGGCTGATCAAGGCGCTGCGTGATCAGGGGCACTACGTGGCGATGACTGGCGATGGGGTGAACGATGTGCTGTCGCTGAAGCAGGCCAATCTCGGGATCGCGATGCAGAGCGGCAGCCAGGCAACCAGGGGCGCGGCGGATATCGTGCTGTTGCATGACACCTTCGAGGCACTCCCGCTCGCGTTCCGCGAGGGGCAGCGCATTCGGCGAGGGTTGCTGGGGATTCTTGGGCTCTTTCTGACGAGGGCGTCGGTGGTGGCGCTGGTCATACTGTGCGCGGCGGTGGTGCAGGCGGGATTCCCGTTCTCACCGTCTCACCTGGCGATTATCACGACCGTAACCGTGGGATTTCCGACCTTCGCGCTGGCCCTGTTCGCCCACGCCCTGAAGCCGCCGCGGAACTTTGTCGGGTCGCTGATCCGGTTTGTGGTGCCGGCATCGTTGACCCTGGCGGCGGTTGGGTTCGGACTGTATGGCTGGCTCTATTTTCGGCGGGATGTGACGGTCAGTTCGTTCAGCGGCGGTGGGATCGCCAGCGAGCTTGTGTTGCCGGCGGAGACGCAGGTAGCCAGAGATGCGCTGACGTGGTTGTTGATTCTGGGGGGTCTCTGGCTGGTGGTGTTCGCGGCGCCGCCGATTGAATGGTGGGCCGTGTTCGAGGTTTCGACCGGGGACTGGAGACCGACGATTGTGGCGGCTTTGATGTTGCCGGTGTACATCATCCTCTCGGTAAACGATCAGTTGCGCGCGTTTTTCGAGCTGACGCGGTTGTCATTCGCCAACTACCTGCTGGTGGCAGCCCTCTCGACTGTTTGGGCGATCGGGCTGCGGTATCTGTGGAAGCACCACCTGTTCGAACGGTTCATCGGCTACTCGGCCCCGCTGGAGAAGTAGGTGCCGGTTGGCGATTCGCTGTTGGCGGCTATGGCGCGGCGGTGCTGTCGGGTGGATACGTCGGGAATTGCACGTTTTCATTTTGTGCGAGGAGTATCTGGTGATACTCATCAATCTTCCATGTTCCGTTGACCGGAGCGAACAACACCCAATAGCTCCCGGTTTCGCCTACGATGAATCCGGCGATGCGTCCGTCAGGTCGAAGGCGAAGGGTGTCGGGCAGCAATTCAAGTTGCGTCCCACCAGGTGCCATCCAAACATCCCAAGGCTGAGCTGGTCCGCCGGGGATGTTCTCCACGCCCAGTGCCTTGAGCCGAATGTAGAAGTCGGCGGAGAAAAAGCGAAACACTCCGCGATAGGGTTCTGCGGCTGAGCAATCGCGGTAGTCCGCAATAAGCTGCACGAGAAACTGCTGTGTCGCTTCGTCGAGCGGTTGTCCGACAACGACCAGATCCTCTTCCTCGATAGTCGTGCCGATCGGGAAAACGGCGGGCAGGGATGGCGCATCGGGAAGCTCACCTGAAAGTGGACTGTCAGAAAGTGGCTGATCGCAGGTCACGGGGCTCGTCAAGTCGACCGCTGCAGGGATAGTGGCCGCAGGCGTGGCTGAATCGACGGGTGTGTCTTCGAGTGCATACAAGCCTGCATCGCTGGTCAGGATGAAAATTCTCCCGCCGGAGACGATTGGCATTGCTGTCAGACGACCGTCGACAACCAGTGTCCAGGCGAGGTCCGCCCCGGACACATTCTCGTTGGTGACGTATGCAGATAACAGGCTGGAGTCGATGCCGTCGATACCGTCATCCATTTGCGAGAAAACGGTGTAGAACGCTCGCCCAACTGTGACCGGAGGCAGGGCGGGGAATCTATAGTCGATGTCGTTCGTGGGCGATTGGGCGGTCGCCTGGTCAATCACCGGAGCCAGGGTGCCATGGTCGATTCGCCATATTCGCGCACTATTGGACGGCAATTGCCAGCCGGTCGCGAGCGTATCTGTTCCGTTATCGCCCTCGATACCGGAGATCAGGCCATAGGCGTTATCCACTTTGCCGATTGTTTCGCCAGTCGCAGCATCCAGGTAAAGGATCGCGGCCGAGGAGTAGAACGTCGCTGCCAGACCATACGTTGGTGCAACGACCCGACCGTCGAGAAACGCAACCGACCCGAAGTACATGTCGCTCGGCGCAGTGGCGGTCCAGATCAGGCGACCACCTTTCAGATCAAAGGCGGACACGTGATACCTGTATGCCACATAGGCGAGACCATCACCCAGGACAACATGTAGACCGCCACAACATCCGATCGCCCCATCGATCGGCGCAGTCCAGATCTGCGAACCATCGTCGGTTCGATAGGCTCCCAGGATGACGGACGTGCCGGTTCCGCCGACCGCGTAGATTGTCTGGCCCTGAACGGCCATCTCGTTACCGGCACCGCCCGCTCCATTGGCGCGCCAGAGAATCGATCCGTCTTTGAGCGACATTGCAACAAGTTGATTGTTCGCTGGATCGTCTGAAATCGATTCGGTGACAAGTGAATAACCGAGGTAGATGACATCTCCAGCAATCAAGGGACTCGTATAGACGCCGTTCCCCGGATTGGTCTGCCAAAGGACATCCAGCGTTCGTGGATCGAGGGCAGCAACCGAGTTGTAGTTGGTGACGATAAGACGGTTGCCCGCCAGAACCATTGAGTCTCCAGAAATCGGCGAATGTGCGACCAGCTGTGGTGTGCCAACCAGTGCGGGGCCAGGTTGGATGTTGGTGCGTTGGGGGTCGGCTCCTTGCATGGGGACGTCGGGGAACTGCTGGGCGGTTTCGGGCGATGGAGAGCCGGTGTCGGGGGCAAAGACAAACGAACCGGGATCCGCATTGAAACCGCGCGTTTGGTAAAGCGCAGCAACCATCGCGAAGAGCAGCAGGCTGGCCGCGAGGATGGAGGCCCATTTCGCGGCGCCATGTGCTGCTGGCGGAATTGGTCGGGTGAGGCGTTCCGGATCTGAAGCAGGAGTGGGGTTGGATGCACCCGACGGCCCTATGGAAAGGGCTTCGGCGAGGAGGGTGCGGCGGAGGGACTGCCCGAAGGCGGTGGATGGGCCCGGGGTGGCGGCGGTTGCATGCAGCGCGGCGATCACCTCTTCGGAACTGGTTCCGGTTCTGATCTGGCGATCCCAGGCGGTATCGAGGGCGATTGGGTCGAGTTCGGGCTGGTTCATGGTTCCCTGTCCTGTCTGGTGCTGGCGGCCGGATCGGTCATCTGGCGGCGAAGCCGGTTGATGGCGCGGAATTGCAGACCGCGCACTGCTTCGTGGCTCTTGCCGGTTACTTCGGCGATCTCGAGACCGGTCAATCCGGCCAATCGCAGCGAGACGACGGTTTGTTGATCGGGCGGGAGGGTGGCGATGGCGCGGTCGAGCTGCCAGCGCCCGTCGATCGTCTCGATGTGCTCATCGAGAGTTGGGGAACGATCGGGCAGGGCGAGGTTGCCGATGGGATCGTGGCGGCGGTCGCGGGTTTGATCGATCAGGGCGTTATGGGCGATGGTGAAGAGCCATGCCCGGAAACCCGAGCGGACTGGGTCCATGGTCCCAATGGCGCGGAGGGCATTGAGGAAGGTGATGCTGGTGGCGTCCTCGGCCTGTTCCGTTGGAAGGCGGCGCCGGCAGTACCGATAGACCTGATCGAGGTACCGGTCGTAGAGGTGCACGAAATCGGCCGGATCGCGCTGGGCCATGCGGACAAGGTGATCATCGGGCAGTTCCATGGGCGCCCGCTCCTTGCTCGCAGTTAGTGGCTTTGGCATTTGCATTGCGTCTGGCCTGTTCTCGCCATCGATCACAGCTGTCGTTCAGCTTCCATGGTGATCAAACGCGGGAGATCCGCCAAATGTTATGGCCATCCTGCACAGGGATCTCGGATTGGGGAGCGAAACGTCCCGATCGGGCAGGAGGGTGGTACGGACCAGTCGGGAGGCGAGGACTGTACGGACGGGCTAGAGATCACAG
>JAPXRQ010000236.1:0-4367 GCA_033813515.1 Thermomicrobiales bacterium
ACCGGCCGATGTGCACGGTCTGCACGCCGGACGCAACGATCTGGTCGCGAACCTCGGTCCAGCGCCGCCGTTGTTCGCGCTGATAATCCGCGACACCAAGCACTGGCAGGGCTCCGCGATCCATTCCATCGCTGGAGGCATGCAGTGTTGCGACCGCCTGGGTTAGTCGCGCCATACCGCCCTCCGGAGATGGGAGCGGGCGATGCAGACTGTGGCCGTCCAGCATCATCCGATTGTTGTGCATCCAGGATCGACCAGGCAGATCCTGAACAATCTCGGCCAGTCCACTTTCCAGCCGCACAACCGAAGCGTCCGGTAGCGTCGTCGGTGAGATCGCGCCATCCTTGCCGGCGATTTCGCGCAAGGCCCGGTGACGGCTGCGAACGCGGTCGTACGACTGGTCGCTCGGCAGCCCACGCATGAGCCAGCGCTTGTCCCCGAGTCGGAACCGAACGAGATGCGGGCGGGCATCCACTGCTTCGACGTGGGAGACGTCACCGAGCCGCTCGATGTGCGCAACCAACTCCGGATCGGGATCGATCCGAGGGAAGGGAGCCGGGGCGAGTCGTGTCTTGCGCATCAGTTAGTCGTCATCCGAGGCAGATTTGGACGAATCGCGAATCAACTCGACCACGCCTGCATCGGCCAGCGTGGTCGTATCGCCCAATGGACGATTGGACGCGATGTCCCGCAGGAGACGCCGCATGATTTTGCCGGAGCGAGTCTTGGGAAGATCAGGTGTGAAGAGAATGTTCTTCGGCCGGGCAATGGGCCCGATCTGTTTGCCAACATGCTGCTTAAGTTCGGCGGCCAGATCGTCGGTGCCATCATTCCCGGCCCGGAGGATGACAAACGCGAAGACCGCCTCGCCGGTGAGATCGTCGGGCTGGCCCACAACCGCCGATTCGGCAACGGCCGGATGCGAGACAAGGGCACTCTCGATCTCGGTCGTGCTCAGGCGGTGACCGGAGACGTTCATGACATCATCGACGCGACCCATCAGCCAGTAGTAGCCGTCCAGATCGCGCTTGCATCCATCGCCGGGGAAGTACTTGCCCGGGAAGCGGGACCAGTACGTGGCCTTGTACCGCTCCGGATCGCCGTAAATGCCACGCAGCATGGAAGGCCACGGCTTATCGAGCACGAGATAACCGCCACCGCCCAGCGGGACGGACTCGCCGGCGTTATCGACGATATCGGCTGAGATACCGGGCAGCGGCATGGTCGCCGAGCCGGGTTTGGTGGTCGTCAGGCTGGGGATCGGGCTGATCATGGCCGATCCGGTCTCGGTCTGCCACCAGGTATCGATGATCGGGCAGCGCTCGGCTCCGATGTTGACGTGGTACCACATCCAGGCTTCTGGATTGATCGGCTCACCAACCGTTCCGAGCACGCGCAGGGTCGAGAGATCGTGTTTCTGGGCGAACTGGGCACCCTGTTTCATGTGGGCACGGATCGCGGTTGGAGCGGTGTACAGGATAGAGACCTTGTACCGCTCGATGATCTCCCACCAGCGCTCCCAGTTCGGGAAATCAGGCGTTCCTTCGTAAATGACGCCGGTCGATGCATTGGCGAGTGGACCGTAAACGATGTACGTGTGCCCGGTGACCCAACCAATATCGGCCGCTGCCCAGTAAATATCGTCATCGTGCAGATCAAAAAGCCAGCGGTGGGTTACTGATGACTGCAGGAGGTAGCCGGCGGTGGTGTGCAGAATGCCTTTGGGCTTGGCAGTGGTGCCGGATGTGTAGAGCAGGTAGAGCATGTCTTCGCTCTCCATGCGCTCCGGCTCGCAGGTGGGTGCCATGGTTGGAACCAGTTCGTGCCACCAGACATCGCGACCCGCTTCGAAGGCGACATCCTGCCCGGTCCGCTGAACGACCAGGACGTGCTCAACGGTGCTGGTGCTGGCCAGCGCTTCGTCGACATTGGGTTTGAGCCCGGCCTTGGCGCCGCGACGATAGCCACCGTCAGCCGTGATCACCAGTTTCGCCTGGGCATCGTTGATCCGGTCTGAAAGGGAAGCCGCCGAGAAGCCACCGAAGACAACCGTATGCGGCGCGCCGATGCGGGCACAGGCAAGCATCGCAATCGGCAGTTCAGGGATCATCGGCATGTAGATCGCGACTCGATCACCGCGTTCGACGCCGAGTTCCTTGAGCGCATTGGCCGCCTGGCACACCTTGTCCAGCAGTTCGCGATACGTGATCGTCAGGCGGTCGCCCGGCTCGCCTTCCCAGTAGTAGGCAACCTTGTCACCCAGTCCGTTTTCCACGTGGCGATCGAGGCAGTTGTACGAGACATTGAGTTGACCGCCCACGAACCATTGGGCAAATGGCGGCTCCCACTCGAGCACCTTATCCCAGGTCTTGTACCAGGAGAGCGATTTCGCCTGCTCGGCCCAGAATCCTTCAGGATCGGCCGCGGCCCTA
The DNA here is from genome assembly GCA_033813515.1 of Thermomicrobiales bacterium. Taxonomy (GTDB): domain Bacteria; phylum Chloroflexota; class Chloroflexia; order Thermomicrobiales; family UBA6265; genus DASQCG01. The sequence goes on from JAPXRQ010000236.1 coordinate 2,433, forward strand.
TCGTAAATCTCGGGGTCGGTCAGGATGGCGTTGTTGCGGAACTGCGCGCTGGGCGGGAAGGTCCGGTTCTCCGAAAGCAGCGCCTCGATTGCCTGCCCGGAATCGTTGTCGTTGGCCATGATGGCTCCTTTGCCAGGGGATGGAATTGGGTGTGCGTTCGACTGCAAACGTCGCACAATGCAGCCGACATGCCGAATGCATGGCAGTATACAAAGGCGCTTCTTTGACTGGGCGCGGATCAATGGTTCCGGTGGGCAACCGGATGGGAGAGAGCATCGCGATGGTTACCGTGCACATGATTATTGGATCGCTGGTGGTGCTGGCGTATCTGGTCCTCGCGGTGGGCAATGCCATTCAGCTCTCCGGCGACCGAACCTTGACATGGACGCGCCAGTTGTCGATGGCGGCCGCATTGCTGCTCTTGCTCCAATACGTTCTCGGCTTCAGCCTGCTCGGCAACGATCACACCATCACCGCCTCCCACTATCTCTTCGCCCTGGCCGCCCTGATCACCGTCGGCGTCGAACATGCCGTTGCCTATCCGAACGAGGACAAGACCACCCGGGCTCGACTCGCAACTATGGCGACCTCCGGCACCGCGCTTCTGGTCCTGATCGCGTACCTGATCGCCGAGAGTCGCTAGACGCCGTCAGGCAGACACGGTGGGAACCGGTCCAATGCCGGATGTACTTGTCATCGGCGGTGGAGTGGCCGGATCAAGTGCTGCCCGCGTACTCGCCGATCTGGGGTATGCCGTCACCATCGTTGAACGGTCCGAAGTCTTTCGGGATCGTGTCCGCGGAGAGGGCATTCATCCGTGGGGGATGAACGAGGCCGAATCGCTCGGAATCGCTGATCTCATCGACCGCGCTGGCGGGTACCGGATGCCAGAATGGTGGTCGTACGATCAGCAACATGTCGTGCGCGAGACGCAGTGGGCCGACTACACGATCGATGGCGCCTGCGAAACATCTGTCTTTCACCCGACCTTGCAGCAACTCCTCCACGATGCAGCCGCGCATGCTGGCGTTACGGTGTTGCGCGGCTGGTCGCTGACATTCGTGACGCGGGATGTCGGCGGTTTCACCGTGACGGTCGCCAATGGAACGGCATCCCACCAGATCTCGGCGCCATATCTGATCGCCGCCGATGGCCGTGGATCGATCGTCGCCCGGCAGTTCGGGATCCAGCGATTTCATGATCCGGTCAATCACGCTCTGATTGGCTTGCGGATTGCCGGTCATGGGCTCGAACCGGGCGCGGCGCACGAGATTTCTCTTGATCCCGGCTATGCGTTGCTCTTTCCCCAACAGGCAGACCACGCCCGCCTGTACGCCGTCACGACAAGCGAGATCGCGGACTCCCTGCGCGGGGGCGATGCCAATCAGGCGGTGATTGCCCTGGTCAGCGACCGTTATCCGGCCGGTACGGTGTCGGCGGCACGAGCAGCCGGGCCACGTGGAATCTATCCCAATGCCGATTCCTGGTCGGATGCGCATCAGTTGTCAGGGTTGCTGCTGATCGGAGATGCGGCCAGTTCCAACGATCCGACGCAGGGACATGGGGTTTCGCTTGTTCTGCGGGACGTCCGCGAGCTCCGCGATGCCGTGATCGCGCATGGACTGACGGAATCAACCCTTGCCGGGTTACAGCCGCGGATCATGCAGTACCGGCAGACGATGCGTATCGTCTGCCGGTGGATCACTACATTGCGTTGGTCAGTTGGAGTCGAGGCCGATGCCCGACGCGAACGGTTTCAGCTGGCCCGAGCGTCCGATCCCGATGCCGGTGGATACAACATGATGGTCGCCCTCGGTCCGCGAGATCTGGTGCCGGATGCCGACGCCGAACGTCGGTACTTCGATGGCGGACTGTCCTAGACCTCGACCAAATCGAGTTCGACAGCGCCTTCCGGCTCCGGGATGACCCAGGCGG
>JAPXRQ010000237.1:0-4344 GCA_033813515.1 Thermomicrobiales bacterium
ATCACGGTGGTGATGCCCGTGGCGGCAAGATTTTCGGCCTTTTCGAAGGCGTCAACCTGGGACTGCTCGGTCCAGCCGCGGACGGCCAGTTTGCCATCGCGCGCATCGAGTCCGGCCGCGACCTGACCTGGCCAGGCTTCGGCGATCAGGTTCGTTTGCTCCGGATTGCTGACAATGATCGAGCCAAGCACGATGCGATCGACTCCGATATCCATCAGGCGGCGCGCCTGCTCGAGCGACCGTATACCACCGCCGACCTGGAGATAGAGGCGGGCAGCCTTCCGGATCCGTTCGATTGATGCGAGATTGGCGCCGTCGCCATCGCGGGCGCCATCGAGATCCACGACATGGAGATGGGTCGCACCGGCATCGGCCCAGCGTTTGGCGGCATCGACGGGATCGTCGTCAAAAATGGTCTCGCGCGCAAAGTCGCCTTCGATCAGGCGCACGGCTTTGCCACCGCGGATATCAACGGCAGGAAAGATGATCACCCCGCCACTGCTCCAACCGGGAGGGCGGCGCGGCTTGCGACGTAGTCGGCGAACGACTTCAGGAACGCCAGGCCGGCATCTGCGCTCTTCTCGGGATGGAACTGGCAGCCCCAGAGGTGATCCTGAATGACGACGGCTGGAAACTCGACCCCATAGACGGTTGTGCCTACGACGGCCGGAGATTCCTGCAGATCGGCCGCGTAACTGTGCACGAAGTAGTAATAGTCGCTCCAGCCGACCGGACCGAGCGGAGAGTCCTGCACGGCTCGCACCTCGCTCCAGCCCATGTGGGGTGTTTTCAGGGTTCGGGGGAGATGGACGACACGGCCAGGAAGCAAGCCGAGGCCGTGGCCATTGCCTTCTTCCTGGGGTCCGTACATGATCTGCAGACCGACGCAGATACCCAGGAATGGGCGGCCGTCGTCGACCGCCTTGCGGATGGCCAGGTCAAAGCCGCGCTCTTCAAGTGCGCGCATCAATTGCCCCGCGTGCCCGACGCCTGGCAGCACGATGGCATCGACATCGGCCATTGCATCGCCATTATCGAAGACGGCAACATCGGCGCCGGCGGCAACGAGCCCCTTACTTGCAGAGCGGATATTGCCCGCTCCGTAGTCGATGACGCCAATCATGCGAGAACGCCCTTGGTCGAAGGGATGTCCATTGTCGAGCGATTGACCCGGGTGGCGTTGTGAATGGCGAGTGCACCCGCCTTGAACACCGCCTCAGCGGCGTGGTGGGCATTGCGAGTGCGAAGGATATCGATGTGCATGGTGAATCCGGCATTCGTCGCCAGTGCGCGCCAAAACTCTTCGATCAGGCTCGATGCGAAATCTGCCCCAATCATCGGTTCGGTCATTTCGCCCGACCAAAAGAAGTACGGCCGCCCGGAGACATCGATCACTGCTCTGGCCAGCGATTCGTCCAGCGGCGCATATGCGTGCCCATAGCGCGCGATCCCTTTGCGATCGCCGAGAGCCTCGCGAATGGCCTGACCGATGACAATGCCGCAGTCTTCAACGGAGTGGTGCGGTTCTATCTCTACATCACCAACACAGCGGAGCCGGAGATCCATCTGGCCGTGCCTTCCGAGCGCGGAAAGCATGTGATCGAGGAACGGAACGCCCGACTCCACGTCGACGGTCCCGGAACCATCCAAATCGAGGGTGACCGAGATGCGGGTCTCGTTGGTATTGCGGTCGATTGTGCGTGCGCGCATGGCGTGTGTGGTCATCCGGCCATCTCCTTCACAGACGAACGCAAGGCAGCGAGAAAGGCGTTGTTCTCGCGCGGCGACCCGACAGATACCCGCAAGTATCCGCGAAGGATCTCGTCACCGTAGCCGCGAACGAGAACACCGTTCTCCGCGATGCGATTCACCAACGGCCGGGCATCGTCGAACGGGGTATCGATGAGGACGAAATTCGTGACTGAGTCGAGCGCATGCAGGCCATCGATCAGGTTGACCTCTCCGACCAGGCGATCTCGCTCGGCGCAGATATCGGCGACGCGGTCCAGCAGGTAATCTCGCTCTTCCAGCGAGGCGATCGCGGCCTCAGAAGAGGCGAGGGCGACATTGTGAAACGGAGGAACGACCTGGAAGAAGGCGGGGGCGATTGCTTCCGGACAGAGCCCGTACCCGACCCGCATACCCGCCAGTCCGGCCCATTTCGACATGGTGCGCAGGATCATCACGTTCGGATATGAGGACATGAGAGGAATGTGTGACTGGCCGGAGAATTCGACGTACGCCTCATCAATCGCCACCAGGCAACGGGCCCGGGCACAGACCTGCTCGATCTGCTCGATTGGAAAGAGGTTGCCGGTCGGATTGTTTGGACAGCAGATGATGATCAGTTTGGTGCGCTCGGTCACTGCCTGGAGGACGACATCGGGCTGGAATGCAAAGTCGGCGGTCAGCGGAGCGTTGATCACCGTTGCCCCATGCAATTCGAACAGCGGACGATAGACCCCGAAGGTTGGCTCGCTGATGATCACCTCGTCGCCATGGTTGATCAGCGCCATCGCCACGGCGACAAAGACATCGTCGAGACCGGCGCCACAGACGATCTGGCTGGCCGGAACGCCGGTGTAGCCGGAGAGCGCGGCACGAAGTTCGGTCTGGGCGAAGTCGGGATAGCGGTTGGTTTGAACAAAATCGGCCAGTGTGGCTCGCGTGCGGGGACCGGGTCCGTACGGCGACTCGTTCATATCGAGCCGGATCAGACCATCCGGTTTCTTGGCGGCACCAGAGGCAGGAATGTAGGAGAGACGCTTCGAGACCTCGGGACGGATGACACTGGCAATGTCGAATTGATCGCTCATAGCAGCAACTTGTCCAGCGAGGAAACGAGGATTTCGGTTGCCCCGGCCGCTCGCAATTGTTCGATCGACTCCCAGAAGATGTCTTCCTGGATGGCCATATGGACCGCAACCCAACCTTCCACCTGCAACGGAACGACTGTTGGTGACTTGAGGCCAGGGACGATCCGCTTGATGTCATCGAGGGCGGACTCCGGCGCGTTCATCATGAGGTATTTGAAGCGACGAGCAGCCCGAACCGCATTGATTCGGAGAAGGAGCCGATCGATTTCCGCCCGTTTTTCGGGATCGGCGAGTGATTTCTTGTTGGCCACCAGCACGGCTTCCGATTCCAGGATCGTGTGGACCTGGCGGAGATCGTTGAGGATGAGGGTAGAGCCGGTTGCGGTCAGTTCGACGACGCCATCGGCCAATCCGAGGGCGGGGGCCATCTCGACCGAGCCGCTGATCGTGATGATCTCGGGTGCCGCGCCGATGCTCTCGAAGTAGCGTTTCGCCGAATTGGGGTAAGACGTTGCCAGTTTGACAGTCTTCAGGTCGTCGACCGTCTGGTATTCCGAATCACGGAGAACGGCCAGGACGAGCTGGCAGTAGCCGAATCCAAGCGGCACCAGTTCCTCGACATCGACGCCCTCCTCGAAAATGAGGTTGCGTCCGACGATGCCGAGGTCGGCCGTGCCCATCTCGACATAACCTGGGATGTCGTCATCGCGCCCATAGAGGATGGAGAGGGGAAAGTTGCGACACCGCGAGAGCAGCCGTTGACCGTAGCTTTCGAACTCGAGTCCGATCAGCTTGAGCAGGTTCAGCGTGTCGTCGGTCAGGCGGCCACTCCGCTGTATCGCGAGGCGGAGGCGATTGTCGCCATTGATCATGGATTTGGACATGTGAGAATAGAGCCCTCTTCGGCAGCCTTGCCACGTACCCGGCTGCCAGTTGGGAAGCCTCTACTGTTTTACCAAATTGCGGGATATCGCACTAGCGTATAGAGATGAATACAAACAACACGTTTACATTGCCAGTTGTGATTGACCAAATTGTTCCCGGTGGACTTGGCCTCGGTCGCGTTGACGGGCGGGTTGTTCTCGTGCCGTTGGCGGCCATGGGCGACCACTGCACCGTCACGATCCAATTGGGCGAACAGATTGGGCAGGTTGACTTCATTGAGACGCCAGGACCGGACAGGGTCGAACCGGCCTGCCCCCATTACGGCGAATGCGGGGGGTGCGATTTCATGCATCTGTCGTACGAGGGTCAACTGCAAGCCAAGGTCGGTATGATCGAGGATGCACTGCGGCGGACAGCGAAGCTGCAGGAATGGCCCGCGATCGCCATTGTTGCATCGCCCGAACCACTCGCGAATCGCGTGCGGGCGACCTGGCGGCCATCTCCGGACGGTGGAGCCGGGTATTTCCGGCGCGACTCGCACGAGGTCATCGATATCCGCACCTGTCCGATTCTGGAGCCGACGCTTGAGGCTCGCCGCAAGGTGCTGGCCCCGCGCGATGTTGTTCAGGCATTGACGAACGGT
>JAPXRQ010000238.1:0-4307 GCA_033813515.1 Thermomicrobiales bacterium
CAAGCCCGGGACGACTCTTGTCACGATCGACGGATTCGGCGAGCAGTTGGGTGTTGTGCTGAAGGAGATGTTGGCCGCGTTGCGCGCCGAGAGCAAGGCGCGCCAGGTCGCCGCAACCAGTTGACATCAACGCTATACTGATTTCAGTGCTTACTTTTCGTTAGTGACTGGAATCCCGGTGTCTGATTCGACGACCTATCGCGCCCCTGCCGGAACGCGCATTGGGCATGTTCATCTCAAAGTCGCAGATCTCGAACGATCAATTGCGTTCTATCGCGATCTGCTCGGCTTTGACCTGATCACACGCTACGGCCACCAGGCGGCATTCCTGTCGGCAGGCGGCTACCACCATCACATCGGCCTGAATACGTGGGAGAGCCTGAACGGACAGCCTCCGGCGCGCGGGACAACCGGCCTGTATCACTTCGCGCTGAACTATCCGGAGCGGGTCGATCTGGCCCGCGCGTTCAAAACTCTGGTCGAGGCCGGCTGGCCGATTGGCGGCGCGTCTGATCACGGCACGCACGAAGCGATCTATCTGGACGATCCCGATGGTAACGGCATCGAGCTGGCCTGGGATCGCGATCCGTCGCTCTGGCGGGATGCGAACGGGAACTTCCGCATGGTGACTGAGCCGCTGAACTTCCAGAGCCTGATGGCAGAGTTGGCTGGCGAGCGCGATCCGGTTACGGCCTGATCAGGCTGCGGCAGCGATCGGTGTATCGGGCCTCGCTTGAGAGACGGCAACCAATTCGGGTCGCTCCGCGAGGATGCCCAGAAACGCGGTGACGACTGCGGCATCCCATTGCTTGCCCGCACCGTCGCCCAGAATCGCAATCGCCTTCGCGATCTGCATGCCGTCGCGGTACGGGCGATCGCTGGTCAGGGCGTCGAACGTGTCGGCCACAGCCAGAATGCGCGCACCGAGCGGAATCGCCTCGCCGGCCAGATTGTCCGGGTAGCCGGTTCCATCCCACGCCTCGTGGTGTGAGCGGACAAAGCGAACTTCATCCTGACAGGATTCGAATCGGGAGAGCACCTCAGCGCCAAGGCCGGGGTGCGATCGCATCTGCTCCCACTCACCGTCATCAAGCTTTGATGTTTTGAGCAGGATTGCCGGATCAATTGCCACCTTGCCGATGTCGTGCGTGGCGCCGGCGCTCTCAATCAGATCCTGCATCTCACCGGGAAGCCCAAGTGCGTGAGCGATGAGTCTGGCGTTTGTCGCGACCCGCCGACTGTGCCCGGCGGTGTAGGGATCGCGCAATTCCACGATCTCGACCATGGCCGACAGGGAATCGCGCGTGTTCTTGCGAAGATCGGATTCGCGCTGGACGGCCTGGTGAATGAGCAGAGCGGGCACGAAGAGGGCGGGGATGAACAGTGGTGAGGCCATCCCCAGTTCGGCGGCACAGAGCCCCATCAGCATCATGGCCAACACTGGCACGAGATCCAGTCGCAGGCTCGAGCGCCAGACCGGCCAGACGGGCACCTCGAGATGCAATGCCGCAGCCTGTGAAACCAGGAGCGTGTTGACCATGTGCAGGACGGCAGTCGCGATGACCAGGTTGCCGATCGGGATCGATCCGATCTGTGGCTGGTTTGGTATCCAAATGGCGGCTAGATGCGTTGCCAACGCGGCCACCGCAACATAGAGCGCCGTCTGACCGATGTTGAACGCTGGCTCGGCAATACCAAGATCGGCGCGCGCGTGCATGCGCCAGATCTGGGCAATGGAGACCGCAAGCAAGGCCGCGAGCGGACAGATTGCTGCCGGCAACAACAGCAGCATGGCGATGTACACCGCAGTAGCCGCATTGCAATTCATCTTGTGGGTGAGATGCAACGGAAATCGTTCCGCCACCGTTGCCAGCGCGACCAACAGGCAGGTGAGGAGCCAGGTATCGCGATCCATTGCCGGCCAGAAGATGGCACTTTCCGCGATGGCGACCAGTGCGCCGAACACACTGACCGCACCGACGTAGCGGATAAGTGGACGCGGCAGCATCGGGTAATCCCAACGGTGCCGGAGAGTCTCGATCCACTTTTGCATTGGTTGCATCATGGCTGCCGCCGATTATCCGGTGGACAGACGGACCCAGGTGTTGGAGGATCCGGACGCGCTTACTCCGAAGAGGACCGCAACCAGGCCGCGGCTCAGATTCCGGGGAGCGAATTGCACCGTCACCGGGAGTGTCCTGGAACTTGGCGCGTAGACCGCGATCTGAACAGGCGTGTGCGTTTTTGTCTTCTTGAGTGCGCTCGACTGTTTGAATGAAATCTCGTAGCCCCTCAGGAATCCGACATCGGTCAGAATGACCGCGCCTTTGGAGCCGGTCGGAATGGTGATCACCATCTTGATCGGGCCAGTGGCACTGGTCAGCATGGCGAGTTGGCTCGAGACGAAGACATCTGCCAGTTGGCCATCGACCATGACGACCGGATCGGCCAAACACCATCCGCGAGCCGCCTCGGTTGAGGACGGCCGTGCGCTGACAGCCAGACCCAGAAGTAGCAGGAATGCAATGAGAAGACGGAATGGGCGAGTCATAGGGTGCTCCCTTTTGTCGCGGACCTCGTATTCCCATTCTTTCAGCGCGCCGACGTTCGGCCTAGTCACGTTGGGTCAGGAAGCGAGCGGTACCAAACGCCGCGAACTCGGACCATCGGTACCCACTGACGGACCGGCCATTGGCGGAATTCGTATGCTTCTCATCAGCATGGAAGGAGCAGTTGATGGTTGATCGCATGCGTGAAGAGGCCGGACGGTTCGAGGCAGACCTTGCCGAAGGACGGCTGCCCGGAATAGATCTCGATCTCGGAAGTGATTCGCAAATCTCCGGCGGAGACGATCTGGCGAATTACGACGAGGAGAACCTGTACGGCAACGATGTTCTGGTCGGGTCAGATGACGACGACGAGGAAGACGACCTCGACGACGAACTTGACGAGGTCGACCTGGAGGAACTTGACGAGGCGAGGGACAGTTAGCCCGCTGCGGTGAGCCTGTCTTCGATCGGCACGTATTCGATGTCGTACCCGAAGTAGCGTGGTCCAACGGTTTCAATACCAATTGGGGACCGCCAGCGCGGATCGCACGGTATGCCAAGCACCGCCACCCGGAACCCGTATCGCAGGTCTTCGGTCGTAATCGGTTCGCCCGTCTCGGCGTCCAACATGGTGATCAGATCGGGCGTGGTCGCAACTACGCGATCGTCGGTTTGGGCGATCAGAAACTCGTTCTGGAAGGCGATGCGAAGTTGCTGTCCGGCGTAGTCACCGAGACCGTCGATGAAGGCTTCGCCGCGTGCAAACCCGGCTTCGGTGCGTCGCTGGATATCGCTGATCTTGCCATTCCAGAGCAGTGACCCACCGGTGATGTCGCAGACGGCCTGCACCGGGTTGCGGTGCTCGGCATGGGCAGCACGGATCGCCAGGCCGATTTCCTCGACCTTGGTCAGCGAGCCGAGAATCGCCCACTCCTTGCACTGCTTGCCAGTCAGCATATAGAGCGCGACCATGGCGCTGCAGCCCATTTCGATGGTGAGCTGGCGAGCGAGATTCTCGGTCCACTTGTTGCTGATGGTGTTCAGGACCGCACCATTGCCCTTCTCGTCCGCAATCGCCATCGGCGTGGCCCTGGCGCCGTTGATGGCCGGGATGCCCATTTGCAGCTCAGGGAACGCGCGGCCCATGCCATCGGCATCGACAATCCGGATACCCAGGGTGGCCGCCAACGCGAACGGGACGACAGAGTTCAGTCCGCCAACCTCGCCGCACATCACCGCCGCGAACTTTTGCCCGACGTACTCCTCCAGCATCTGAAAGGCGACGACGACCTCGTTGCCTGCTGGAATCTTCTCGACCATTACCGTCGGGGCGCCCATCATCGCAACCGCGACGATGAGGTCATCATCCGCCAACGCAGCGGCATCGATCATCGTCGCCGGACCGTGCGTGCGAATGGCAGATTGGGCCATGAGACGCCCAATGTACGGATTGCCGCCACCGCCAGTGCCCAAAACCGCGGCACCGATCGCCATATTGTCTATCTGCTCGACATCAATCTTGCGCATGGGAACTCCAGGGAATGGGTGCTGAGCCCCGATGACTAGCTGGCGAACGAAAGATCGCCGACGGCCTTGACGCGGATGCGGGTGGCATTGCCCGGCAAATAGGCCAGCGGCACATCTTCGACATCGACGATTTGGATCGTCTTCGGATCGGCCCCGGCTTCGGCAGCCTTGTCGGACGCCTCCTGCTTGGCATGATCCAGCGCCTGATCGCGCGTCAACGTCGTCAACGAG
>JAPXRQ010000239.1:0-4298 GCA_033813515.1 Thermomicrobiales bacterium
GCCCTGCTGATCGTCGGCGGAGGCATCGGCATCTGGTTCGCTATGGGAATCATCCTGATCGAGGCAATCCTCGCCACGATCTACTTCCCGGCCGAAAATGCCTTGCTGCCTATGCTGGTCCCGGAGCAAGATCGACCCACCGCAAATGCCCTGAACGCCTTGAACGACAACATAGCGCGGATTGTTGGACCGTTTCTGGGTGTCGCGCTTTATGCTTGGATCGATATTCGCGGCGCAGCGCTCGCCAATCTCGTCTCGTTCTCGATTGCAGCAATCCTGATTAGCCTGGTTGTCGCTCCGCCCACAGAGCGCAACGCCCGGCACAGTCCCCGGCAGCCACCACTCCTGAACTCTATGCGCACAGGGATCGGATTCGTCTGGCGAAGTCCCATGCTTCGCACCCTTTTCTTCATCCAAATCCTGATCTCGACCGCCGATGGCCCACTGACGGCCATGCTCACACCGTTCATTCGCCGAACGATGGGCGGTAGCGCGGAGGATGTTGGCCTGATCCTCTCCATTCGCGGAGTGGCAGGTGTCATCGGCGGAGTATTGGTTGCGCAATTGGCGGGCCGTTTTCGCTCCGATCGCACCCTAATTGCCAGCCTGCCAATTGTGGGCATTTTGGTGGTTGGACTCGCTGGACTTACCGAGGTATGGCAGGTCGCATTGTTGATGCTGCTGATCGGTCCGGTTGTGGTGGCCATGAACACCGTACTGCCAACGCTTCTGCAGACCGGAAGCGACGATGCCTGGCGAGGTCGTCTCTTCTCGCTCAACTTCGCGCTGATCGGAGGCACCTTTGCCGCCAGCACGCTCGTCGGCAGCGCACTCGGTGGTGTGACATCGCCGCAGACAATGCTCACCACCAGCGGGATCATCTATGTGATCGCCGGAGGAGTCGCCTTTCTCCGCCGTTCCGACCTAAGCCCGGTCGCCGTGACTGAGGGCGACGAAGTCCGGTAACCCGTTGGTCACCTCCATCTCTCAGACTGGTTTCCAGAAAGGGCGCAATCGGTATACTCGGATCGTGTACGGACAGGAACACTTGGAGCAGGCCACCTGTGACTGAACAACTGACGCCTCCGGCAGCCTCACCGGTCAAAATTGGCGATCTTCCAGTCACGATTCGCGATGTCTGGGCGGCCAAACTGCGCATCGGCAATATGATCTGGCGCACCTCCCTCCTCCCCACCGCCACGCTCAGTCGCATGACCGATACCAACCTCCGCATCAAGACCGAGAACCTGCAGCGCACCTGTTCCTTCAAGTTCCGCGGTGGACTCAATGCTGTCCTGCAACTAACCCCGGCCCAGCGTGAACGCGGGGTCTGCACCTTTTCCGCCGGTAACCATGGCCAGGGCCTGGCCTACGCCGCCCAACTCTCCGGAGTCCATTGCACAGTCTTCATGGCCCGCGATGCCAATCCGCAGAAAATCGAAGCCATCCGCGGATACGGATCGGACCTGGTCTTCGGCGATTCAATTGGCGATGCCTCCGACCGGATGGAGATCTTCCAGAAGGAAACTGGCGCCACCTATGTCTCCCCCTACGGCGATCCCGCCGTTATTGCCGGTCAGGGAACAATCGGTCTGGAGTTGCTCGAGGATTTCCCCGAACTCGAATACGTGGTGCTCGGTATCGGCGGTGGTGGACTCGCTTCGGGAGTGGCCCTCGCGATCAAGTCAATTCGCCCCGAGGTCAAGATCATCGGCGTCGAACCCGAAGGCGCCCCAACCTTGACTCGCTCGCTGGAGGAGGGCCGTCCGGTCCGCCTCGAATCGATCAAGACCATCGCCGATGGCCTCGGCGCCCCCTATGCTTTGCCCATTCCGCTCGAGATCATCAAGACGCTTGTCGATGATGTCGTGTTGGTCGACGAAGAAATGCTGGCCGATGCAATGCGCCTGCTTCTTTCCCGGTGCAAATTACTGGTCGAACCGGCTGGCGCCGCCTCGGTCGCCGCCCTGCTCAACCGCAAGATCGATATCCCCGCCGGCGCCAACACGGTCGCCATCCTCAGCGGCGGCAACATCGACATGGAAAAACTCAAATCTCTGCTATAGGTCGAATGTTGAAAGTTGAAGGTTGATTTAAGTGACCGATTCGCCTCAACATCCAACATCCGTCCTTCAACCTACGACGGCCCTTCATGCCACTTCTCATCGTCACCCTTGTGATAGCTCTTTTTCACAGCCGCCCAGGCAACGGCATGCGCCCGGCTCTCATCGTGCCCATACTCGTCCCACGCGCTGTTGAACGATTCCTTGTAGATCGCCTGCGCGTGATCCGGTAGCACATTCCGCACGGAATCCGGCAATTCCTTCTTCGTCTTGTATGGCATCTCAGATTTCCCACCGTTTCACATTGCTGCGACCGCCAACTAACGACCACCAACCGACTTGTCACGTGGCAATTCGGATCTCTCCGTCCGGTTCACTCTGGGACAATTTAGAGCGACGACACCGTGGTCTCGCGCATTGCGGCTACCCCTGACCCGATCCATCTCTGGAGACTCCACCCGGTGAGCGCCCTCTTCAATGTCATGCTCCCTATCGCGATCATCGTCGCGATCGGTGTCGTCGCCGGCAAACGCCTGCCGATCGACATCTCCAGCCTGACCAAACTCACCCTCTACGTCTTCGCTCCCGCCCTCGCCATGGACAGCATGTACCGGGCTCGCCTCGGCGCCTCCGACGCCGTACGCATCTTCCTTGCCTTCTCGATCTGCACACTCGGGCTCTATGTCCTCGTCCGCATCATCTCGTCAATCACCCACCAAACCCCCGACGCCACCAAGAGTCTCGTCGCCACGACGATCTTCCCCAATGTCGGCAACATGGGCCTTTCGTTGACCGTCTTCGCCCTCGGCTCCGAGGCGCTCGATCGCGGATTTGTCACGTTTGCTGCCGGCGCGCTTTTCGTCTTTGGCCTCGGCCCAGCACTCGTCTCGGGCCAGGGCTTCAATCAGGGTTTCCGCACCACGATCCGCTTGCCCATGCTCTGGGCGCTCCTCGCCGGCATCTTGCTCAGGGTCTTCTCCGTCGACCTGCCCGTCGGTCTCGCCGATGGACTTCATCTGCTTGCCGGCGGAACCATCCCGACATTGCTCATCACCCTCGGCCTCCAGATCAGCCGCCAGGAACTCAAGGTGCTGCCCTCCGACTGGCTCGCCACTGGCCTCCGCCTTGGCGCGGGACCAATCGCTGCCTATCTCGCCGGTCGCGCGATGGGTCTGGACGCCCTCGCGATCAAGGTGCTCGTCCTGCAGTGCTCAACCCCAACCGCGGTCAATGCGTTACTCATCACGTCAGAATTCGGAGGCGACGCTCGTAAGGCCGCCCGCGTCGTCGTACTTTCCAGCATTGCCTGCTTCATAACGATCCCGATCGTCATGTGGCTCATGGGCATCACCTGACAACATAACGTAGCGGCGATCGTCAGATCGCCTCCACCCGCTCCGGTAATCATCCGGCATGACAAAAGCCCGCCCCGTTCCCATCTGCTCGGAACCAGGAGCTCAATTCACCCGCGATACTGGCTCCCGCCCCTCAAGCACCGCAATGCAGTTCTCGATCGCAATCTTCGCCATCGCATTGCGCGTCGCAATCGTTCCCGATGCGATATGCGGCACGATCAGACAGTTTTCCATCCCAACCAACGGATGATCGGCAGCCATCGGCTCGGGATCGGTCACATCCAATCCCGCCGCCCAAATTTCGCCATCTCGCAACGCCGCCACCAGCGCATCGGTATCCACCACCGGACCGCGGGCCGCGTTGATCAGAATCGCACTCGACTTCATCAGACCAAACTCCAGCGCGCCGATCAGATGGTGCGTCTCGGGCGTCAGCGTGCAGTGCAGCGATACGAAATCGCTCTCCTGAAGCAGCTCGTCCAGTGACACAAATGTCGCGCCAAGGTCATCGGCCGCCGCCTGATCCGGGTAGAGATCGAACGCCAGGATCCGCATCCTGAATCCGGTCGCCCGCCGCGCAAACTCCCGCCCGATGCGGCCAAAACCGACGACGCCAACGGTCGCCCCGGTCAACTCCTGACCCAGCAGGAGCGTTGGCGACCACGTTTTCCACTTGTCATCTCGCACGTACTGCTGGGCCTCAGGCAGGCGCCGGGCAGTTGCCATCAGCAGCGCAAACGCCAGATCAGCCGTCGCATCAGTCAGAACTCCGGGGGTGTTGCAGACCGCAATCCCGCGCTCGGTTGCCCCCGCCACATCGATATTGTCGTACCCCACGGCCAGATTGCTGACGACTTTGAGGTTCGGATAACGGTCAAAC
>JAPXRQ010000240.1:0-4258 GCA_033813515.1 Thermomicrobiales bacterium
CCAGTCTGGAACTTGCCCGGCGCGGTCGCCGCGACGACGGCAACTGTCTGACCCGCTTTCAGGTGTACCTTGCCGCGGATCTCCGGACTGAGCAGTCCAAAGAACTCGCCGCCAACCGCTGGTGCCTGGAAATCGATGACACGCTCTCCATCAACATCGACTGTCGTCGGACCCGCGCACACAACACTGAACTCGTAGTCATCCGTACGATCTGCAGTGAAGGTGGTCGTCGCTCGCGCCGAGAACTGCAGCATCGGAACCGCCGGGTGGATGAAACCAAGCCAGAGGTCATCGCCATTGGGAAGAGCGCGCGAGAAAACCGGTTCGCCGCCGAAGTCCGGATCACCGTAGAAGTCGGTCTTGACCTCGTTTGGAATGACCGGCAACAGCCGTTCGTTGGCGCAGCCCTTCGAATACCCGACATCGGCCGACGATCCCAGTGCCAGGTCCATACCCTGCAATGGTGAGATGCGGTAGTGAGCATTGATCTGGGACGAACCGCCTCCCATGATCTGGGCGGTATCCGCATTCGGCCCGACAGCCGCAATCGATTTGATCTCCGACCGGTTGAGCGGGAGGATGCCATTGTTCTTGAGAAGGACGATTCCCTGCGCACCAGCCTTGCGAATCAGGGCGCGCGTCTCGGGAAGATCAACCGCCTCTTCCTTGTCGGATGCCGGATTACTTCCGCCATCAACCCGATCGATCATCGTCAGAATATTCTCGGCCGCAGTCCGAACTGCAGTCCGGCTCACCTGTCCGGCGTCGACCGCCGCCCGGAGTTTCGGACCGCGCTGAATGGTCGGCCCAGGCATCTCCAGATCAAGACCTGCGTTGATCGCCTCAACCGTTGTCTTGGTGCCAACCCAGTCCGACATCACGAAGCCGTTGAAGCCCCACTCGTCGCGAAGAATCGCCTGCAGCAGGCGTGGATTCTGGCAGCAGAAGACGCCATTGACCTGGTTGTAGGCCGACATGAATCCCCACGGATTCGCCTCACGAACAACGATCTCGAACGGGCGCAGATAGAGTTCGCGCAATGCCCGCTCGGGAATGACCGAGTTGACAGTGGCGCGCTCGAACTCCGACTCATTGCCCGTGTAATGCTTGACCGTCGCCGCGATCTTCTGCTCCTGCAGGGCAGCGACGATTGCCGCACCGATCTTGCCGGCCAGAAGCGGATCTTCAGAGAAACTCTCGAAGTTGCGGCCGCCGAGTGGAGAGCGGTGAATATTGACGGTCGGGGCAAGAGCGACCTGTGCTCCCTTGGTCTTGACCTCAGCGGCCAAAGCAGAACCGAACTCCCGCGCCAGATCAAGATTCCACGTCGAAGCGAGCGAAATGCCAACCGGGAAACTGGCCGCCGGGGTGCCACTGGCGAGTGCACCGGCACCGCGCGCGCCGTTTGGACCATCCGTCACCTTGATCGACGGAATGCCGAGACGATCGATAGCGACCGTTCCCCAGAAGCCAGCGCCAGCCAAAAGGCTGATCTGTTCGTCGAGCGTCAATTGATCGACAAGGGACGCGAAGGATTTCGGACTCACCGCAAGCACTCCATCGTGAAGCAAACAAAATCTCCTGCCGGCAAGTCTAGTCCGGCAGGAGTTTGTTGGAGCGCGAATTGTGAACGGATGACCTATCCCTGAATGCGCGCAATCAGGGCATCGGCCATGGCATCAGTTCCGACTGCCTTAGTCTGATCGCGATCGGCACGGAGGTCGTACGTAACATCCTTGCCCTCACCAATCACTGCCTCAACAGCCTTCTCGACCTTGATCGCCGCATCCAGTTCGTTCAGGTGCCGCAGCATCATCGCGCCCGAGAGAATCATGGCCGTTGGATTGGCCACATTCTTGCCGGCATGGGTCGGAGCGGATCCATGAATCGGCTCGAACACCGCCGTGCCATGGCCAATGTTGCCGCCAGGCGCGACACCAAGTCCGCCGACCATACCAGCGACAAGGTCGGAGACGATGTCGCCGTACAGGTTCGCCATCACCAGCACATCGTATTCACCCGGCTTCTGCATCAGTTGCATGCACATGTTGTCGATGATGCGATCGTTGCTCTCGATGTCCGGGTACTCGGCAGCCACTTCCTGGGCAACCCGCAGGAACAGTCCATCGCTGAACTTCATGATGTTCGCCTTGTGAACGATGGTCACCTTCTTGCGGTTGTTGGCGCGGGCATAGTCGAAGGCGAACTTCGTGATCTGGCGCGTGTTCTCTTCGGTGATCACCTTGATGCTGATCGCGGCCGACGGATCGACCTTCTTCTTGTTCAGCCGATTGATGGTCTCGATCACTTCGGCGGTTTCAGGCTTGCCGGTATCGAACTCGATGCCGCTGTACATCCCCTGGAGATTCTCGCGAACCACCACCAGGTCAACATCGGAGAACGTGCTCTGGACGCCCTTGATGGTCTTGCCCGGGCGGAGATTGGCGTACAGGCCAAGTTCCTGACGCAAACCAACATTGACGCTGCGGAAGCCTTCGCCGATCGGTGTGGTGGTCGGTCCCTTTATGCCGATCTTGTTCTTCTTGATCGAGTCGGTCGTTGCTTTGGGGAGCAGATCGCCGTGCTTCTCGAGGGCGGTCAGGCCGATGTCCTGGTAATCCCAGTTGAAGCCGATGCCGGTTGATTCGAGCACGCGCCGTGTTGCTTCGGCCACTTCCGGCCCAATGCCGTCGCCCGGGATCATCGTTACGTCGTAGGTTGCCATTGGTTGTGCTTTGCTCCCCTGAGTTGGTCTGGTCAAACACCACTCGGGATAATACCCCTGTCAGTTGCCGCCACGCGACAGGAGCCTCACCAATCATGACTTCCGCCCGCCAGCCAATCCGTCCGGTTGTCCTCGTCATCCTCGATGGCTGGGGTATTGGCCGCGACGAGCCGGGTAACGCTGTCCTGGCCGCCAACACCCCGGTCATGGACCGAACCTGGGCCGACTATCCGCACACGCAACTCATCACGTCCGGAAACGCAGTCGGGCTCCCGGAAGGCCAAATGGGCAATTCCGAAGTCGGGCATCTGAATATCGGCGCCGGATTCATCGTCTACCAGTGGATCTCGCGCATCGACAAGGCAATCCTCGATGGTGAGTTCGCGACCAATCCGGTTCTGCAGGAAGCGCTGCGCGGTGTCGTCGGCCGAGGCGGGACGGTGAGAATTGGCGGACTGGTCAGTGATGGTGGTGTCCACAGTCATACCCGGCACATCGTGGCACTGGTCGAAACAGCCAAAGCCGCTGGCGTCACCGACCTGGTCATCGATGCCTTTACCGACGGGCGCGACACGTCACCAACAAGTGGGCTTGGGTTTGTTTCTGGCCTGGAGTCCGAACTTGCCCGCATCGGTCTCGGCCGAATCGCAACTGTTTCCGGCCGCTACTACGCCATGGATCGCGACAAGCGGTGGGATCGTACGCGCCTTGCCTACGACGCTATCACGCTGGGTGCGGGTGAGACCGCTGCATCGGCTGCAGAGGCGATCCAGCACTCCTACGACAAGGGTGTGACCGACGAATTTATCCTGCCGACCGTGATCGGCAAGCCGACGGCGCTGGAGTCCAACGACCTGTATATCATGGCCAACTTTCGATCGGATCGATGTCGCCAAATCACGGCTGCCCTGACCGAACCAGGTTTCGAAGGATTCGCGCGCACTGTCAATCTATCCGGGGCGCTACAGGTTCTGACCATGACCGAGTACGAGAAGGATCTGCCGGTTCAGGTGATTTTTCCGCCGCACGATGTCGTCCACCCGCTTGCCCGCGTGGTCAGTGAAGCCGGGTTGAAGCAGTTCCACAGCGCCGAAACCGAGAAGTACCCGCATGTCACGTTCTTCCTCAATGGTGGTCGTGAGGAACCGTTTCCCGGAGAAGATCGCGCCCTCGTACAATCGCCCAAGGTACCAACCTACGATCTCCAGCCCGAGATGAGTGCCGAGGCGGTCGGTGATGCGGTGGTGGCCGCCATCGACTCCGGCAGGTACGCGTTCGTGGTCGTCAACTTCGCCAACGCCGATATGGTCGGGCACACAGGTTCGATCCCGGCCGTGATCAATGCAGTCGAAACGGCAGATACGCAACTGGGCAGAGTGCTCGACGCGGTCAGGCGAGTCGGCGGCGCTGCGATTGTCGTTGCTGATCATGGCAACGCGGAGGAGATGATCAACCACGTGACCGGCGGCCCAATGACAGCGCACACGACCAACCCGGTGCCATGCATTGTGGTGGGCGCAGGCAATGTCACGC
>JAPXRQ010000241.1:0-4258 GCA_033813515.1 Thermomicrobiales bacterium
CGCTGAGGCCGTCCGCAGGCACCGTCAGAGTCCACGGGAGAGTGGCCGCGCTACTTGAGCTCGGATCAGGGATCAATCCCGAGTTCACCGGGCGGGAAAACGCCTACCTCTATGGAGCGGTGCTCGGCTTCTCCCGCGCAACACTGGAGGAACGCATGCACGCCATCGAGGAATTTGCCGAGATTGGGGAGTTCATCGACGAACCCGTCAAAACCTATTCGACGGGCATGGTGGCGCGTCTCGCCTTTTCGGTACTCACACAGTTGGACCCTGATATCCTGATCGTCGATGAGGCGCTTTCGGTCGGCGACGCGTATTTCCAACATAAGTCGATCGGACTGATCCGGCGCTTCCAGCAACAGGGCAAGACCATGCTCGTAGTCAGCCACGATCCGGGAACCATCAAGAGCATGTGCACCCGCGCGGTGATTCTCGAGCGCGGGAGCGTGGTGCGCGAGGGCGAAGCGGCTTCGGTGTGCGACTACTACAATGCACTGGTCGCCAAGAAGCAGAAGGACCATGAGATCAGCCAAGTCGAGAGGGAGAAGGGCCGGATCATCACGCGCTCAGGCAACCGGCAGGTGGTGATCGGCGATGTTGATCTCCTTGACGACCAGGAGCGTTCCACTCGTGCCTTTGGAATCGGCGAGAGTGCCCGGGTCGTCTGTGCGATCGAAGCCCGCGAGGCAGTGCAGGACCCAACGGTAGGGGTACTGATTCGCGATCGCCTAGGCAACGATGTCTTCGGGACCAACACATTCTACCAACGGATCAGTGTGGGCAATCTCGTCGCCGGAGATCGCTGCGAAGTCATCTTCAAGCTCTGCCTCAATATTGCTCCGGGGTGTTACTCGATAACCGTCGCAGCCCACTCCGGGAAGGACCATCTCTCCGACAACTTCGACTGGCAGGACAACGCGGTGGTATTCCAGATCATGCCCGGCAACGAACCGACCGCCGTCGGAGTCGCGCGACTACCGCTCAGCGTCGCAGTCCATCGCGGAGCCGTGAGCCTGCTTCGCGACTACGAATGGGGGCATTCGATCGAGTTCGGCACGGATGGGAACGCCGTGCGGCACAAGCTGTCCGGTTGGTCGGTTGCGGAGGAGCATTTCACGTGGACGGATGGTCCGGAGGCACAGCTCCGGTTCAACCTTTCGGAGTCGGTGGCCACACGGCGTCTTCGCGTACGCGCCGCGGGATTCTGCGCGGGCAAAACCACCGGCCAACGGGTCGAGGTGTACTTCGATGATCTGCAGCTCGCGACATGGCGGGTCGCCGAAAGCGATCACTTCCATGCCATAATCCCGGCAGGCTTGTTGTCGCAGTCAGCCCGGCATCACCTTCGCTTTGCGTTGCCCGATGCCACATCGCCCGCCCAAGAGACCGCCTCGTCCGATCAACGCCTTCTGGGTATTCGCGTCTACTCGATGGTAATCGACTAGCGGCGCGGGGGCTTTGCAGCCCCCTAGCAGCCTGTCGGCGAAGTCCGACAGGCTGCTAGGGGGGCGATACGTCGGATACACCGATGACCTCAAGCAGCGACTCGCTGACCACAACGAGGGGAAGAATCTCAGCACGGCAAGCCATCGCCCCTGGCGGCTGCGGACTTATCTCGCGTTCTCCGCCAAGGACCAAGCACTCGCCTTCGAGCATTACCTGAAATCGGGATCAGGCCATGCGTTCGCCAAGAAACGGTTGTGGCAAAATAGCCCTGAAAACCGCTCCGGTTAGGCATTTTGTGAGGCACCGCCGAAAACGCGGTTGAGCCGCACGGCGAACGCGGTTCCTGGACCGCCATCGCCTACCTCTCGCCAGTCCATCGCAACGGCTCGACCATCGGCTTCGTCGCCGACATCGGTCGCGGCCGCCCCCTCGCTGGGTCAGATGAAGAGCCCGTCGCGCATGGGCCGCACGACGTCGCAGCGCTGAGCGATCTCGGGGTTGTGCGTCACCAGCACCACCGCTTGGCCGTTATCGCGGGCAAGCCGGCAGAGCAGGTCGAACACGTGGGCGGAGTTTTTCTGGTCGAGGTTTCCGGTAGGCTCGTCGGCGAGCACGATGGAAGGGGCGTTGGCCAACGAGCGGGCGATGGCGACACGTTGCTGTTCGCCGCCCGAGAGCTGGGTGGCCAGACGCAGCGACTTGTCGCCCAAACCAACATCGGCAAGCAACTGCTGCGCTCGCGCCTCCATGTGGTCGGGACTCAAGCGCCCGAGCTTGCGCATCGGCATCATGACGTTCTCAAGCGCGGTGAACTCCGGAAGCAGGAAGTGGAACTGGAAGACGAACCCGATGTGTTCGCCGCGGATGGCGGTGCGCGCGACATCGTCGATACGGCTCATCGGCTGCCCATCGATCCAGACTTCGCCGGCGTCGGTCCGATCGAGGAGTCCCAGCAGGTAGAGCAGGGTGCTCTTACCGCAGCCGGAGGGGCCGACGATGGCATAGACCTTGCCTCGTTCGGCCGCGAAATCGACCCCGCGCAGAACATGTACGCGCCCTTCACCGGTACCGAGGTGGCGGTGCACACCCTCGCAAGCGATGGCGAGATCGGGGGAGGCGGGCGTATCGTTCATTGCGAAGTCCCCCGGATGACATCGCCCGGCTCGAGGCGGGCAGCCCGGCGGGCCGGGATGAAGCTGGCGAGCATGACGACCACCGCAGCCGTGAGCGCCGCGGCGAGATAGTGCCAGAGCGACCAGGCGACGACAAAGCTGTCGGTGGAGAAGATGCCGCGGATGCGGATCGGCAGGCGCGAGACCCCATAGGTCACCGCCGCGCCGAAGATCCAGCCGAGGACCACGCCACCGGCGAGCACGATGGCGCCCTGCCAGAGGAAGATGTGCGCGATGTCGTTGCGGGTGTAGCCCATCGAACGCAGGATCGCGATCTCCCTGGTCTTCTCCATGACGATCATCGCCAGCGTATTAAACATACCAAGACCCGAGATGAGGATGATCGTGGAGACGGTGAGCGCGGAGGACACGCGCAACGCCCGGAAGACCTCCAGCCAGGTCTTCTCCCGCTCCTGCCAGGGGCTCACCCCGTGCTGGAGCGTGCGCTGCATGTGGGCGGCATCCGCCGGGGCCCGCTCGCGGTCGGCAAGCGAGACCTGGAGGAACGAGGCCCCGTTGGGCTTCTGCAGGAGCGAGCGGGACTCCTGCATGTGCATGTAGATGCGTTGGCGATCGATGTCGCTGACCCCGGTCTCGTAGATCGCGGATACGCGGTAGTGCCGCATCTGTCCATGGGCCTCGAGGACGACCGGATCGCCGACGTTGAGCCCGAGGCGGGAGGCCAGGACCCGCCCGACCAGAAGCCCGGTCGGGTTGACCCGGAAATCGTTGAGGTGGCCGAAGACGATCTGCTGTCCGAGGTCGGACACCTTGAGCAGATCGTTGATGACGGCGCCATACACGCGGGCCGAATCGCTCCGGATGCTGCCGCGGACCAAGACGGCTCCGGTGAGCACCTCGGCGATGCCGGTGACGTTGTCGAACTGCGCCACCGCCTGCGAAAGCTTCTCCGGCTCGGCGATGCCCTCCACGTACTTCACGCTGTCGCGGTGCTCGAAATCGAATCTGGAGCCGTCGCTCGACATCGAGCGCAGCGTATCCTGGATCCCATCCTCGATGCGGATCGCGCCATTGGTGCCGAGGATCGTCTTGATGAAGAACTCCTCGAACCCGCTCGTCTGCGCCTGGGTGACGATGAAGAAGCCCACCCCGAACACGATGCCGGTGAGGCTCATGAACATGGAGCGACGCTTGGCGGTGAGGAACCGCAGAGCGATGCGGAGGTTGGGCGACATCAGGCGATCCACGGTTGGATGGGGGCGACGGACCTCACGGCGTGAGCTCCACCATCGAGACCCGATCGCCCGACCGGAACCGATCCAGATCGTCGACGATCACCCGATCCCCCTCCTCCACCCCGCGCACGATCTCCACGGAGCTGAGGCTGGTGAACCCGACCTCGACCGTCCGGACCTCGACGCGGCCCCCCGTGACGACGAAGACACTGCTCCCGAGCAACGCACGCCGGGGGATGACGATCGCCTTGTCGCGCGCATCGACGATGATGTTCACTTCGCCGGTGATGCCCGGAACGAGCAGCTTGGGGTCGATCTCCACGGAGAGGTGCACCATGTAGCGCTGGGTCAACGGGTCGGCCGCGGGCAGGATCTTCTCCACGCGCCCGCTGTATTGGGTCGCGCCGTAACTCAGGAACCGGACAGTGGCCTTCTGCCCCACCC
>JAPXRQ010000242.1:0-4231 GCA_033813515.1 Thermomicrobiales bacterium
GAGCCGTACTCCTCGAAACCGCCTGGTTCCTCGACCTCGATCTCGACCGTCTCCTCCTCCAGCGCGTTTTCGGCGAGGAGGCGAGAGATGCGTTTCCGTTCGCGGGCACGGCGCTTGGCGGTGATTTCGTCCGGCAGCTGCGCATCCTCCTCGACCGCGCGACGAGGGCGGGCGGGTCGCTTCTGGATGGTCTGGTCGGCGAGGAGATCGATCAGGCGCTGGGAGGCAATGTAGGCGGCCTGATCGTTGACCTGCTCGAGTCGTTTCGAATGCAGATCGCTGATCGCCACTTCGACCAGATCGCGAATGATCGATTCGACATCGCGACCGACATAACCGACCTCGGTGAACTTGGTTGCCTCGACCTTGATGAACGGCGCATCGACCAATCGGGCCACGCGACGGGCAACTTCGGTCTTGCCAACCCCGGTCGGGCCGATCATCAGGATGTTTTTGGGCTGAACTTCGCGCCGCAGGGCCTCGGGCAGCAATTGGCGACGATACCGATTGCGCAGGGCAACCGCGACGGCGCGTTTCGCCTCGACCTGGCCAATGATGTACTTGTCCAGTTCAGTGACGATCTGGGCCGGGGTCAGGTTCTCGAGTTTGGGCGTGGCGGGCGGCTGAGCCGGTCTGGTTGCCTTGGCGCCACCAGTCGAAGCCGGGGCTGTCTCAACCATCCGCGTTGGTTCCTTCCGCGCTCTTGTCTGTTTCGACTCCGACGACCTTCTCATCCGTCTCAACCGAGAACATGGTGAAGTGGTCGTTGGTGAAAATGCAGAGATCGGCCGTGATGCGCATGGCGGCCTCGACGATCTCCGTAGCGGACATTTCCGTGTGCTGATTGAGGGCGCGGGCGGCGGCCGTGGCGTACGAAGCGCCCGAACCGATGGCGGCGATCCCGTCGTCCGGCTCGATGACATCGCCATCGCCCGAGAGGAGCAGAATCGATCCGGGTTCCGCGATCAGGAGCTGGGCTTCGAGCCGGCGAAGGTAGCGATCGGTGCGCCACTCCTTGGCCAATTCCACCGCAGCCTTGCGCATATTGGAATCGTTCGCCTTGAGCTGGACCTCGAACTTTTCGATCAGGGTCAGCGCATCAGCGACTGCACCTGCAAAGCCGGCGATGATGGTGCCGTCGCGCAGCGTGCGGATCTTGCGGGCGCCGTGCTTGAGGACGACATCACCGAAGGTCACCTGGCCATCGCCGGCCATCGCGACCGAATTGGAGCGGGCGACCGCCAGGATCGTGGTTGCATGTGGCCGGATTGGACCGACCGAACTGTTCATTGTCATGCGGCAGATTATCTAGGACGCAGCGACCAACGTCGATCCGATGTGACCACAGGCCGGGCATTTGATCTGTCCGCGGCGGCCAACTTCGACCATGTACGGGTTACCGCACTTGGGGCAGGGGTGATCGACCGGCTTGTCCCAGGAGACGTACTCACAGTCGGGCCATCGGGAGCAGCCGTAGAAGACGCGACCCTTCTTGGACCGGCGCTCGACAACATCGCCTTCGTGACAGGTTGGGCATTTGACATCAATCGTGGTCAGCAGCGGTTTGGCGTTGCGACATTCCGGGAAGCCGCTGCAGGCGAGGAACTTGCCGTATTTGCCGAGCTTGATCAGCATCGGGCGGCCGCACTTCTCGCAATCGACCCCGGCCGGCTCGTCCTTGATCTTGACGCGCTCGATCGAGACCTCGGCCTTTTTCATCGTCTCGTTGAACGGATCATAGAACTCGCGCAGCGTGGGAATCCACGGTCGATCGCCGGATGCGATCTCGTCGAGCTCCTCTTCCATCTGCGAGGTGAAGCCGACATCGAAGACATTCGGGAAGTGCTCGGCGAGCAGATCGCTGACGACGAACCCGAGTTCACCCGGGATCAGTTTCTTCTCGTCCAGCGTGACGTACGCGCGGGCGAGCAGCGTGGCGATCGTTGGGGCGTAGGTGCTGGGGCGACCGATACCGGCCTCTTCCAGTGCCTTGACCAGCGAGGCCTCGGTGTAGCGCGGCGGTGGCTGGGTGAAGTGCTGCTCGGGGACGAGTTTCTGGAGATCGAGCCGCTGCTTCTCGGTCAGGTTAGGGAGGGCGCCATCGTCGAGCTCATCGGTCTCGCCTTCGTCACGACCCTGCTGATAGACGGCCATGAAACCGGGGAAGCGGACAACCGAGCCAGTGGCCCGGAAGGTGTACGGTGCGGCCTTGAGATCGTCGCCCAGGTTGCGGCCGGCGGCGATATCGACGGTAGTGCCATCGAGAATCGCATTGGCCATCTGGCTGGCGATGAAGCGCTGCCAGATCAACTGGTACAGGCGGAACTGCGGTGCCGACAGGAACTTCTTGACGCTTTCCGGATCCCGCGCGACATCGGTGGGGCGGATTGCTTCGTGGGCTTCCTGCGCTCCCTTGGCCTTGCGGGTGTAGACGGGAGGCTTGGCCGGAAGGGAGTCCTTCCCGAACTTCTGCTCGATGACGACCCGGGCGGCCTGTTGGGCAACTTCCGACACATTGGTCGAGTCGGTTCGGATGTAGGTAATCAGACCCTGCTGGCCCTCGGCGCCGAGATCGACACCTTCGTAGAGTTCCTGCGAGAGCTGACTGGTGCGACGAACGGCATAGCCAAGCTTGCGGCCAGCTTCCTGCTGCAGGGTGCTGGTTGTGAAGGGGGCCTGAGGCTTGCGCTGCGACTCCCGTTTGGTGATCGTGGCGATGCGATAGGCGGCGCCATCGAGATCGGCGACGATCGTGCTCGCATGATCTCCGGTCTTGAGATCGGCCTTGTCTTTCCCAATGCGATGGAGGCCGGCTTTGACCTGGGTCGATCCCGCCCGCGCCCCTTCGGGAAGCAGGTAGGCATCGAGCGACCAATACTCGACCGGGTTGAACTCCTGAATCTCGCGCTCCCGATCGACAACGATGCGGAGTGCGGCAGTCTGAACCCGGCCCGCCGAGAGACCGCGCTTGACCTTCTTCCAAAGGAGTGGGCTAACGGTGTACCCAACGATGCGATCGAGGACGCGGCGAGCCTGCTGGGCATCGACAAGATCCATATCGATCTCGCGCGGTTCGTTCATCGCGGCCTGGACGGCGCCAGGCGTAATCTCGTGGAAGACGACACGCTTGAGCGGCTTGGTCTCGGCGCCGGTGGCCTGAACGACATGCCAGGCAATCGCCTCGCCTTCGCGGTCAGGGTCGGTCGCGAGGATGACTTCCGATGCGCCGGCGACGGATGCCTTCAGGTCCTTAACCAGCTTGGCCTTGTCGCGGGGGACGGTGTACTTCGGGGTGAAGTCGTTTTCGAGGTCGACGCCCATCGTGCTCTTGGGAAGGTCACGGACGTGGCCAACCGAGGCGACGACGGCGTACTCGTTGCCGAGATAGCGCTCTATCGTACGGGCCTTGGCGGGCGATTCCACGATAACGAGGCGCTTGTTTTTGCCGCGGACCGTCGATGAGCCGCTGGCAGCCTTTGATTTGGTGGTCGATGTGGTGGATTTGGATCGCGTGGTTTTTCCACCGGTGGATTTGGTCGGCATCGTGCTGATTCTCTGTTCAATGTCTGGTAAAGCGAGGGTTGGCGGGGAATCCGACTGCAAACCCGGACTTCCGCTTTTTCAACCCTACGAACGCTGTCAATCCCTGTCAAGCGGTCAGGGACGAAATGCATACTACGGCGAGCCCGGGCTGAATTGAATGCATTGACGCACTGGAGCAACGAATGGCGCAACAAACCTGGGTGCGGGGATACCGACTTGTCTTTGCTGGACTGACCGCGGTGGCGATCGTCTACCAACTGGCGAAGAACACCGGCTCCATCAGCAACTTCTTCAGTTACTTCACGATCCAGAGCAACATCATTGGCGCAATCGTGCTGCTCATAGGGGCGATGATGGTGCGGCCACCCATGGAGCCCGAATCGACCTCCTGGACTCTGGTTCGTGGAGGAGCCGCGATCTACCTGATGCTGACTGGTGTGATCTACAACACGCTGCTGCGGGATGTCGATGTCCAGGTTTCGGCGCAGTGGGTGAACGAGACATTGCACACGATCATGCCAATCGTGATGCTGGTCGATCTCCTCCTGGCGCCTCTTGCCAACCGGCTGACCCTCCGGCAGGCGCTCGGCTGGACGGTGTATCCGCTGCTGTACCTGATGTACTCGCTCCTTCGCGGACCGATTGTGGACTGGTATCCGTATCCATTTGTCGATCCGCGCAAAGACGG
>JAPXRQ010000243.1:0-4195 GCA_033813515.1 Thermomicrobiales bacterium
ATCGCTGCCGCCCTTGTCGTCGCCGCCGCTATCGTCAGAGCCACCGCCACCGGAGCCGCTGTTATCGTCGCCACCACCATCGTCGCCGCCGTGACCACCGTTGTCGTCGCCGCCGCCATCATCATCGTCGCCGCCGTGATCATCTTCGGTGGGATACACGACGATCTCGGTTGGCTCGTCCACGATCGGTGTGTTGGCCACGGGCGTATCGGCACCTGGCGCCTGGGTGGCTGTGTCCGTCTGTTCGGTCCAGGTCCCGGTTTCGTGACCAAGCGACGCGCCAGAGATGAAAACCGAAACCAGCGTGCGGGTGGCATCGGACGGACTGGGCGAGAGCACCGCGATACCGGTCACATCGAGTCCGGCTTGCCAGCGCAGCCCAACCACGAGTTGCCCGATGCTGTCCTGCACGCCACCGATATTCCCGCAGGCCAGGACGGTCTGTGGAGCCTGCGCGCTCTCCTGCACCTGAATGGCATAGCCTCCGGCCAGCAAATCGGTAATGGTCAGCGGAACATTGGAGGTGAAGGAGTATTCGGTGCGATAGGCATCGACGGAACCGGCCTGGGTCCCGTCGGGTGAGGTCAACGCATTGAGCGGCCAGGCAACATTTCCCGGAGCAGTGCAATCACCGGCGATGATGTTGACCGGACGCGGCCAGGGATCGACCGGGGTGGCGGCTGGTTGCGCTTCGACCGGCCCCAGCGATTGGCTGCCGAGGACCGCACTGACCAGACCAGCGGCAACGAGCACGAGCATGGCGATCAGGCGAAGCGGACACTGTGCAGCGGTCAATTGGTCGGCAGGTTTGGTGCGGCGAAACATCGCTCGGATTCCATCCATCTGGTTTGGTCAGGACTGCGGGGCAGAGGTCCACCTGGCTGCGCTGATAGCCCCATTGTCAGGGTACGCAGGCAGGATTGCACAACTATGAAAGGAAGATGAGAGGATTCTCATTTACGGGACCAGACGTGCCCTATCGGGGATCGAAGCGATACCCGCTGCCGCGTACCGTCGTCAGAATGTCGGCCATGCCGATCCGCCCCAGTTTGTTGCGCAAATAGCGCACATAGACATCGACGACATTCGATTCGCCCTCGAAGTCGTATTCCCAGACCGCCATCAGAATCTGCTGCCGCGAGAGGACGCGACCAGGATTGCGAGCGAAATACTCCAGCAGACTGTATTCGCGCCGGGAGAGGTCAAGAACCTCGCCCTTGCCAGTCACCCGATGCGCCAGCAAGTCCAGACGCAAATCGCCGAACTCAAGCACCGAAGACGACCGTTGGTCCGCCCTCCGAGTCACGGCCCGCATCCGTGCGATTAGTTCCTCAAACGCAAACGGTTTGGCGACGTAATCATCCGCGCCGATGTCCAGTGCCGAGACCTTGGATTGCACATCGTCCTGCGCGGTCAGCATGATCACCGGGAGATCGGCTCGTTGTCGCCTGATATCGGAAAGCACGGCAATTCCGTTTTTCCCGGGCAGTTGAATATCGAGCAACACAAGCTCGACATCCTCCAGCACCACCCCAATCGTTGGATCATTGCCTGCCGTGATCGCGATCAGATCGTATCCATGCGGACGCAGCCCGCGTTCGATCATGCGGGTGATGGCCGGCTCATCCTCTATCAAAAGCACCTTCATGCGGAGTAGCATACGCCCTCAGAACCCGCCGAAGTCAACCCGGAGCCTTGATGTCCCGAGCCAGTCGCCAACCGAGCCCATGGAGTTTCGCCACGATTGCCATCGTGGTGCTGGTCCTGGCGTTGGCGGTGGTTGGCATTTTCGGCGTGCTCGAGAATCGCCGCCTGCAGGATGCCGCAGAACGTGCTGTTCAGTACGATGTCGCTGTGGCCGCCTCAGGAGATGACGTCAAGGTCGATGTCCTCGATATGCGCTTCACCCACCGCAATATCGTCTTCAGCGGTCCGACCGATGCCAATATTGCCGAGTTCGACCAGACCTACGATCAACTCCTGCAGCACATTGATCGTCTGGACGAGATTGGGATCGCCGACCTCGATGTCCCCCAGCCAGCCGATTTGCGCGCACTTGCAACCGCCTATCACGATGCATTCCGGCCGACGATCGTTCTCTTCACCAGCGATCCGGTGGCATTCAATCAGGCCAGCGCGACCGGTCTGGACCAGTTGGACGACCTCGAAGCGATGGCCCAACAGATCAATGAATCTGGCAACCAGCTGACCTGGCAGGCCCTCTCGAACATCTCCAGCGCGGCCGATCGCGAACGCACCATCCTCCTTGCACTGCTTGCCGGAGTCGGACTTGTCGGCGCATTGCTCGCGTTCTCGGCTGGACGCGTGCTCCATCGTTTGCAGGCCGCCAATGCTGCTGAACAGGAGGCCAGCCGCCAACTCCAGGCAACCCTGCGCGCCAAGACGGATTTCATCGCCGATGCCTCCCACGAACTTCGCACGCCACTGACGCTGATTCGCGGCAATGCTGAACTCGGATTGCATTCGGAGGATCCAGATGAGCAACGCCAACTGCTAACCGAGATCCAGACCGAATCGACCCGTATGAACCATCTCGTCAACGACTTGCTCTTCCTCGCCCGCTCCGATGCCGGATCACCGCCAATCGAGCTCGAATACCTGCCTGCGCAACTCCTGGCCAGACGTCTGCTGACTCCGGTCGAGGCATACGCGCGCTCCCAAAACATCCCGCTTGCTTCGTCGATCGATTGCAGCGGTGAACTCGAGGTCGATCCCGAGCGGATGCAGCAGGCCGTGATGATCCTGGTCGACAATGCCTGCCGGTTCACGCCGGAGGGGGAATCGATCGGTCTGGAAATCGGAACGGCCGACCGATCACTCACCATCGCAGTCCAGGACCACGGACCGGGCATTCCGGAAGATGAGCAGGCTCTGATCTTTGACCGCTTCTACCAGGCGCCGCAAACCCAGGCGCGCAAGCGGGGTGGGGCCGGACTCGGGCTTGCCATCGCCCGATCCATCGTTGAAGCCCACCACGGCCAGATCGCCCTGACCAGCACGCCAGCTACCGGCACCCGTGTCACAATCACGCTGCCTTTAGCCGATCTGTCGCAGGAGTAACCGCTGGCGTGCGTGTCTACATTTCAGTCGATATCGAAGGGATCTCTGGCGTCGTCCATGGCGACATGATGATGCCCGATCAGCGGGAGTACGAGCGCGGTCGAGCCCTGATGATGGGTGACGCCAATGCCGCCATCGAAGGCGCGGTGCAGGCGGGTGCGACCGAAATCATCGTCGCGGATGGGCACGGACCCATGCGCAATCTCAAAATCGAGGATTTGCATCCGTCCGCCAGTCTCGTTTCCGGCACGGCCGACGCCCGCGACTATTGCCAGCTCGAAGGCGCGGATCTGGGCACCTACGATGCTGCCCTCTTCATTGGCTATCACGCCATGGCCAAGACACCGAAAGCGATCCACCCGCATACCATCGCCGGCGCCTGCGTCCACGAATTGCGGGTCAATGGCGTGCCGCATGGTGAATCCGAGCTCAACGCCGCTGTCCTTGCCCATTTCGGGATTCCGACCGTGCTTGTGACCGGCGACGAAACCACCTGCACCCAGGTCAGCCAGACACTCAAGGGCATCGAAACGGTCGTCGTCAAATCAGCCGTCGGCCGGAATGCCGCCATCTGTCGCGCTCCGCAGGCGACCCGTCCCGAGATCACCGCCGCCGCCAAACGGGCGCTGGAATCACTTTCGTCACAGACCCCGCTCTATCGCCCGGCTGATCCGATGCGGGTCGAAATCGATTTCCTGACCATGGTCCAGTGCAATCGGGCCAGCCGCACGAAGGGTGTGGAGCAGATCAGTCCGGTGACGATCGCCGTCCAGGAATCGGATCCCTGGCAGACATATCGCACCGTTTGGGCGGCTCTCCGCTCGGCCCTGTACGAACCGGCATCATTCCTGGCCTGAACCGGACGCACAGAAAACGGGAGTCGCAGCACACCAAGGTGCCGGACTCCCGTCGCATATTGATGTGCTGAAGCCTAGATGCTGCCGACGTTCGGATCGGCAGCAGCGACGGCCGCAGCGGTATTGGTCAGTGCTTCCGTCAATCCGCGGTAGCTGGTGATGACATCCTGGTTCCACGGCGAAACCTGACCGGCCTTGACCGCGCCAAGCAGGGCGTAGGTCGGCTGAGCAGCCATCGACTCGGGCGTGATGTACGT
>JAPXRQ010000244.1:0-4108 GCA_033813515.1 Thermomicrobiales bacterium
TGTGGCCGTGCACACGCTGGAGATCTCGATATTGGCCGCAGAAACACCTGCCCGCCGAAGCAGTGCGGCATTCGCGAGCTTGAGGTCAAATCGCCAGCGATCCCCGTCGGGCGCCAACGTCTCGGGATCGTCAACCTCGAGTTCGTTCCAGGCCGCTGCAACCTCGTTGCCGACCTGATACTGGTCGCGACCGATCGATGGCCCGATCCAGACCAGGATGTCAGATGGATCGGCCCCGAACGCATCGCTCAATGTGCGAACCGTTTCTCCAGCGATGTCGGCCACTGTTGACCTCCAGCCAGCATGGACGGCCCCTACCGTGCGGGTTGCCGGATCGGCTATCAGCATGGCCAGGCAGTCCGCGTGCAGGGTGGAGAGGGCGAGTCCAGCCACCTGCGTGACGATCGCGTCGGCGATTGGAGCCTGACCGGCATCAGGAGCGGCGCCCCGATCGAGATCAGCGCGCTCGGCAATGTGAACCTGATTGCCGTGCAGCTGGCGAACGCGGACAAGGGTCTCCGGTCCGACACCGATGGCCCGGGCCCAGCGCTGGCGCATATCCCAGGCATCCGCCTCATCGCGCGGGGCGGTGTATCCGACATTGCCATCCGCAAGGCCAAGGCCGGGGACACGCCGCGTCACGCCGTGCGTCAGCCACGTTTGCCCTGAGAGCAACGGCGACCGCTCGACATGCTCCGCAAGGTTGATTGGCGCGTGCCGTTCCGTTTCTGTCGAAATCACGGTTCCTCTCGCACGGCTTCGCCCACGATGATCTGATCGATGATCCATTCCACAGGCGCATGATCGTCAGTGAGTATTGTGCCGGTTGTCGACGCATCCCGCATATTGCCCGCATCCACCGCCCAGCCAGCAACCTCGCCCACGAACGGTATCGAACGGCTCGCCTCGAGGCGCTGGCGGAACTGATCGAGCGACACATCGTCCATCGTGGCGAAAATCATGCTGTTGTCATAACGATCAACATCGACAACCATGGTTGACGGGAAGACTTGATTGGCAGTGCGGGACAGGGCGTCGACCAGTCGGTAGTCGGTCGCCGTTCGTCCGGCGTTGATCATGACCACGCCGCCCGGGGCAAGGTGATCGCGCACCAGCTCCATGAATTCGACAGTCGCAAGGTGAAACGGGACATAGGGTTGGCGATAAGCATCAAGCACGATCAGATCGTAGAGCTGGTCGGTGGTCTCGAGGGCATAGCGACCATCGGCGATCTCGACATTCGCAACATCAGGTGTCAGGGCAAAGTACTTGCGCGCCACATCCACGATCTTGCTGTCGATTTCCACCCCATCGACCGTGATTTCCGGATAGGCCGCCTTCAACTGATGCGCCGAAGTGCCGCCGGCCAGTCCGACGATCAGCGCTCGTTGCGGGCTGCCATTGGCCGTCATGATCGGCCCAAGCGTGACGTAATCCCACGGTCCGCCGGTTTCGATCTGATTGGGGTTGTAGATGGAATGGATCGCGTGACCGTCGTTCAGGGCGAGCAACGTGCTGTCCCCGTCCTGCAGCACCTGGATGTAATTGTTGTCAGATTCGATCTCGGCGATGAGTTCGCCCCGATAAGGAGGCTTGAGCGTCCCCCGCGATCCGAATCCCATGATGGCCATCGCTGCGATGAACAGGATTGCGACCGAGGCCGCGCGCGGCATTGAGGCTTCTGCCATCAATCCGATTATTGACATAATTACCATCGCGATCGCCAGAATCGCGAATGTCCAGCGTGTGCCGACTGCTGGCAACAGGATCAACACGGGCACGAACGAACCCAGGATTGATCCAGCCGTCGAGAGCGCGTAGAGCGACCCGGCCGCCTTGCCAGCGTCCTCCACGCCGGTCATGCGCAGCCGAATGGCCATGGGCGCGACCATACCCAGGGCGAGCATCGTTGGCGCGAAGAGCAACAGTGTGGCCACGAGTGATCCCAAAAAGGCGCCCGCGTTGCGATCATCAAAGGCATCGAGGGAGGTCCGCAGGATCGGTCGGCTG
This sequence comes from Thermomicrobiales bacterium, assembly GCA_033813515.1. GTDB lineage: Bacteria > Chloroflexota > Chloroflexia > Thermomicrobiales > UBA6265 > DASQCG01. The sequence goes on from JAPXRQ010000244.1 coordinate 2,011, forward strand.
ATGGGAACGATGAGCGCCATGGCAATGGCCGCGATACCGATTATCAGATAGAGCAGCCGGGCATCGGGTCGGGCATCGGCGACGCGGCCACCGAACCAGTAACCGAGCGACAGGAAGAGCAGCGTGACACCGATGAGCGAGGCCCAGATGAACGTGGAACTCCCGAAGTACGGGGCGACCAATCGGCTCGCAGAGATCTCGGCGGCAATGCTGGAGAATCCGGTGACGAATGCTGCCAGAGGGATCAATCCGGGGCGACGGCAGCGAACGACGGGAACGGGCACGGAGACTTTCCTGCGGTGATCTGATGGCAGACGAGCACTGCTTCGGGAAGTATACGGAAGACAGCACTTGCGATGGTTATGTCGAGTCCTCCGAAGTTACGTCGAGCCGTTGTGCCTGCAATTCCCTATTCGCATAATCACGGTTATCCGCAAAGCACATTTTCCGGCCTGGCCCGTAACATGGCGAAGGACCCCACTCCCGGTTGCCGAACGAGAAATCGGCCATAAACTTCCGACAACATGATGCGTCTCGCCAGATTCCTCAAACCCTACATCGGCGCAATCGTCCTGATGCTGGCCTTCCTGGCCGGTCAGACATGGGCGTCCCTGCAATTGCCGGACTACATGGCCCGTATCGTGAACGACGGGATCATCGGCCAGAACAACCACGTCGTGTACCAGACGGGCGCGCGCATGCTGCTGGTGACGTTGCTCGGCGGTTTCTGCACGGTCTGCGTCGGCTTTCTGGCGTCGCGTATCGCCACCGGCGCAACCCGGGATCTGCGCAACGAAACATTTGCGCAGGTCGAAGGCTTCTCGCTCCATGAATTCAACACGTTCTCGACCGCTTCCCTGATCATTCGCTGCACCAATGACATGCAGCAGATACAGCAGGTACTGGTGCTTTGCCTGCGTCTCGGTCTGATGGCCCCGTTCATGGGCATTGGCGCGGTGATCAAGGCCTATGCTCTCGCACCTTCGATGACCTGGATCATGGCCGTCGCGGTCGGCATTCTGTTCATCGTCATCGCGACCTTGTTCGTGTTTGCCATCCCTCGCTTCCAAATCCTGCAAACCCTGGTCGATCGACTCAATCTGGTCGCACGCGAGATGCTGACCGGTCTCCGCGTCATTCGGGCCTTCAATCGCCAATCGCACGAGGAAACGAAGTTCGATGACGCGAACCGGGACCTGACCCGTGTCAATCTGGTCGTCAACCGGATGACCGCGTTCATGCAGCCCATGACCATGCTCATCCTCAATCTGACCTCGATCCTGATCGTCTGGGTCGGGGCGCATCGCATCGACGCCGGAACGCTGGAGATCGGCGACATGCTGGCGTTCATGCAATACGCGACGCAGGCATTGTTCTCGTTCCTGATGATCTCGATGATCATCATCATGTTGCCGCGGGCAGCGGTCTCGGCACGACGGGTGGCGGAGATCCTGGAGACCGACGCCAGTATTCTCGATCCGACTGAGCCAAAAGAGCCCCCGACGGCATCTGGCCGAGTTGCCTTCGAACAGGTCACCTTCACCTACCCCGGGGCCGAAGAGCCAGTCCTGAGCAACATTACGTTTAGTGCCGAACCGGGCCAAACCACCGCAATCGTCGGACCAACCGGGAGCGGAAAGTCGACGATCGCCGCCCTGATCCAGCGCTTCTACGATGTCACGGCCGGCCGCATCCTGGTCGACGGCCAGGACGTTCGCGCGTATCGACAGGCGGACCTTCGCGCCCGCATCGGGTATGTCTCCCAGAAAGTGGTGCTGTTCTCAGGCACAGTCGCCAGCAACATCCTCTACGGCAACGAGCGTGCTACTGCTGAGGAAGTCGAACACGCTGCCACCATTGCCCAGGCTCGGGATTTCATTGAGACATCACCCGACGGGTATGACCGCGCAATCGCCCAGGGCGGGGCCAATGTTTCCGGCGGACAGCGACAGCGACTGGCCATAGCAAGGGCAATCGCCAGGCAGCCGGAGATCTACCTCTTCGACGACAGTTTCTCCGCCCTCGACTTCCGTACGGACGCCCTCTTGCGTCAGGCACTTGCCCACGAAACGGCCGGACGAACGGTGCTGATCATCGC
>JAPXRQ010000245.1:0-4088 GCA_033813515.1 Thermomicrobiales bacterium
TCTCGGGATCCAACTGGTTGCCTCGGAGTATTCGACCGGGAAGCTCCACGGTGGCCGAATCGACACGCTCGGCTTGGATGAGAACTCGGCGCCGGTCATCATCGAATACAAGCGCGCAGTGAATGAGAACGTAATCAATCAAGGTTTGTAATACTTGGATTGGCTCCTGGACCATCAGGCGGAGTTTGAACTCCTGGTGCTGAAGAAGTTCGGTCAGTCCGTTTCAGACGGACTCGCATGGCACTCGACTCGGCTGCTTTGTATCGCCGGCGACTTCAAGAAATTCGATGAGCACGCGGTCCGGCAAATCAACCGCAATATTGAGTTGCTTCGCTACAAGCGGTACGGGGAAGACCTGATCTTGTTCGAACTGATCAATGCCAGTACCGCCGATCCGATTGAGAAACATGACCCCATCCCGGTCAAGCCGATCAAAACGGTTGAGAACAAGTTTGCAGACGCCAGTTTAGAACTCCAGGACCGGTATGCGTCTTTGGAAGCATTCATCCTGAATTTGGGCGACGATGTTCAGAAACACGTGCTCAAGCACTACATTGCGTTTCGCCGAATTCGGAACTTTGTTACGGCCGAGTTCAATCCGTCCCTGAAGCAGATCGTCCTGTTTCTGCGCCTCGATCCGAACCTGATAGAACTTCGGCCCGGATTTAGCCGGGATGTCAGCAAACTGGGGCACCACGGAACAGGGGATCTGGAAATCATCGTCAGTTCGGACCAGGATCTGGAGCGGGCAAAAGAACTGATAATGAAGAGTTACGAAAGCGCGTGATCCGTTGGTGATCTTCCAGTTAGAGCTCTAAGCTCGGACGCCGACTTTCATTGGAACGCTGTAAGACTGGCTGACCTTACAAAGTTGGGGAAGTCCAGCATATTCTGGGCAACTGCCGGGGGCCGAGCGATCCACGAGCTGATTACTGTTGCCATGGCCCTGGTGACTCCGCTGGGACTCGAACCCAGAACCAATGGATTAAAAGTCCACTGCTCTGCCAATTGAGCTACGGAGTCGCTCGACCACGGCCCGCGGTCGACACCTGATCCTACTCGGTCCAGCCCGGTTTGGCCACCGCCCATCCCGATCCCGCTCCATCAGGCTGGTACCATCCCCTCCGGCAGCTTTGCCCTCCCAGCAGGATTACCGTGCGCAGACCAAATTTCTCTGCCAATCGCATAGTCACCCGGCGCGAAGCACTCGGCCTCGGCGCGGCCATCATCGGCGGCTCACTCCTCGCCCAACGCCGCAGCCGCTCCGATACTGCATCCCTCCCCCGACTGACCGTGCTCGCCCCAACCCTGCCCAATCCCGCACCCCCCGGTGTCGCTGAATACCTGATGGACGGACTCCAGATCTGGGAGGGCCAGCACGGCGCTGATGTCTACTTCGATAAGACGGCCTTCGAGAACATCAAGCCCAAAATCCTGATCAATGTCCGCCAGGGTTACTACGTCCACGATGTGATGTATTGCGGCGGCTGGGCGCAGGAGATCGCGCAACGCCTCCTCCCGCTCGATACCCTGATCTCGCCTGTCCTCCGCAACGATCTCCCGCCCTGGTCGCTCTCGTCGTTTCAATGGAAATCGCGGACGTACGGCGTGCCCAGTGTCGCCAATCCGATGATCCTCTATTACAACCGCGATCTTCTGACTGAGGCCGGCATCACCGAACCACCGGCCACCTGGGACGATCTCCTCGCGGCGGCTTCGACAGTGGCCGAATCCGGTGCGGCCGGTTGGGCATTCCCCGGTGCGCAAACAGGCGGAATCGGCGGGCTGATGTCCTCCTGGCAGGTCTTCTTCCTCCAGGCCGGAGGTCGTCTCTTCGGTTCGAACGATCAGCCGTCCATCGCCAACGATGCCGGCGTGGCCGCGATCGAGATGTTGCAGGGGCTGGTCCGCGCCAACAGCAGCGCCTCGCTCACCTATTCCAGTCTGCAGGATGCCAGCGTCGCCTTCCTCAAAGGCGAGACGGCCATGATGATGAACTGGGCTGGCATGCACGATTCGCTGGTCGACCTGATGGGAGTTCAGAGCACCTTCCGCCTGGGCACATCACCGCTTCCGGCTGGCCCCGTCGGCCGGGCATCAATCGATAGCGGCGATGGCTGGACGATCGACAGTCGCTCATGGCAATCGACCCGAGCGATGGATCTGATCCAGTTCATGCTGCAGCCCCGTGTCCAGGCGCAGATGTACCCGGCGACCGGTTGGCTGCCAATCAGCCTGACCGCACTCGCGGATCCCGAAGTGGTCGCGCAGGCTCCCCATGCTCCCGCCGTGTATCAGCAGCTCAGGGCACGGATCGATTCCGGCTTCCGCCCAAATTTCGATGTTGTGACCCAGGTCATCGGCAACGAGGTCCGCCAGGCATTGCTCGGCATGAAGACCCCGATTGTTGCCCTGCGCGATGCCGCCACATTGCTCAACGCGGCCAACAGCACCGGCCTGCCGCTTACATGAAGAAGAGCGTGATCAGCGCGCCAAGGCAGAGATAGGGCCCGTACGCCACCGCCTGCCTCCGACTGAGCACCTTGGCCAGCAACAGCGCGCCCAGAATGATCGCGGCCAGAAAGATGCCGTAGAGCAGCGCGCGGCCAACCTGATCGGCCCGAACCATCGCTCCAATCATCGCCGCCAGGTAGACATCGCCCAGACCAAACGGAACGACCTTCGGGTTGCGATAGATCACGATTGCAAGCACATAGAAGAAGAGGAACGCCCCCGCGCCGATGGCCATGCCCAGCACTGAGCGCAGCAACTGATCCATGCCGTCCGCCGCAGCGAAGATCCAACCCAGCACAATGCCGGCCAGGATCACATTGGTGTGGATCAGCCGGGTCCAGAAATCGACCAGCATGATGACCAACAACGGGATCGAGAAACAGGTGACCATGACAAGGTCGAGCGAAAAACCGAGTTTGTACCCAAGCGCGCCGAAAAACAGGGCCGTACCGATCTCGAAGACGGCCTGGTATTTGGATCGCGGCTCGCCTGTCTCTGCATCCAGTGGCGCCTTGCCGAAGCCCCAGAGTGGCAGCCAGTCAGTGATCGGTGGCTCGTAGGCGAACAGGGTCTCGCGGAGCGCCTGTCGCCGGGAGATACGCCACAACACCGGGGCGAGAAACAGTCCGAGCAGCGCCATGACAAGTGCGGCCATGTTCTTCCAATCCTGTCAGCGGTGGCGTGCCTCCTGAGCGGCCGCCATCATCAGTTCAACCGGAGCGTCCAGCCCGGTCCAGAGTTCAAACGAGCGGGCGCCCTGGTAGACCAGCATTGGCAGTCCATCGAGCGTCGCAATTCCGGCCGCCTGCGCATCGAGCAGAAGCGTCGTATCGCGATAGGTCAGATCAGCGATGAGACCGTCCGGATCGAACGCATCAAACATCGCCGGATCGAGGACCCGCTGCTCATCATTCCACCCGATCGAGGTCGCGTTGACGATCACCGAGTGGTCCCGGATGGCGGCTGTGAGGTCCCAATCGGTCCAGGGGATGATTGCCGCGCCGTTGGCATGGAGATCGCGTGCCATCTCCTCTGCCTTGGCGGGTGTGCGATTGGCGATCGTCAATCCGGCCACCCCAAAATCGGCCAGCGCCGCCACAATCGCGCGCGCCGCCCCGCCCGCCCCAAGAACCAGCACCCGATCCCGCTCCACCGTCGGTCGTCGCTCAATCAGCGACCGTTGGAATCCGTAGACATCAGTATTGTCCCCATGGAGCACGCCATCGCGATTGATGATCGTATTCACCGCACCGATGCGCTGCCCGAGGATCGATAGCTCATCGACCAGGGACATGACCGCTGTCTTGTGCGGCACGGTCACGTTCGCCCCGAGCGCATCCGGCTCTCGCAGCGATGCGATCCTGACAGGCAACTCCTCGAGTGGTGTGTGCCACCGCTCATAGGTCGCATCAATCCCGGCGGCATCGAAGGCCGGCTGCTGAAAAATGGGTGAAAGGGAATGGGCCACCGGATCGCCAATGACGCCGACGCGCATGGTTGCCATGGACAACTCCTCCAAAAACTGCCATCCAGAGGAGGCGGTGTGCGAAACTCTACGGGCATTTTGCACACGT
>JAPXRQ010000246.1:0-4080 GCA_033813515.1 Thermomicrobiales bacterium
CTGCGGCAGGCCGAAGAAGAAAATGAACACAATCAGCAGCAGCGGAATGTTCCGGATGAGCTCGACGTACCCGGTGACGATGATCGAGAGAACCCGATTTCCGGTCGATCGCAGGAATGCACACACAAGCCCGATAACGCTGCCGATGAACAACGCAACCGCAGCCATCCAGAGCGCAGTCTTGAGGCCGTCGGTGAACCAGTCGAAGTTGTTGAGGACGTATTCCCACCGGAGCTGATACGGCAACCGAATGCCGAACGCGATGGAGGGAACGAGGATTGCATGCACCATGCTCTGTCCCGGCGATAAAGCGAACCGGGGCGGATCGAGATCCGATCCGCCCCTTGGTGTGATTTAGCGGAACTCCCAGGGGAAACCGATTTGCGGCATTGGAATGGTCTCACCAAACCAATTGAGGAACGATGCCTGGTAGCGCTCGAAGTTGAGTCCGGCCATGGCCTCGTAGAAGCAGGTGTTGACGAAGTTCAGCCAGATCTGATCGCCTGGCTTGACCGAGGCGGCGTACGAATTGGGATTCCAGCCATCGGTGAACTTGTACTTGCCAGGATCGGTCCGCGCGAACCACTTGCCCGACGAAAGGTCGACGGCGGCGGCATCGGCCCGACCAGCATCCATCGCCGCGATTGCATCGGCGATCGACGGGTACTGATCGACCTGCGCACCCGGGACGACCGCGTGCGTGGCCTCCTCAACACCGACATTCTGCAGAACGGCGATCGTCAGATCCCCACCGGATCCAGCGAGATCGGCCAGGGTGTTGAACTCGGAATCGCCGGGCAACAGGAACGTTGGCGACTCGCGGTAATACGGCAGGGTGAACTCGACCTGCGTAGCCCGGTTGACGGTAACGGTCATGAACTGGATGACAATATCGACCTTGTCGGAGAGCAGGTTCGGGATGCGCGCATTTGGCTCCTGCACGACGAACTCGATGTAGTTCCGGACATGCTCGTCATCATTGGCCAGCGGATCTTCTTCGATACCCATCAGGCCGATGGCGATTTCCTTGGCCATGTCGATATCCATACCGACCAGCTTGCCGCTGTCGTCCTCGAAGTGCCACGGCGGATTGGTCGCGCCGGTACCGACCACCAGCTTGCCCCGGTCGAGCACCGTCTTCAGTCGGCTGTCGTTGATGCTGTCTGCTGCGAGCGCCTTGCCATATGCGGCTAAACCCAACCCTGCCCCACCGGTCAGTGCCGCTCCTGAGCGTATGAGACCTCGTCTGCTGCTCTTGCCGATACCCTGATCTGACATGACGAACAACCCTTTCCGGTCAATCACCCGCGATACGGTGCCAGGATCCCATGATCATGTCCCGGTTTGTGCCGGGCGTCCGTGCGGGAATGGCGCAGTCTAGAAGCGCGTCGAAACTCTGTCAAATGGCTTTTTCAGGAATCAAATTGTGCGTTTCGCAAAGAAATCGGAGGGATCGAACGACTATTCGGCCGCGATGCCCTCGATCTCAAGGAGCCAGTTCTCATCAAAGATTCCGGCAATGACTACCGTCATGGCGACCTTGCGGTCCCCGAGAATCTCCTGTCGGATCGCCCGGTTCTCCATCGCGTACTTGCGGTCGGCCAGGTAGATCGTCACCTTGGCAAGGTTGTCGAGCGAGAGGTTGACATTGTCCAGTTGGGCAATCAGATTGCGCCACGCGGTTCGCGCCTGCTCGGCAAATGTGGTGGGCAGGTTCCCCGCCGCATCGACCGGAATTTGCCCGCTAACCCATACGACCCGGTTGTAGCCATAGGCCTGGGCAGCCTGGGCATACCCTCCCGCCGGTTGAGGAGCGTTATCGGCATTGTGCGTCGAAATTGGCATGAACCGATCGCCCTCTCGCTCAGCACGAAACGACACGCCAATCGGAAAAGGGCGGTTCCGATTGCGATCCAATTGCACGACATCGCCAGCCGCACCTGGCGATTCAACCTGATGAAAGTTCCCTTCGGACGCGACCGGTATGGAACAATCTGAGTCACATTGCTATGCGCAGCATAACACCCGCCCGTGCACGCCCGTCCGGGCAACTTGCCGGCAATCATGTGGTTATCGGCGGTGCGCCTAAGCGATGTTCCAAAGCCTGGCAACGTGTTCGTGATTGGTCCCGCAACAGCCACCAACAATGGACACATTTGGCAACGCGGCCCTGATCTGCTGTACGCCTCGCGACAGGTCATCGACGTTTCCTGCGTCCAATTCGTCGGATTCATCCAGTTCGGCATGCGACTTTGACGAGGCGTTCGGCCGCAGCGACGCAATTCGGGCGAGCCAGATCCCCTCCGTCAAACCAGGCAGGATGTGATCGGGATACGCAAAGTTGATCCCGAAGTAGGCAACCTCGCCGACCTGATCAACCCGGGTCACGGCATCCTGGAGAGTCGACCCGTCAGGTAACCGTCCGTCGACTTCGACAGTGAATGAGATACCAACCGGTATCCCGACCCTGTTCGCAGCCTGAACGATCCCGGCTGCTTCATTGGCATTGGTAATGGTCATCGCTTCGACGGAATCGGCTCCCGCGACAGCAAAGGATTCAATCTGCGCACGATGGTACCGCGCTGCCTCGTCGATGTCCGGAATCTCGCCAACCGCGTACCCATCACCACGCGGACCGATGGCGCCGCAAACGATGATCTGGTCGAGGTCGGAAAGCGAGTGTCGTTTGGCATTGAGCAGAGCGACTGCTGCCCGATTGATGCGATCGAGTCCGGCAGCGTCGTACCCAATCCGCGCCCCCCAATCGGCATTCGCCCGCCAGGTCGGGGTAACCAGCGCGAGGGCGGCGCTCGCGGCTTTCGCGATATCCGCAAACCCCTGGTAGTACGCAACGAAAAACTGCAGTCCTTCGTCCGTTTCCAGGAAAGGAAATGCCGCAAACTCGGGCAGCTCAAACCCGAAGTTGAACACCATTTCTGTTTCGAGGCCGGCGTCCACGACAAAGGGGCGTCCGCCAGGTGTTGGTACAGCCATCGTCCCACTCCCAAATTGTGCAAATACGCCACCATGCTAACACCAATTCAGATGCCAGGGGCGTTTCTCGGGGGTGCGAGGTTCGTGGAGAAGGCTCGGCCGATTGGGAGAAGCGATCGCCGCCAGGGACACATCCCGGTGGATCAGGAGCCGGCGGCCAGTGCGAAGGTTGATTTCGGCCCAGCGACTATTGGGTCCTGCACCCGCTCGCGGTCACATCGCAAAATCAGAGCAACGAGGCAATCTTCGGCTTGCCTCTATTGCCTGGTCCATTCCACATCGGACGAAACTTCATTGCTCCACAAAAGGGGAAACACTGATGATTGACGACCTTTACCGGTACGTGCCTGAGGCACTGTTCGGAGAATATGGGCGTGTCTTCTATTCCGGACGAGATGCATTCAACAATCCATCTCGAGTCTACCTGCTCGGTTTGAATCCGGGAGGTTCTCCATTGGATCAGGCGCAAGAAACGGTTTCGTCGCACTCGATACACGTTCTTCAAGACGAGCGCCACAATTGGTCTGCATTTCGCGACGAGTCATGGCTGGGTGCACGACCCGGTTCGTTACCGATGCAGCGACGCGTCCTCCATTTGCTGGACAGGCTCGAGCTCGACGCCGGCGAGGTGCCATCCTCCAACCTGGTGTTTGTTCGGTCAAACCGTGAGGTGAACCTGAATGGGCGAACGCAAGAACTCGCGGCTGCGTGTTGGGAGTTCCATCGTCAGGTGATATCAAGGCTGAATGTTGAGGTCGTCGTCTGCTTTGGGAAAACGACTGGTGATTGGGTTCGAAGCAGGCTCGGCGCCCATTCACTAGTCGAGACATTTGTCGAGAACAACGCCAGACGGTGGACGAGTCACTCGTTCAGAAATGCCAGCGGACTCGGTGTCGTCGTCGCAACGCACCCCAGCATTGCGGACTGGACTACCGCCAGTGCCGATCCGACGAACCTGATAGTAGATCTGATGAGGAGCCCAGTGGCGGCCGGTTAGTGGTATAGCCACATTTGCGGTTCGCTTGCGAAGCCATAGGGGAAATGAAAAGACCGGGCCTGTGGGACAGGACCGGTCTGGTGGTGGCG
>JAPXRQ010000247.1:0-4079 GCA_033813515.1 Thermomicrobiales bacterium
CCTTTAGCTCCGGCCGGCGTGAGGCGCGATCGATTCTGGAGACCGGGTTCGCCGGAGTCGCCTGGAGCTAAAGGTCCAGGCTGCACCAACGAAAGTGCGCTGAAGGCACTGGAACAAGACGTCCTGTGAGGAGTGCCCTGCTTCAGTCCCTTCGGCGGACTTTCTTGCGGAAGGCCGGACCTTTAGCTCCGGCCGGGACGGAGCGCGAAAACATTGGAACCAGTTCGGCCGCCATCGGACATCGTTGGGGAATGAGACCTTGCCGCATTGCAATACGGCGCTACAGGTGTGATGGTGCTTGCGAGACGGGCGGCTGGGGAGGTTTGGCACGGAAGCCCGTCAGCACGGTGGTTGTGTGTTCAAACGTAGTGCCCGGCGTCCCGGCCGGGTCTCGATCTCCGATCGAGGTCGCCCGAGGGCGATAACCGTGCCAGACACGATCGATCACACGCCGAGACCATGGTCGTCGCCATCGATCGGGGTCGTGTTGATGCTTGCGAGACTGGCGTTTGCGGAGGAACGGGAAACGGGCACGGAAACCCGACACTAGGTATGCCGTCTGGACCTGGCGGTGGGCGCCGGACCTGTTGCCGTTTGGAGGCCATGGTCGCCGCCCACCGAATGCCGGGAGGATGAAGGCAAGTACCGCGGGTCAGGCGTAGTGGCAGGCGACCCAGTGGTTCGGGGATTTCTCGAGCAGTTCTGGTTCGTCGACCGAGCAGTTGGCCTGGGCGATCGGGCAGCGCGGATGGAACCGGCAACCCAATGGCGGTCTGGCCGGACTGGGAACGTCGCCCTCGAGGATGATCCGGTTGCGAGCGCGGCTGGGATCGGGAACGGGAATAGCCGAGATCAGCGCCTGCGTATACGGGTGGCGGGGATGATCGGTGATCTCCTGCGATGCGGCGACTTCGACCAACTTGCCGAGATACATGACTCCAATGCGATCGCTGATATGGGCGACGACGGCCAGGTTGTGAGCAATGAACAGATACGTCAGGTTGAACTGCTCCTGCAGATTCTTGAGCAGGTTCAGGACCTGGGCCTGGATCGAGACGTCGAGCGCGGAAACCGGCTCGTCGCAGATCACCAGTCGCGGATTCAGCGCGAGCGCGCGGGCGATACCGATGCGTTGGCGCTGGCCCCCGGAGAACTCGTGCGGATAGCGATTCGAGAAGTAGCTGTTGAGGCCGACGACCCGGAGCAACTCCTGGACGCGATCCTGTTTCTCCTGCTTCGACAGTTTCGAGTTGATGTTCAGCGGCTCGGCGATCACGCTCCCGACCGTCATGCGCGGGTCGAGCGAAGCAGACGGGTCCTGGAAGATCATCTGGATATCGCGCCGGATCGGTCGCATTTCTCCGGCCGAAATTCGGGCGATGTCCCTGCCCTGGAATTCAACCCGACCTTCTGTTGGATCGTGGAGGCGAATGATGGTCTGGCCGAGGGTCGTTTTGCCGCAGCCGGACTCTCCGACCAGGCCGAACGTCTCGCCCTCATTGACCGAGAAACTGACATCATCGACCGCGCGGATGGAGATGCCCTTGTTGAAAACGCCCGCGCCGACTGTGAAGTATTTCTTGAGGTTATCGACCTTGAGAATTGGGGTCGCTCCGTTGGCAGTTTTGGGTGCGTCCATTGTTAGTCCGCCGCCGTAGCGGAAGCCGGGGCTTCCAGATGTGCGAATTCCGATCCGGGGAACCAGCATGCCGCGAGCTGGCCGGGTGCTGATTCAGTCAGTGGTGGCTGCTCGAGGCACTTATCCTGGGCTCGTGGGCAACGGGGGCGGAATCGGCAGCCCTTGGGCGGCGCGAGGAGATCGGGAGGCAATCCGCCGATCGGGGTCAGGGTCTCCTTGACGTTGTCGCCGAGCGACGGGACTGATTTGAGCAGTCCCATCGTGTACGGATGTTGTGGATTCGGGAAGAGCTTGTCGGCATCGCCCTGCTCAACAACTTTGCCGGCGTACATGACGATGACCTTCTGGCAGACCTCGGCAACCACACCGAGATCGTGGGTGATCAGGATGATGGCGGTGCCGAAGTCGCGATTCAGGCCGACCATGAGATCCAGGATCTGGGCCTGAATGGTGACATCGAGCGCGGTGGTGGGTTCGTCAGCGATCAGCACCTTCGGGTTGCAGGCCAGGGCGATAGCGATCATGACCCGTTGACGCATTCCGCCGGAGAACTGGTGCGGATAGCTGTTGAAGCGATCCTCGGCGGCCGGGATGCCGACGCGCTTGAGGAGATCGATTGCCCGCTCCCTCGCCTGCTTCTTGTCGAGGCCGAGGTGGAGCTGAAGCGGCTCCATCAGTTGATTGCCGATGGTGTAAACGGGATTGAGCGATGTCATGGGGTCCTGGAAGATCATCGCGATCTCATTCCCCCGAATCTTGCGCATGTCTGCATCGGAGATCTTGACGATATCCCGCTCGGTGTTGCCGATGGCGAGCCTGATTTCGCCGCCGACGATCTTGCCGGGCGGATTCGGAATCAGTCGCATGATCGAAAGGGAGGTCACGCTCTTTCCGCACCCGGACTCGCCAACGATGCCGAGAGTTTCGCCCTGACCGACCGAGAACGAGACATCGTCGACGGCATAGACAACGCCGGCGCGGGTGAAGAACTGGGTTTTCAGATTCCGGACGTCGAGGACCGGTTTGGTTTTATCGCTCATCGCCTGGCTGGTCCTTGTCAGTCATTGCCCTTGGGATCGAGTGCGTCGCGGAGCCCGTCACCAAGGAAGGTGAATCCGAGCATTGTCAGGCCAATGGCCAAAACAGGGAAGAGCAGCATGTGCGGATCGGTGCGGATGTATTGCGGTTGGCTGGCGATACCGACCATTTGGCCCCAACTAGCCTGCGGCGGACGAATACCGACGCCGGCGAATGAAACAGCAGCCTCGGTGAAGATGGCCGAGGGCACACCGAACGTTGCCGCGACGATGATGGGCGTCAGGCTATTTGGAAGCAGGTGCCTACCAATTATATAGAACGGTTTGGCGCCGGCGACGCGGCTGGCCTTGATGTAGTCCTGCTCGCGAAGGGTCAGGAACTGGCCGCGGATCAGGCGGGCTTCGGTCACCCACCCGATGATGCCGATGGCGAGGAAGATGTTGGTGATACCGGGTCCGCGCCAGTTGACGAACATCAGCACCAGCAACACCTGCGGGATGGTGAACACCACATCGACCATCCGCATGATGACGTTGTCGACCCAGCCACCGAAGTAGCCGGCGATCGAGCCGACCGGGATAGCGATGAGGAGGACGATAATGTACGCAACCACACCAACGAAGAGGGAGACCCGGGCGCCGTAGACGATACGGCTGAACATGTCGCGGCCGTTCTGATCAAGTCCCATCGGCCAGGTCCAGCTGGGTGGATGGCGGATCAGGCCGGGGTCGACGACTTCGGATTCGCCGTACGGAGCGATGATCGGGGCGAAGAGTGCGATCAGGATGAACGAGACAACGACGATCAGGCCGAGCAGGGCGAGCCGGTTCCGGATCAGTCGGCGCCAGGCATCTCCCCAAAGCGAGGTCTGCGGGCGGACCGATTGCGTACTGGCATCGGCGAGATCGGCGAGTGGTGCTGGGGGAACGGTCGTGGACATTGGTTCGCGATCTTCCCTTTAGTAGCGGATACGGGGGTCGATAAGGCCGTAAATGATGTCGACGAAGATGTTCATCACCGCCAGGAAGACACCGAAGATGAGAACGACCGCGAGGATCATGGTCTGATCCTTGCTTTGCATGCTCTCGACGTAGAATCGGCCCATGCCCGGCACATTGAAGATCTTCTCAACGAAGAAGGAACCCGTGCCAACGATCGCAAAGATCGGGCCGATGAGGGTGACGACCGGGATGAGGGCGTTCTTGAGTACGTGCTTGAGGACGACCTTGCGCTCGGCGAGGCCCTTGGCCCGGGCGGTGCGCACGTAATCAGATCGAATGACATCGATCATGCTCGATCGCGTGTAGCGGGAGATCGTGGCGAGCGGGGCGGCTCCAAGCGCGATGGTTGGGAGAATCCAGTCTCGCGCCGACTGGATCCCCGAGGGTCTTAATCCCAAATC
>JAPXRQ010000248.1:0-4062 GCA_033813515.1 Thermomicrobiales bacterium
CGAGCAACAGGCGAGCGTGGCTGTCGGCGACTCGGTCGTCGTGCAGGTGCTCAATCCGGAAGCGGCCCTGCGTGCGCTGTCGCCCGGGAACAGCACAGGTTCGGCATTTGGCTGACCATTGCATGCGGTTGGGTCGTATTCGTCTCTGAGTAAGGAGCACTCCATGACCACATCTTACTCGCCGCAATTCAGTCGCCGAACTGCCATTGCACTCGGCACGGCTGCCGCCACGATTCCGGTACTGGTGCGCGCACAGGACGCGACGCCGGTTGCAACACCATTGGCCGCGCCAGAACGGACCGGTTGGTTTTCGTACGGGTGGGATTTGACTGGAACGCGAGCGACGCTTGATGGAGTGATCACGTCGGCCAATGCGGGCTCCCTCGCTCAGATCTGGTCGTTTCCGGTCGAGGGGCCGGTAAGTGCCACACCGATCATCGTGGACGGGGTGGTCTACGTGGGGTCGTATGACGGCAATCTGTATGCGATCGATCTGTACTCAGGGCAGGAGATCTGGCGATACGCGAGCGGCTCCGATGTGATTGAACCGAATCTGCAGGTGCCCCTGGGAATTACTGGTTCGGCACATGTCGATGGCGATGTGGTGTACGTGGGCGATTCCGCGGCCGTACTGCATGCAATTGATCGGGCCAGCGGACAGGTGATCTGAAGGCAGCGGGTCGACGAACAACCCAACGCCAGTATCTGGTCGTCGCCGATCGTTGTCGGTGGTGTGGCGTACGTGGCAGTAGCCTCGATCGCCAAGGAAGTCGGTTTCCGCGGCGGCGTTGTCGCGCTCGATGTGGCTACCGCGAGCATCTTGTGGCACAGCTATGTCGTGCCAGAGGGTGCGGATGGTGCGGGCGTGTTCTCGGTGCCGGTTGTCGATTCCGAACGTGGACTGATCATCGTTGGCACGCAGAATGCCTACGATTCGACTCCTGCCCCATACGGCAATCCGATCAGCATCGTGGCATTTGATCTGGTGACGGGCGATCTGGTCTGGGCGTTCAATGCTCCGCCGAACGATGGACAGAACTCGCCGACAGACGATGTTGGTTTCAGCGCCTCTCCGAATCTGTTCAGCGTTTCAGATGATGGTGTGCAGCGGGATCTGGTTGGGCAGGGACAGAAGAGCGGTGACTTCTGGGCCGTGGACCGCGAGACTGGCGCACAGGTCTGGGTGACCAACCTTTCGCCGGCTGGCTTCCTCGGTGGAATGGAAGGTTCCAGCGCATTTGCCGATGGGACGATCGTCGTTCCGGCAACCGATTGGCCCGATTTCGACGGCCCGGCGACCGGCTCGATCCAGGCGTTGGACGCAGCCACGGGCAGAGTGATCTGGACGGCAGAGCAGGCGGCTCCGGTTCCGGCGCCTGTCGCAATCAGCAATGATGTGGTCTTCCATGCCGGGTTGGACGCGATTCTGCATGGCTACGATCTGGCCACTGGCGATGAGGTCTTCTCGGCGAGCATCGGGGGATCTGCCAGCGGCGGTACGGCAATTGAAGGTGGAGTCGTGGTTGTCGGCGCCGCCACTCCTCAATTCGCGGAGTTCATTGTTGCAGGATCGTCGATTGTGGCTTTTGGGCTTCCGAGTGATGCGACGCCGTTGGCTAGTCCGGTGGCTGCCAGAGGCTGATCAGGCAAACGGCAGGGTTGCCAGGCGAACGGTGCTGGCAACAAGCAGGAGCAGGGCGAGGCAAACCATGCCCAGGCGCGCCTCGTCGAGGGCAATGCGCGATGACATGCCGCCCAGAAACAGGATCATCGCGAAGAGCACCACGGTCTGCACGTATTGCTCGGACGCGGTGGCTGCCTTGATGGCCAGCTCGGCCTCCTGCTCGGCTTGCTGATCGAACGCCTCGGCATTGGCGCGACTGGCCAGCTGATATTCGGGCATCTCGAACGGTGAGTTGGGCGCGTCCGGGTTGTTGCGCGGGTCGGTCGCGATCCAGGCGTTGAAGGCGGGGAGTAACTCGTCCCGGAAGCGCTGGCGGTAGAAGTCGGCAAGTTCGGTGTTGCCCGAGCCGTACGCATCGAGGAAGCTGGAAAACGCGAGCATATCGATCGTGACGGAGGCGCTGGCATCGGTTTCGGCCCGGCTGGCATCGAGTCGCAACCGGGCAGCCTCGTTCTGGTGATCGGTTTGCTCGCCGGCCCAGCGGGTCGCCTCGAAACTGGCCACAGCGGTCAGAAGGGACGTCACCGAGAGTATGGCAACGACAATCAGTTCCAGAATCCGGTCACGGCGCTTGACTCTGGCCGGGTCCTCACCGGGTTCCGGAATATCTGGCTCCCAACCTTCCTCGGCCACGTTCTCGCTCCGATTGGCTCAGGCGGCGTTTGCTTCGCCAGCTGTGAACGGATTGTTCCAGGCGGTACCGCCTTCGCTGAATCGCTCGGGCCGGAACACGCGCAGGTCAAACCCCGGGTCTTCTCCATTGACCAGGCGAGCGACAATCTTGCCGGTGATTGGCCCCCAACTGAAGCCACCGCCATTGAATCCGGCGGCGATGGTGAGCCCTGGCGCCCACGGAGCATTGCCGATGATCGGCAGACCGTCGGCGGTAAAGCCCATGATTCCAGCCCAGCACCGCACAATGCGCACAGGGCCGAGCGACGGGAAAAGATTGGTCAGGCAGGACGCGATGCCATTGAGAACCGGGGCAGAAACGCGTTCCTCGTAGTGGCCGAGTCCTTCATCGACGTCGAGCCGCCGGAATCCGCCGCACAGAATCTTGCCGTCCGGTGTCTGGCGGCCGTACTCCTTGTCGAAGTTGGTGCCGAAGGGATGGGCCAGCAGTTTCGGCAGCGCCTGCGTGACGAGAATCTGCCCGCGGGCCGGGACGATGGCTCCTGCGGGTAGATCGGGCAGGATGAGCGGGGTGTAGGAATTGGTGCAGAGGACCACATGATCGGCCTGGATCGTCTCGGAGCCGATCCGGACACCAATCACCCGATCGCCATCCCGGAGCAGCTCGGTGACTCGTGTCCAGAGACGGAACTCTGCGCCCAGATCGCGTGCACGTTCTGCAAAGGCATGGACGAGCCGGAAGGGCCACAGATGACCTGCATCGATGGTGAACTTGGATCCGATGATGTTGGGCCCAAAGGCAGGCATGCGCTTGCGGGTCTCATCGGCATCGAGCATTTCCACGCGAATACCGGCTTTGGCCTGCGATTCGGCGCTTTCCCGGACGTGGGCCAGTTGCGCTTCAGTCGTGGCTACATCGAACGTGCCAGGCAGATGGAGCTCGAAGTCAACATCAAGCTCTTCCGGAAGTTGGCGCATGAGGTTGAAGTTGGCATTGGTCACGGTGTAGACGGAGTCGCCTGCTTCGGCATGCATCGCTGAACCGATACCGGTCAGGCCGCCATTTCGTCCGGATGCCCCGGAGCAGATGCCACGCTGATCGATGACCAGGACCCGGCGTCCACTTTGGGCAAGTCGGTATGCCGTGGAGCATCCGGCAACACCAGCACCGACGACAATCACATCCGGGTTCTGCATTCTCCAACTCTCCTGCATACGCGACGCGGGATTATGCGAATCCCGTATGCATGCTGATCGGACCCGCGCTGGCCGACCGCTCACCGTTATGATGATTATGACGGGGACGATTGATTTGCGTAACTTGCTCGGCCGCCTGAATGCCCGCTCGTATGAAGATCTCGGCGAGATTGCCGCGGCATGGCGAGTTCCTGTCACCAGTCGCGATCGCGGCACGCAGGTTTCGGCGCTCTATCGGGCGATGACCCGGCCGACTATCATGCGCGAAATGTGGGATGCCTTTCCCGCTCCGGCCCGCCAGCTGCTGCAGACAGTGATTGCCGCCGGCGATGAAGGATTGACCGTCGATGAGGTCGCCACGGCGCTTGAACAGCCAGTCGATGAGATACGGATCGAGCTGGGCAATCTGTATCGGGCCGGGCTGATCGCGTCAGAGGGCTCGTTTCTGACCCTCCCGGTTGGCGAGTCGCCGGTTGTCTTCGTCCCGCGCGAGTTGGCTGCGGCGATTTCCGGCGTTCGCGAGGAACTGGAACGGGGCGATATCAGTG
>JAPXRQ010000249.1:0-4058 GCA_033813515.1 Thermomicrobiales bacterium
GGGTTACCTCCACAACGAGGGCAAGGAGTGCGATCGGAATCGCACCGACAAAGAGCAGGCTGTAATCGAGCAATGTCAGCCCGCTGGTGATGAAGCGGCCGAGGCTGCCGGCTCCCACAAAGGCAGCAAGGGTGGCGCTGGCGACCACTTCCACGCCGGCTGTGCGCAAACCAGCGAGGATGACCGGCAACGCGAGCGGAAACTGCACCCTGGTCAGGACGCCAAGTTCCGTCATACCCATACCGCGGGCACTCTCCAGCACGGCCGGCGAGACAGAGCGTAGGCCGGCATCGGTGTTGATGATCAGCGGCGGACCGGCGAGCAGGATCAGCGCGATCAGGGAGAGCACAAACGCGCGCGGCCAAAACGGAAGTAAATCTCCGATATCGCGACGATAGGGATAGAGCAGGAAGAGGACGGCAATGCTGGGAACGACTCTGGCCGACGCGACGAGGCCGATCAGAACCGGACCAACATGCCGCGTGCGGGCCGCGAGGATACCGAGCGGAACGAAGATCAGAACGGCGGCAATCAGACTATAGAGCGAGAGTTCAATGTGGACGACGAGTGCATCCTTGAACCGCTGCGGGTTGTCCTGGATGTAGTGAAGGGAGCCGCGCAGGATGTCCATTGGCGATTTCCTCCATTTCCAGCGACGGCTGGCGACAAGGCACTATTCTGTCGCGCCATCCTGTGGGCGGATGTACACAGGCGACACTCACAGAAAGCCGCGTGGCCTCGATGTGCGGGAATCGAGGACACACGGTCAGGCCAGCGTGCGCCGCAATGGTGACGATCCGCGCCCTGTTTCCGAACAGATATTCGTATTTTGGTGGTTTGCGCTACGCCAGATAGGAGCGGGCGATCTTGGCGACGTAGGTAAACTTGGGATTGACCAGTTGCGTGCAGCGGGCTTCGGCCACCTGACCCAGCAGCATGAGCGCCTCGGGTTCGCTGAAACCGAAGTCGGCCGCCATCCAGTGGACAAGTTCGCTGACGGCGATCCGGAAGGCATCGTCCAGTGGTCGCGCGCACCCGATGGCGATCACATGCGTATCGGTTTCGATGCGGGGCCACATGAACGCGGCCGGCCGTGGAATGATCTCGACCCGGACGGTGACCACTGATCGCGTCTCGATCCCGCCCGCGCAGCAAAGTTCGCCATCGCCCTGGACCGCATGAACATCGCCGATATGGAGCAGTGCACCTTCGACTTCGACCGGGAGGATCACCCGATTGCCAGCGGTGACCTCCTGGATATCAAGATTGCCGCCATGCTTGCCGTTATCTGCATTGGAGACGGCCTCGATCAGCGGGGCGGTCGCGATGACACCGATCATGGGCGCGATCGGGATCTTGATGCGATCAGACCAGTGCACAACTCCATCGGCAATGCGGACGACCTTGAACTGATTGCCCCACTCCTCGCCCCGAATCCAGTTTGGAAACGGATTGGCGCCGGGCACGATCTGGGTGTACCCGATATCGGCCAGATCGATGGCCTCGATGTGGACCACGATCGCATCGCCAGGTTTGGCGCCTTCGATGAAGACCGGGCCAGTGGCCGGATTGACGTAGGGATAGCCACGATCGCGATCGAGTGGATTGTCATCGAGGTTCTGCAGCCATGCCCCGGATGTCAGTTCGGTCTCGATCTGGAAGGTCTCGCCGGCCCGCACCGTCATCTTCGGCTCGTGGAACGGGCTGCAGGTGTAGACAAGGTTGTCGGCTTTGGGCAGAAACTGCATGGCGCATCCTGAGGCTAGGGACCAGTGATCAGGGTGAGATCGTCGCACAATTGGGAGGTTCAGGAGACCTTGCTTTGGATGCAGAGACATTGATCGGCTGGGAACGGGAGCGGTTGGCGGCTCTGGTGGCGAAGGACATGGCCACGGCCGATCGGTTGCATGCCGAGGACTACCAGCTGATCACGCCCAACGGAACAGCGATGAGCAAGGCGATGTACCTCGGCAGCATCCTGGGCGGGGCGCTGCGGTACCGGGTCTTTGAGCCGACCGGAGATATGCGTGTCGAGATCGGTGAGACCATGGCGGTCCTGCGCTATCAGTGCCGGATCGAGGTGCTCTCCGATGGCCAGCACTTCATCATGAACGCCTGGCACACGGATGTTTGGATGCAGCGCGATGGAATCTGGCAGGCGGTGCTATCGCAAGCCACCGCCTATCAGACGTGAGGTCGTCAGAACAGAGAACGGAGAACAGATGTTGGCAGGTGGTCTGTGCCATCGTTGTGCGACAGGTGGCCATCGGCGTGTCAACGTGTGTGCCGGTGAGGGAATCTCGCCCTCGGGCGACCTCGACCTGCGGCCGAGACATGGCACGGCGGCCATGCGACTACGTTGGTTGACTTATCAACGGCGCCGTTCAATGCGGCTGACCGTCAATGGCAGGCGCACCTTCGACGTTCAAGATCCAACACTCAACGCCCTGCCCTAGTCTCCGGCGGAGGGGGCGGCGGCGGGTGGCGGGGTGTCTGCTTCGGGCGTGTCGAAGAATGTCCGGCGGCGCGCCCGCCGAACACTGGACCGTTCGATGTCATCACCCTTCAGGCGGTGGTAGGCCATGGTCAGACCGATGACCGAGATCGGCACGAAGATGGCGTACAGGAAACTGCTGACGAGATTGGCGAACTCGACCTTGGACCCGCCGACGATCAGGATCAGGATGCCGATGAGCGGACCAGGGATGAGGCCGATCATCTGGAAACCGACCGAGAGACCGAAGGCACGCCACCAGTTGCCACGGACGACGCGAGCGCTGGCCCCGAGGGCATCCGTCACCCGCTTCTCACCATCGAGCACCTGCGCCTGGGCGAAGAACTGCCAGAGGATCGCCAGGAAGATCGCGACCGGGATGCCAATGACCGCTGAGACAAAGAAGAGGATGACGACGACGGTCACGAGCAGGGTAATGGCGAGGCGGGGAATGGCGCGGACGCCACCGACGATTGCGCTCCTGACCGAAAGATCCTCATCGTCGCGAATCTGCTTCATCGCGTAAACGACGATTGGCGAGATGATCAGCACCATGGTCAGTTGCTGGAAGCCGCCCAGCACTGCGGCGCCAGTCGCCCTGCCACCCGAGCCATTGAACCATTTGTTGATCCAGTCGAGCGGTGGTTGGTTGATCAGGATGGTGAGCAGAAGATTGAACACGATGCCAATCGGAATGCAGAGCAGACCGATACCGAGGAAGGTGCGGAGTTCGAAGCCGTAGATATCGATCGCCTCGAGGAAGTACGACCAGATGCGGCTGAAGAGGAAGCCAACGACGATCAGGATGCCGAGGATGATGAGCAGGGCTTGACCGAAGTGGGCGCCGAGGTAGGTGCCGATGCGGGAGAACTGCTTGGAGAGTTGGCAGAAGAGATCGGTGGTGCTGGGTCCGAGTGTCTTGGAACTGGGCACCTTGAGGCTGGAATCACGCCAGCTTTGCACGGCTTTGGACGGATCGTTCCACTTGCTGCCCATGTTGGGGCCGAACGGACCGTTGTAGACGGAGGTTTGCTTCTCACCCCAACGCCCTTCATACAGCGCCCAGGCGAAGGGGCCATCGGGATCGATACGGCTGGGGATGACGACGACATCGAGATCGTACTGATTGTAGGGAGCGAGGGTTTTGTCGCAGCCAAAGGCGGTGCCATTCTCACCCCAGCCGATGTAGGTGCTCTCGGTGTAGTAGGTCGCGTGTGATCCGGCGCTGGCGTAGGCGAGGACGCGATCGTCCTGCTTGGAGAGCTTGTCGGAGGTCCAGGTCGTGGTTTCGCCGCCGCCGTGTTGGGCATAGCCGATAAAGGAGGGGGGCTGTTTGATGGCCTGCTCTGGATCGAGGGTGTTCCAGGCGAGCATCATCATTTCCCAGTCGGACTCGTGGGTGTCGTTCCAGTCGTTGAAGTAGTAGTAGAACCAGTAGCTGAGCCAGAGCTTGTTTTCGGCCGCGTCGTAATAGAAGTGGGCGTAGGTGGTGGGTTTGAGATCGTACTGCTCTTTGGCGGCCAGGAAGTACTGCTCGAACGTGCACTTGGGCTCGCGCGGGTTG
>JAPXRQ010000250.1:0-4056 GCA_033813515.1 Thermomicrobiales bacterium
CACCGCGTTGGCCAGATGCCAGGCCGCCGCATCAACACTGTCCCGCGTGCTGAAGCCGAGCCCGAGTTGCGCAATCACCAGCGCGATATTGATCAGGCTGATAACCAGTTCGGGTTTGCCAAGGCGGCCGGTCTGCCGTCCCTGCCAGGCCGCGATCACGATCACCGCTGCCAGGAGAAAGATGAACTCGCCGACGTAGCCATGCACTTCGATCAGATCGTGATTTTTGAACAACCCACGACCGCCCAAAAAACCCTGCAGCACCAGAAGAACTCCCTGGGCGATGCAGAGGTGTGGAAACCAGCGGACAAGTGTCGGTTCTGATCGATCGCTACTCAACTGTTCGGTCCTCCCTAACGCACATGGGGTCAATTGTGCCAGCAAAGCCCGATGGAGGCCTGTCGAATACGGGCTCCGTCGTTCGTCGAGTAATCGAGCGAGCAACGTGCAATCGCTTGACATGGCGAACATGTGTGCTACCGTCGAGAGGCGAATTTGCCCATTCAGGAAGGACAGCATCGATGGCGAACGGAAACTGGGCCTGGCAAGATCTTGGAACGACCGACATGGACGCCGCCAAAGCGTTCTACGCATCCGTCTTCGGCTGGACATTCGTTCCGGTGCCGATGGGCGACTTTGAGTACAGCATGATCTATGTCGGCGATTTCCCGATCGGCGGAATCAACGGCCCTGGTCCGGATGGAAACTCCCGCTGGATTCCCTACCTGGTCCATGACAATCTCGATCAGGCAATTGCAACCATTGGCTCGACTGGCGGCACCAACGATCCGGGTAATCCACACCACATCCCCGGGATCGGCCGGATGTCGTATCACACGGATCTCGATGGCGCCGCGTTCGCGCTCTTCGAAGGCGAAGGCGACTGGGCCAACCACCAAATGCAAACCATGGGCGCCGTCAAGAGCCAGCCAGTCTGGTACGAACTTGCCACCGAATCTGCCGCCGCCACAATCCCCTGGTATCAGGCATTCACCGGCTGGGGACATCAGGAGTGGCCAATGGGCGAAGGTATGGTCTATCACGGCGCGACTGTCGGCGACGCTCCGGTGGCCGGCATCTTCGACAAGGCCGCATTCGGCGATTCGGGCACGCCCAGCCAATGGCGCTTCTATATTGAGGCGCCCGAATCGGCCGAAGCCAGTGCAGCGGCAGTCAGGGCGGCCGGCGGCACCGTCATTCAGGAACCTGCTCCAATTCCGGGGACCGGCATCTTCATGGTTGCCAAGGATCCGACCGGCGCCGTTTTCGGCGTGCTCGAATCGGAAGCGATGTAATCGGTCGAATTCGGCCCGGCCCGCTCGACCAATCAGCAGACCCTGCCGCTCGGGGTGGGGTCTGTCCCTGTCCCGGCAGGAACCCATGGCGTTTCGCGACAGGAGGTTTGCATGAGCACAGGCAGTTTCGTTTGGCACGACCTGTACACCTTCGAGCCGGACAAGGCCAAGCCCTTCTACCGGGATCTGTTCGGGTGGACCATCAATGACATCGACATGGGTGGCGGCAACGTCTACTCCATGGCGGTCAACGGTGAATACGGCATCGGCGGCTTTGGTCCACTCTCGACAGAGATCGATCCGCATCCGTACTGGAACGTCTACCTGTCGACGGATGATATCGACAAGACACTGGCCGACATCACGGCAAACGGTGGAACGATCGTCCATCCTGGCTACGACATCCCTAACGTCGGACGCATGGCATTCTGCCGCGACAATCAGGGAGCGAACTTCTCGCCATTCCAGGGCTCCGGCTCCCGGCCGATGGCGCCCTGGCCGCCGAACAATCCGTCCGGGGGAGAGGTCGTCTGGCACGATCACATGTCCGACGATCCCGCTGCCGCCGCGAGGTTCTACGGCACTGTCTTCGGACTCGAGGTGCTGGATTGGTCGGCGCCCGATTTCGTCTGCTGGGGGTTGCAGAAGGATGGAGCCACCGTTGGCGTCATTCTGCAGAAACCGCAGCCGGATGTGCCGACCATGTGGACAACCTATATCGAATCGCCCGCACCGATCGACGAGCTCATGGCGAAGGTCACCGAACTTGGCGGGATCAACATTACCGGGAAGATGCACCACCCCGGCTTCGGTGACTTCGTGGTGATCGAAGATCCATCCGGTGGAGTCCTCTCCGCAGTCGTCTCCGAGATGTGGCGCGGCGAGTAACGGCAACCTACGTTGGCCGTGCGTCCCACTTGAAGAAGCGCACGGCCAGCGTCATGAAGACCGCCGCCACCGCCAGCAACACGAGCAGATCGGGCCAGGTGTCGCTAATCCCGTTGCCCCGCATGATCGGCTCCCGTAGCGCGTCAATCAGATAGCGCAACGGCAGAATCCGGGTCAGCCCCTGCAACCAGGCCGGCAGCGAATCGATCGGAAAGAACGTCCCCGCCAGGAAGAGCATCGGGAAGGTGATCAGGTTCGCATAACTGGCCGCCGTCTCGGCATTGCGCGCGAAACTCGAGATCGCGAACCCGATCGAGAGGAAGGCAATTGAGCCAATGATGATTGTCACCAGAATCAGGAACGGGTTCCCACGGAATGTCAGCCCGTAGATCAGTTTGCCCGCCCCGATCAGCACCAGCGACTGCGCAACGGCCACGATCAACATCGTCACCATCCGCGCCGTGATGAACTTCGGTAGCGAGAACGGCGTGACCTTGATCCGCCGCAGAATGCCCTTCTCGCGATAGGTGACGAATGCCGTCGACAGACCAATCACGCCCGAGTTCATCAGCGACATCGCGATGATGCCGGGAACGAAGAAATCGATGTACTTGATATCGAGCGACTCGATCGGCCGGGTGGTGATTTGCGCGACCGATTCCTGCCCGGCCACCCCGTTCAGTATCTGGTCAAGAATGTTCAGACCGGTCTGCGCATTCGGCCCCTGGGTCTGATCGTAGTAGATCTGGACCGGCGCCGAAGCCGCACCGGTTGGCTGGTCGCTGAAAACCAGAACGTACGCTCGATCGCTGTCCTTGAGCGCGTCCATCTCGTCCGCCTCGACACCCTGATGGACATCGAACGCACCACTCGACTCCAACGCCTCCACGACGGCCGCCTTGTACGCCGAATCGGGTCCAACGACGCCGACATCAAACGACACGCCCTCGTTGTTATCGAAAACGGCGCCAAAGATCAGGATGAAGATCAACGGGAAAGCCAGGTTCCAGAACAGCGCCTGCCGATTCCGGACGGTCATTTTCAGATTTGCTTTGACCATTGCGAGAAATGAGTTCATCGATCCGCTCCCTAACCCCGCGACCGGCGAGACCGGCGTCCGGCAGGCTCAGGTTCCGGCTCCGACGGTTGATCGCCCTCGATCGTGCGACCAGTCAGACCGAGGAACACATCTTCCAGTGTCGACTGTTGCGAGGTGAGTTCAGTCAGCGATACGCCGCCCCGATCAACCAGGCCGAGCAGGCCGACCAGCGATGCCTGAACATTGCGCGTATTCAGTTCAATCCGATCGTCGATGATCCGGGCCGAGGCAACATCCGGCAGCGCTTCGAGATCCGCTATCGCGAGTGATCCGCCGTCGAACTTCGCCTTGACCACCGCCTCGATACCCAGTGCGGCAATCAGGGCGCCCGGGGTATCGCAGGCTATCACCTTGCCCCGATCCATGACCGCCACCCGATCGCACAGCACCTCGGCCTCTTCCATGTAATGCGTTGTCAGCACGACCGTTGTGCCCCGCGCGCGTACATCCCGGATGACATGCCACAAATCGCGCCGCGCGACCGGATCAAGACCGGTCGTCGGCTCGTCGAGAAAGACCACGCGCGGATTGTTGACCAGCGCCAGGGTGATCGAAAGCCGCTGCCGCTGCCCGCCTGAGAGCGCCGAGACCTGCGACTTTGCCTTCTCCTCGAGATTGACCGACTGCAGCAAACCGGCGATCCGATCGGATGAACTCTCGACGTCATACAGTCCGCAGAAGAGTTCGATCAGTTCGGACGCTGTCAGGTACTCGAACAGCGAGGTCGTCTGCAGTTGCACGCCGATGATCTTGCGAACCCGATCGGAGTTGCGA
>JAPXRQ010000251.1:0-2368 GCA_033813515.1 Thermomicrobiales bacterium
GTGGAGTGCTGAGCGGCCGGGCGTCTTCATCGGCCCGATTATAGCGACCGCGGCTGTTAAGCCGATTTTGATGGCACCGGCGAGGTCAGATAGGTGGTTCCATCTTTCGCCTGGACCGAGCTATCGAACATGTCGAGGATGGCAATGCTGTCGATATCGAAGAACTCGTACATGCGCATCATCGACTGCATTTCGGGATCGGCGTTGAGGTAGAGACCTTCCATCAGGCCCTGGAACACCCGCGGCTCGAAGACCTGGGAAAGCTCGTTGTTCTGGATGCCGATGAACGTCTTGTACAGCTCAATCAAATCGATCGCGTTGATCGGATTGTCGAAGTCGCCCCGGGTGGTCCGGCCAGAGTTCATTCGGACACGCAGGTTGTTGTCGCTGGCGAAGCGATTCAGCTCATGCTCGAAATCGAGGGCGAGGCGGCTGCGCTCGTACAGCACCATCTTCATGTAGATGGATTCCACGCAGAGCTGGAACAGTTCGCAGACCTTGGCCTTGCTGGGCGGATTCGATTCGACGTACTTCTCGTTGGCGAGTTCGAACAGGGCGCGAGCGGCATCGAACTGCGAAATGCCGACAGTCCGCGCGATTGCCGTGACATCGCGGGTTCCGTTGGCCGCATTGAAGACTGGCACCAGGTGCTCGGGCACCGGCTTGTCGACCAGATGGGGCCGTTTGCGGAAGATCATGAAGACCGATGGTACGACCGGGCTGATCTCGATCCACTCATCGAGACGGCGGGTGCCTTCGATGATCAGGTGATTGCCATCGACGGAGACGGCCACCCCATTGCGCTTGTCAATCTGGTTGGCGATGAAGGTAAAGGCACAGTTGCGCCAGAGGAAGAGCGTATAAATCGCCGATTCGAGGAGCTGTTCGTTGCAGCGCTCGATAGCGGATCGCTCGATCAGCTTGCGCTTGATGAGCTCGTCGATCATCTCTTCCTCAGACTTGCCTGGACGGCGCTGGCGGAAGAGTTCAACTTGTTGGCGGGTCAGGCGGCCGGTTCGGACCAGCAGATCGAATTGACCTGGCAGTTTCGAACCGGAGGCGACGTAGGTGATACGCCCCTGCTCAAAGATGATGGATCGGCTGTTCCATCCCTGGTGAAGCGTGAGCGTGCCAGATTTGCCGGAAAGCTGAATCATTTGGAGCAGGTCGGTAATCATGAAATTACCGAGACGGCCCTGAAGATCGTAGTCCGGATGCTGCGATGAAAGTACGGCGCTCATGGCAGGTTGCACCATCAGACGGCTCCTTTGGGACAGAAGGATCCAATACATGCATCCTCCAGGAGATTCGCGCCGGGGTCCATATCAATCAAGTGGTGATCAGACAAGTCCGAATGGCCTAGTCATCCCGCATATATGCCCACTTTAGCCTTGCGACGTTGCTGAATGTGACCTGTGAGTCAAAAAGTGGGCCAGACCCCGTGCTATGATTCCGAATCGAGGTCGTACCCCGGATTCACGGCTGTTGCTGGTTTGATCGCGACGAAAGGCTGGACGCCTCGCGTGCAGAAAACCGAGACCCTGGCGCCTGTTCCCGCGGCCTATCAGCCGGTAGTAAGAAGCTCGTCAATAGCGAGGGGACGTATCGTTCTTCGCGTCGCCCAGATGTTTGTCGATGCTGGTCTGGCCTACCTGGCGTTCTACGTAGCCCACCTCCTCCGCTACCACTATGAAGTCGGCGGTGAAGTCGCCTGGTATGACTTCCTGTCATTTGACGCGTTTCAGCAACGGGCGATGCTCTTCGCCGCGTTGACGTTCATGATCCTGCTGTTACGCGGGATCTACTGGCTTCCGCGCAGCACCGGCCTCCTCGACGAAGTCCTCATGATCATCGGCGCGATCACGACGGCGATCGCGGCCGTCATCCTGACCGCGTTCCTGACCCGCTTTGTGCCGTCGCGGCTCGTGTTTATCTATGCCTGGGCGTTGGCGATCGTGTTTCTGGTTGCGCGGCGGGCAATATCCCGGGCAGTGCGGGCCCAGCTCTGGAAGCGGGGCAAGTATGTCGACCGCGTGCTGGTCGTCGGTACTGGCGAATCTGGCCGCCGGATTATGGAGGCGATGCTCAGCACGCCCTCGCTGGGGTACCAACTCGTCGGATTCGCTGACGATTTGCCGGAAACCAGCGATCTTTCCGTTGCAACCGAGTACCGCGTGCATCGTGCTCCCCGCCTTGGCGGGCTTGATGATCTGGAGCGGATCGTAGAGCGGCAAAATGTGCACGAAGTGATCATCGCGCTGCCGGGGAGCAGGCTGACGAAAGTCAATTCACTGATCGAGCAATGCCGTGCGCAGTCGGTCCGATTCAAGGTTGCCCCCGATTTGCTGCAGCTTTCGCTGGACCGGGT
>JAPXRQ010000251.1:2378-4047 GCA_033813515.1 Thermomicrobiales bacterium
GCGTTAAGCCGGCCGCAATTCAGGGACCGCAGTTGCTGGCCAAGCGCGGGATTGATGTCGTCGCGGCGCTCGTGACTCTTACTCTCGCGGCGGTGCCCATGGCGATCGTTGCCGTCGCAATCAAGGCGACCTCGCCCGGTCCGATCCTGTTCCGTCAGACGCGGGTTGGTCGGGATGGGAAGCCGTTCACCCTGGTCAAGTTTCGCTGCATGGTTGATGGGGCGGACGATATGCGCGAGGAGTTGCTGGCGGCACACGATGGGCAGGACCCGCGCCTGTTCAAGCTGCGTGACGATCCGAGACTGACTCGTGTTGGCCGGATACTGCGTCGATTGTCGTTCGACGAACTCCCCCAGTTTTGGCATGTGCTGATTGGCGAGATGAGCCTGGTCGGACCTCGACCGCAACTGCCTGACGAAGTGGCGAGCTACGAGGACTGGCACTTCCAGCGCCTTGCTGTCTCACCGGGCCTGACCGGACTTTGGCAGGTTAACGGGCGCAGCAATCTGAGCTTTGACGAGATGGTTCGGCTGGATCTCTACTACGCCGAGCACTGGTCGCCGTGGCTGGATACAAAGATCGTTCTTCGGACAATTCCGGCGGTGGTCACAGGTCGTGGTGCGTATTGAGCCAGGGTTTCGCGCCAGGGCGTGATCTGGATTACGACCTCCGCGATATTCTGTTGGCGCTGCGCCGATTCTGGTGGCTTGTTCTGTTTGTACCGATCCTTGTCGGGGGCATATTGACCGTCCGCAATCTGACCGCGGACTACCAGGCGTCGTTCTCGGCGACCGTTCTGTTGCCCGGGGATACCGAGATCCCCGGAAGTTCCGAGCGCCCCGAATTGATGATCCTGGATGATGTCGGGCCGGTTGTGCGCTCCGACGCGTTCGCCGCTCTGGTTGCTGCCGAAGCGGGTGTCGATCCGGCGGCGATCCCGGGGACGCTTGATGCCACTCGGTACAGCCGCGTGGTGACCGTGACCGCGACCGGTCCAGATGCGGTAACAGCCGAGCACATTGCTGCGGCCGCGGCGACGGTCTTTCCGGATGCCGTGAATCAGTTGATGGTTGCGCAGGGAGCGAATCCCGCGACCGTGCAGATCATTGATGGGCCAGGGGCAGCGCGCAAGGGGTCTGCCGACCAATGGCGTGTGACGGTGCTTGCGACGATTGTGGCGGCTGGTATTGGCTGCTTCCTGGCGCTGCTGCTTGATGCGGCGCTTAGCGGCGTAGCACGGACCGCATTGGCGCGTGACGGGGAGCTGTCGACTCGTTGATCGCGCGGATGATCTCGCGTTCGCGCAGAGCCACGATCGCTCGCCAAATTTCGACATCCGGACCTGGAATGGCGACCTCGAGATCGCGCAGGTTGGTTGGATTCTCGAAGAGCAGTGCGGTGATGCGTACTTCCAGATCGGTCATCTGATCGGCAAATTGATCGACCAGATCGGTGACGGTGAGCGGCACCATGGGATCTGGCAGCGCGGCCTTGAGCATGGCCATCGCATCAGTACGGCGGGTGGCCTCGAGCAGGATGCGATCCGAGTTCAACGGAATCATTTCGGTCCGCGGTGAGACCTTTTCGCCAAGGTGGAAGACGAAGACGCCTTCCTCGACCGCGATGATCCGGGCGAGGACCTCTATACACTGCTCTTCGACGCAATGGG
>JAPXRQ010000252.1:0-4023 GCA_033813515.1 Thermomicrobiales bacterium
GCGAATCGGGAGCAAGCCTGGATGTCGTCGATGTGCTGTGCGGCCTGGTTGCGTTTGTCCTGATTGTCACCCGTCGACTCGCCCCGGTTCCGGTCTTCTGCGTGGCGCTGGTGGCGGGAATGTGGTCGCTGGTTCCGGCGGACGACCAGGTGGTGCTGCGGTTCGCAGCCTGTTTGGCGCTCTACACCGTGGCGGCGACATCGAGCCGGTGGGTGGCCTGGGGCTGCGGAGCGTTGGCCGCCGTGGCGCTGTTTGTGACGGCGGTATTGACGGGCTCCGGATCCGTGCTGGGCAGCGACAATCTGGAGCTGGTGGCGTGGGTCTTCGTAGCCACGGCAGCGGGTGATGCGGTGCGGAGCCGTCGCGCGTATCTGGTCGCTCGGCAGGAACGGATCGCGTTGATACAGGCACAGGCTGCCCAGGAGCGGGACGAGGAAGCCCAGCGCCGCGTGCTGGAGGAGCGTTTGCGAATCGCACGGGAACTCCACGATGTCATCGCGCACAACATTTCTGTCATCAATTTGCAAGCCGGCGTTGCCGCGCACTTGCTGCGGGATGATCCGGACCGGGCGGAGGAGGCATTGGGCCATGTCCGGCGTGGAGCGGGGACGGTGCTGAACGAGATGGCTGACATCCTCCGGGTTATGCGCCAGAGCGATCCTGCCCCATTGCTGGACCGGCTCGAGACCTTGTTTGCCGATGTGCGGGCGACTGGCATGCAGGTTGCGGCAGAGGTGACTGGCTCATGGGACGCCGTGACTGCCACCACCCAAATGGCGGTTTACCGGATCGTGCAGGAAGCACTGACCAACGCCACCCGGCATGGGGTGGACGACACGGTGGAGGTGCGACTTGTGTTCGCAGATCTGCTGGCGACAATCGATGTTTCAAACCCGATGGGAGGAGAGGCGGTGCATGGGGGCCAGCGCGGGCATGGCATTATCGGGATGCAGGAGCGGGCCAATGCGGCAGGCGGATCGCTCACGGTTGGAGCGGATCAGCAGGGCCAGTTCCGGGTGCATGCGGAGATTCCGTTTGAGGGAGGCACGCAGTGACGATTCGGGTGCTCCTGGCGGATGATCAGGCACTGATTCGGGCTGGATTTCGGGTGCTGATCGACTCGGCACCGGATCTCGAGGTGGTTGGAGAGGCGGTCACGGGTGCGGAGGCCGTTGCACTGGCACGTACGAGCCGGGCAGATGTGGTCCTGATGGACATCCGCATGCCCGAAATGGATGGTATCGAGGCGACCCGGGCGATCACCGCCGACGAAGATTTGGCCGGGGTGCGCGTCATCGTTCTGACCACATTTGAGCTGGATGACCTGGTGATCGACGCGGTCCGGGCGGGGGCAAGTGGATTTCTGGGCAAGGGAGTGGAACCAGTCGAGTTGCTTGAGGCGATTCGGGTGGTGGCGGATGGCGATGCCCTTCTTTCGCCGCGCGCAACCCGGGCGTTGTTGCACCATCTGGAACAGGGCGGACCGGGGCCAGCCGCAGTCTCGGATCGTTTCGATGTGTTGACAGACCGCGAACGGGAGATCGTGATCCTGGTTGCCAGGGGGTTCGGCAATGGCGAGATCGCGGAGCGCCTGTTTCTCTCGCCGTTGACGGTCAAGACGCATGTCAATCGGGCGATGATGAAACTTGACGTGCGCGATCGGTCGCAGTTGGTTGTTTTGGCCTACGAAGGCGGGTTGGTGCGGGCGGGCGACCGTCCTGTCTGAACGGATCGCCCTGCCTGCGATTACGGCTGCGTGGTGATGATCAACTGCGGCGGTGCGCTGCCTTCGCTGCTGCTGATCTGGAGTTGGGCGCCATCCGCGCCGGCCAGGACGAAGGTGTACTGCCCATCGACCTGGACTGAAAGCGTGACATCGATCACGATCTGTTGGCCCGGTGCGCCACTGCCAACGTATGCCGGATTGCCATCCGAGCCGAAGGCCGCCGCGATGCCATCTGCGGGCAGCGACTGCGCGGTCCCGTTCTCGTCAACGATATAGCCGGAGATTGCACCGAGCGCGCCGCCTGCTCCGCCGTCGCCGGATGCCGTCAGGACGAGTTGTGCGCGGGTGACAGTGCCGGAACCGATACCACTGACATCGAAGCTGACGTAAGTGACCGATCCGTTCTCGCCACCGACTGTGAGTGAGCCAAGCGCTTCGACGGGCTGCGCCGCGTCCGGTGTGGCCCACGCGACCGACGTGTCCGCGACAGCGTTGAAGGTCGACGTCACTGGCTCCGGGGCGACCGTTGGTTCCGCGGACGGGGTTTCGACCGGGCTGGCCGTTTCCTCGACCGGGACGGTTTCCGTTGGCGCGACTTCAGTCGAAGTTGCCTCCGGCGCCGGAGTCTCGGTGCTCTCGGGTGATGCAATCGGCGAGGCATCGCTCACTGTCTCGGTGGCAGTGGGGGACGGCGTCGCAGTTGGCGTTTCGTCATCCGAACTCGCGAAGCCGACGACGGTGAATGTCGTGCTGGCGGTCTTGCTCCCGTAGGTGCCGTAGATCTTGTACGGACCGTTCTCCGCGCTGGAGTACGGCTTGAACGTGCAGGACGCATATCCGGTGCTGTCGGTGACATCCGAGCAGAGGACACTGCCAGTCGCCGATTGCCAGCGGAAGGTGACCGTGACATTGGTCGGCCAACCGGTGCCGTAGACGGTGACTGTGTTTGACGAGCTTCCGGAGGTCTCGGTCGTTCGGACGCGCTGGACGGTGGTGTACTGGACCGTCGCCGACTTGCCGTATGTGGCTCCGGTCATTTTCGCGGTGTGGGTTCCGCCGACCGATGGCGCCCGCACTGTGAAGTTGATATTGCCGCTGGCCGAAGCCGTGCCGGAGGCAACGACGGTTGTGCCGTTATCCCAGGTCAGGTTGACCTTCTCACCGGACGCGAAGTTGTACCCCTTGACGGTGATGGTCAGGTTGGCCGAACCCGAGATCGTGCTGATACCCGAGCGGGGCAGGATGAAGAAGTCCTTGGTCACGCGCTTACTGGAGGTTTGGCCGACCGCGATGATCTTGTGGGGACCGCCGGCGGTGTTGGGGACCTTGAACGTGGTCGTGTAGCGGCCTCTGGAATCAGCGGTGACGGTAGCCAGCGGGGTGTTTGCACTGGAGTCGAGATAGATATTGACCTTCTCGCCCGGGTTGAAGTTCTTGCCGTTGACCGTAATGACCGATTGTGGGGTGCCCGAACTCTTCGACATGGTGAAGTAGGGGACGGCCGGGGCGCCGCATGTCGCCTGGGCATCGGCCACGGTCGTGCTGACCTGCCAGAGCATGGTCACTTCGACAGTCTGCGGTCCGGGGTTCCACGGGAAGCCGAGTCCAAGCCAGGCGCCATCGCCGACGTCCATCGAGGTCGGGAAGGTCGGTGTGTAGAGGGTGCCGCCGGCGAAGTAGGTGCGACCGACATTCCCGCTCTTGCCCCATCCGACATCGTACCCATCGAGGGCGGCGGCATCGGCCGGATATCCCTGGGCAAGCTGGTAGGAGAGGCCCTTGTCTTCGATCTTCTGGTTGACATACCGGGATGAGGTGGCATTCCAGAAGTCGTCCACGTTCGTCAATGGACCGCGATCGAGGACTGGGGAGACGACGCACTTTTTGGTCGTCGGGTTGTAGATCATCACGTAGCACTTGCTGCCGCAGGATGTGACGTAGCCGTACGTGGTGCTGGTGGTGCCTGGGGTGAGCCAGCTGCAGGTGGTAGTGACGCAGGCCGGCAGTGAGACGAAATTGTCGTTCTCGATGATGACATGACCGCTGGACGTGGTTCCGCCGACCATGCCCTGGCGGGTGGCCTTGATGCGGTATTTGCCGGTGCTGATCTTGCCGCCGTTATCGAGCGTCGTTGTGGCTGCGCTGGTGACGATCGTGAAGCGCCAGGTAGACGATGCAGAGCCCGTTCCGACATTGTTCTTCGCGGTGACGATCCAGGTATGTGATCCGGAGGCCAGCGCGGGGGTGGTCCAGCTGGTGGTGGTGATCCAGGAGCTGAGGACCGAGCCGCCGTCAAT
>JAPXRQ010000253.1:0-4022 GCA_033813515.1 Thermomicrobiales bacterium
CGTACCAAATCGCTGTTCTGAGTAGAAAGCGATTTCTCCAATGTCCGCGTCTGCCCGAGGTGAAAAGTAAAGTTCCCTACGAGGGGACGACATGGTCCGCCGGTTTCTCTCCGCGTTCGGCTCTCAACTTTGCGTCGGCAATCCGTGCCGGAATATCGGCAGGGTCCCAACGAACCCGCTCGCCCCGCTCCAGTTGAGCAAACCCGGCCGCGACGTGATTGCGCAGTTGTTGGTCACGCAGACTCTGCTGCAATCGCTGAAGAGCTTCCAGAACAACGGCGTCCTGACTCTCATAGTCTCCAGAGACACGCAGTTCCTCCACCAACTCCAGGATTTCGCTTGAATGCAGGGTCATTGCCATCGTCTGTATCTCCTGCCAACAGCATACCAGCGACGGCAACGAGCTCAGCTGGACATCGGCAGCTTGACCGGTACTCCGGTGCGGCTGGATTGGTAGATCGCGAGGATGATTTCGAGCGAATTGCGGGCATCCCGGCCGGTGACCAGTGGATCGCGATCGGCCAGTATCGCCTGGCAAAACTCCTGGATCTGCAGCTGGTGATAGAGCGGGAAGCCGACCTTGCCGTCATCCTCCGCCAGCCAAATCTCGCGGAGGTGCTCCTCGCCCGGAATAGTCCAGAGATCGTTGACGCCGAGCTCGCCTTCGTTCCGCTCGTGGTAGCTGATCGCGGTTCCGGCATCGCCATGGATTGCGACACGGAAGCCGAACGCCGGCTGGAACGTCGAGGTCGCCTGCAGGACACCGAGGGCGCCATTGGCGAAGGTGATCGTGGCGACCGCCGTGTCCTCAACATCGATGTAGTCGCCATGGCGGAGGGTGGCGATCTTGCCGTAGACCTCGGTCGCTTTGCCCATGTACCACTGGAAATGATCGATCGAGTGGACCGCCTGGTTCATGAGAACGCCTCCGCCCTCGGTCGCCCATTTGCCTCGCCAGGGATCCATGCCGAAATACGCGCGATCCCGCCAGATGCGGACCGTGCATTCGCCGAGGGTCAGATTGCCCAGCTTGCCATCGTCGATCGCCTGACGCATTCGTTGCGCGGCCGGCCAGAATCGGCGCTGGAAGATGACTCCGAAGCGGACGCCGTTTTCGTCGCAGGCAGCAATCATGCGATCGGCCTCACCCAGCGTGATCGCAATCGGCTTCTCGCAAAGGACATGGACACCAGCCCGCGCCGCCGCAACAACGGCCGCTTCGTGGGTCGGGTGGGGTGTGCAGACCAGGACGGCATCGACGACATTGGCCGCGAAGAGCTCATCCAGCGAGCCGAATGCGTGCGGGACATTGTGCTCCGCCGCCAACGCCTGCGCCCGTGAGAGATCGACATCGCAGGTGGCCGTGAACTCCGCCTCCGGAATATTCGCCAACCCCGCCGCATGCGTCACTGCAATCTTCCCGCACCCGATGATGCCGACGCGAACCCGTTTTTCAGTCATGACGTTTTCCTTCCAGGGCTTTCAAGTCTCCGAAAGAGGAGAGCGATTTCATTTGTTGAATTGCGATTTGATTGAGTCGTTGCAGGCGGACTTCCTGCGGCAATCCCATCCGAACGAATTCCGCGTTCATTGGTTCAAGGTTTGCAAGAACCAGGAGCTGCGGCACGGTCGCGTGGTCACGAATGTTGCCCTCCTTGGCAGGGTTGGACTCTCTTTATTGACGAGCCGTCGTTCCGAACAGGGCGACATTCAGGAGGTCGGCTTCGTTTGCATATGTGAACCCAATCTGTTCCGGAGAGACCACCGTGGGAATGATGTGATCCTTGATTGCATCCGTATGGATTCGATAGTTCAGCTTCGCCAACGTTCGGTTGAGGTTCCAATCAAGGGAAAGCCGCCGATTCTCCTCCTCCTTCAGGCGTTGGACCTCCGTAATGACGTAAAGCTTGAACTCAGGGCTCAGCCAGGTTCCGAATTCGAAAGCAAGGTCCCGATGGGCAAACGTGCCACCACCATAACGTCCCGCTCGAGACAGAATCCCGATGGCGCCCGTCGCTTCAATCCATTTGCGAGGTGTCATCGTGAAACTGTTCAATCCGGCCTGAGATCTAAAGGTGTCGAATTCGATACCTTTGAAATCCGGATTGTTTAGCTGCTCCCAAATCCCGAGAAACTCCAGGGTGTTTCGATTGCGCATCCAGCTGTAGATCAGCTGATCATCGCCAAATGCCTTGGCCATATCTGTCAGGCTGATGTAGTCCTCTCCGGATACCTCCCGAATAGCGACTTCGTTGCCCTGGACCGTGATTTTTCGGTCTTTCCTCATGTTCAATCGTCCGGGGCGCCTGCTTGCGGGTTCAGCAGGTGGCCCCAGCCGTAGTCGGCCTTCGGCGGGATGGAGCCGACTAGCTGACTTGGCAGCATCTTCGTGCGCAGGAAATCTCCAGACCAGCGGACACCGGCCAGGCCAGGGGCAATCGGATCCTCGTTCTCTATTGCGATGATGCCGTCGTATCCGATATCGGCCAGGGCGGAGAAGATGCCGGACCAATCGAGTTCTCCCAGCCCAGGCAGCCGATACCGCCACCAGGCACTTCCCAGAATCCCCTGCCGGGCGAGTCGAGCGCGAATGATCTCGGTGTCTTTGCCATCAAAGTGGTAGATGCGATCGCCAAACTCGCGAATCACATCCGGCACATTGGGTACGCCGAGCCAGACCAGGTGACTGGGATCGAATGACAGGCCGAGCGCCCTCGATGGCACCGCCTCGAACATCTTCTCCCAGAGTTCCGGGCTATGCGCCAGGTTCCCCTCGGGTCCGCCCCGTCCGGCGGTCTCGAAGGCGATGCGGACTCCGCGCTGTTCGGCATAGTCGGCCATCGGTCCGTAGACCTCGGTGAAGATGCGCAGATTATCGGCAACATGGTTGGAGGCGTGGCCATCCCCGACACCCGGCAGTCCGTAGAAACTCATCCCAAAGGACGATCCGGTGAATGTCACGATCGTATCGACGCCGAGCACCTGACAGGCATCGATCGCGAGTCGGAACTCCGCAATGCGCCGGGCGCGCAGATCGAGGTCGGCGGACAGCAGATTGATCATCGGCGCAAGCGAGGCGATCTCGACCCCGGTCCGATCGAGCAGCGCGGGCAGGTTGCCAGGTCCGTTCTGAACGATGTCCGTCAGATCGAGATGACCACCATAGGACGCGTCGCCGATCGGCGCGAAGTTCATCCCGACATTGACTTCGAGCGCCTGGAATCCATTCTCCGCCGACCACTGGATCAGGTCAGGAAGGGGCATCGGCTCGACACCGATCAGGGTTGCGAATCCGAGTTTCATGGGTGGCTTGCGATGGTCCTTCCGCCGGTGGATCGAATTGTCTGCGCAAGAATCGCAGGTTTTGGATCGGGACGTTGCGGGGAACAGAACCGGCTGGCCAGACGTTCCTCAGGCAGTATTGTTGCGGCGATACCAATGAATCGGATCGAGGGGGAGCAGGCGTGCAGAACTTCAATCAGGCAACACTGGATGCGCACTTACAGGCGATCGCCAGCGAGCTGACACCAGAGCAACAGGAGCAATTCACACAACGGGTGAAGGATCGGGCGCTCGAAAGCGACGTCCTCCTGACCCCGGACACAGTGGATGGGGCGGCAACCTTGCTGAGCATCGCGTCGAACGATGGAGTCAAACTGCCCGGCTTTCCCTCTTCTGAGCGACTGAGCGGACTTCTGAATCACCTTTCGCTGCCCGAGGTTTCGCTGGGGGGATTCGGTGATCTGGCCGGTTCGGCATTTGGATCGATTCAGGATGGTGCAGGCTGGCTCTTCGGCAATGCGCTAGGCCTGATCGGCAAAAGTGGCGATCTCGTGAGTGGCGTGGGTTCGGCGGCCTCGGGTGCGGCCGATCTGGCGGGATCGGCAGGCAGTGTGCTCGGCGATGTCGCAGGCAGCGCAGGCGATGTCCTGGGCGGAGCGGGCGATCTGCTGAGTGCCTCGGGCGATGTGGCCGAAGTCATCCTCGGCGCACTGGGAGATGTCCTTGGCGGCCTCTGACGC
>JAPXRQ010000254.1:0-4007 GCA_033813515.1 Thermomicrobiales bacterium
CATCTCGGCTGCCGACAAGGAAATCGGCACCCTGATTGCCGAGGTCATGGAGAAGGTCGGCAAGGACGGCGTCATCACCGTTGAAGAGTCCAAGGGCCTCCTCTTCGAGACCGAGTACACCGAGGGCATGCAGATCGATCGCGGTTACCTCTCCCCGTACTTCGTGACCAACACGGAGCGGATGGAAGCCGAGCTCGACGATCCCTACATCCTCATCACCGACAAGAAGGTCTCCTCGATCCAGGACATCCTCCCGGTGCTCGAGAAGGTCGCAACCGCTCGCGCTCCGTTCGTCATCATTGCTGAGGACGTCGATGGCGAGGCTCTGGCCACGCTGGTCGTCAACAAGCTGCGTGGCACCCTGAACGTCCTCGCGGTCAAGGCCCCGGGCTTCGGTGATCGCCGCAAGGAAATGCTGCGCGACATCGCCATCCTGACCGGTGGCCAGGTCATCTCCGAGGAAGTCGGCCGCAAGATCGACAGCGCCGGCATCGAGGATCTCGGCCGCGCCCGCCGCATCGTTGCCACCAAGGACGACACCACGTTCATCGAGGGGCACGGCGACGACAAGGCGATCAAGGGCCGCGTCGAGCAGATTCGCGCCCAGATCGAGACCACGACCTCGGACTTCGATCGCGAGAAGCTGCAGGAGCGGCTGGCCAAGCTCTCAGGTGGCGTTGCGGTCATCAAGGTTGGCGCTGCCACCGAGACCGAGCTCAAGGAGAAGAAGCACCGCGTTGAGGATGCCCTTTCCGCCACCCGCGCTGCGGTTGAGGAAGGTATCGTCCCGGGCGGTGGCGTTGCCCTGATCAATGCCCTGAGCGTGCTCGAAGGTGTTGAGGCCGAGGGCGATGTCCTGACCGGTGTCAAGATCCTCAAGCGGGCCCTCGAGGAGCCGCTTCGCGGTATCGCGGCGAATGCCGGCAAGGATGGCGCGGTCATCATCGAGATCGTGCGCCAGAAAGCGGCCGCTGGTGGCAACACCAACATCGGCTACGACGTGATCTCGGATAGCTATGTCGACATGATCGACGCGGGCATCATCGATCCGGCCAAGGTCACTCGCTCGGCAGTTGAGAATGCGGCGTCGATCGCCAGCATGATCCTCACCACCGAGGCGCTGATCACCGACAAGCCTGAGGAGAAGGCCCCCATGATGCCCCCGGGCGGCATGGGCGGCATGGACTACTAGAGTCCAGCCCAATCCGAATGCAGAACGAGGCGGTGGGGCAACCCACCGCCTCGTTTCGTCTTGCCCGACAGCGAACCGGGAAATACGTCTTCGGGATGATTGCGATTCGGGCGTGGTCAGGCAGAATGCATGCAGGACCGAATCCCTGGAAGGAACGATCATGACAAACGCCGATGTTTCGCCTGCCATGCCCAGAGTTGCCCACTATATGAACCGGGCGCATACCTTGCTGCTTGGGGTTACCGAGCCGCTCAGCCTCGCCGATGTCACCTGGCGGGATTCCGCAACATCGGCCAATACGATTGCCGGCACGTTGTTCCATATCGCCTGCGGCTACGAAAAGTTGGTCTGCCGGACCATCCTTGGAGGCGAAACCATCTATGACCGCGATGGCTGGGTAGACCGCCTCCCCGTCGATGTCGATAGCGAGCCGAATGATCCGGCCTTCGAAGCGTTGAGCGAGGACGAGTACCGCGAGATCCGGGCGTATGTCAGTTCGGTCCTGGGCGAGATGGAGGCATTCGTCGTGAACCTGTCAGCTGAGCAGGCGGCGGCAGGTCCCGCAGTCGAGGATTTCGGCAACGGCTCCGTCGGTGAGCTGCTGATCTGGCCGATGCTCTTCCACACGACGCATCACTTCGGCGAAATCTCGGCGCTGATCGGTGTGCGCGGAGGCAAGGGGCTTCCCTTCTGAACCAGCACTTCCCACCGAACAGATCAATTCCGATAGAATGAGTCGGAATTAACCGATCCAGGGGAGGGTTCATGTACACCGATATCCGCGACCACGTGCTGGCCACACTTAAGCCTGTTCACCTCCGGCTTCTGGAACAGGCCGGTGCTTTGACACACGCGCAGGCAGTTTCTGAGCTTCCCGGTGAGCCGGGCCATGCGTTCGCAGGTGACTTCTATCACCTGGCCGGTGGCTACGATCAGACGCTTGCGTTCCTGGTCAATGATGGACAGTCCATTCTCGAACGAGATTTTTGGGACGATCGCCTCGGCTTCGATATCGCCACACCCGACGATGATCCCCTGTTCCTGAGTCTGACTGACGAGCAGTGGACGGCACTGAAGGAGTACTGCGCGGCGATCTTCGCCGAGATGGAAGCCGTGCTGGCGGCGATCCCGGCTGAGCAGCTGGCCGAACCGGTGCCGGGGACACACTCCAACGATCCCATGGGGCTCCTGCTTATCAGCTACATAGTGGCGGGAACGTCAACCCATGCCGGGGAGCTGAGTGCCTTGTACGCAATACTGGTCGGGAAGCGTCCTGACCATCACTGATTCGATCAGTCGCTACGACTCGTCCGCATCTCCGGCCAGTGGTTCGAGAATTGGCGGATAGACGCGTCGATTGTATTGCTCCACGATGATCGCGTTAGTCGGGCAGGCCCGCGCTCCGGCGAGGATGTATTCGGCCGTGGCGCGATCCTCGTCGTCGATGTAGGCGACCCCTGTCTCCTCATCGATGACATATATGCCTGGCGCCGCGTAGGTGCATTTGCCGTTCGCAACGCATTTGCGTGGGTCGACATGCACACGCAGATTTGTGGATCCAATTGTGTCTCGGTGGTCGGTCATGCGTTCGTCTCCCGTCGTGTCGGCGATCAACTCGTCTGAACGCCCGTATCGCACAATGCAGTCTATTCTGGTAAACGGGATGGAGATACGCAATGGCGAACCAGGATCAAGGTGACCAGGATCGATCCCTAAGCCAACAGAACGCGAACTGGATGGGAGATCAGGTGACCGACGATTCGGTGATTGCGTACGAGATTGAGACGGTCAAATTACTGACCGGTTGTGCATCTACTGCGCAGATCACATTTGCGGACAGCGGCTGGACCAGTCGGGTCTACCTCGTGGACGATGGCCGCCTGGTCGTCAAGTTCCCACGCAGCGAGCAGGTCAAGATCGAATACCAGCGCGAACAGGTCATTCTGGCGCTGCTCGCCGACCTTGACCTTGCGGTCTCTGTGCCCAGAATCCGCTGGACACATCCAGACAACGATTTCATCGGGTACGAGGGCATTCCGGGTTCGACGCTGGATGCACTGAAGACGCCGCTCACCATAGACCAGATGCGGGAAATCGGGTCGAGCATCGGCACGTTCCTGCGCACACTTCACCGCCTGGAAATCCCGGCAACACACGTGGAGACGGTTGAGCACGAGGTCGCTGCGCTGGCCGAGAAGTTCGATCTCGGTCTGGCGGTGCTGCAGCAAGGGCTGACAACCGCGGAGTTCGAAGCCCTGAAAACATTCGTCTTCCAGTCGGCGCCAGAAACACTTCGCAGTCTCGGAGAGGATCCCGTGCTCAGTCATGGTGATCTGGGCTACTGGAACATGGTGCTTGGTGATGCGGGCGAAGTCGGGGTTATCGATTTCGGCGATGTCGCGTATTACGACCGGTCCCGGGATTTCGTTGGCCTGACCGATGTTGCGGTCCTTGAGGCGGCCGTAGTGGCCTACGGTGATACGCCCTTGCTCGCCGAGAAAATGGCAGTTCGACAGCACATGCTCCCGATCCTTGAGTTGCCATTCCATATCGGCAAAGGGGACACGCAAATGATCGATGTAACCTTGGACAGA
The DNA here is from genome assembly GCA_033813515.1 of Thermomicrobiales bacterium. Classification (GTDB taxonomy): domain Bacteria; phylum Chloroflexota; class Chloroflexia; order Thermomicrobiales; family UBA6265; genus DASQCG01. The sequence continues at coordinate 3,787 of JAPXRQ010000254.1, forward strand.
ATCCGGGAAGTGTTGTGATTGTGGCCGTGAGGGATGGTGCGGATGGCGGGATTCGAACCCGCACGGGTTGCCCCAGCGGAGTTTAAGTCCGCAGCGTCTGCCGTTCCGCCACATCCGCGTGCGCTGCGAAGTCTAGTGGAACGGCCAGCACGGCGATTGTCAGGAGGCGATGAAGTAGATCACGATCGCCACGAAAATCGCGAGCACAATCGCAGTGTACG
>JAPXRQ010000255.1:0-3997 GCA_033813515.1 Thermomicrobiales bacterium
ATCTCTATGGATCCGGCTCGCAGGCGGGTGGCCGGCGAATCACGCTCCGCGTCGAACTGACTGAGCCGGCGCCCGGTGGCGGTGTCAATGTCAACCTGGCAGCCAGTAATCCGGCAATCCAGGTGCCAGCGAGCGTGCATGTATCAAGCGGCCAGACGGAGAAGGAGTTCACCGTCGCAACCTCCCCGGTCTCATCGGATGTGAGCGTCCAGGTTTCGGCGACATTGGCCGGCGTGACGAAGAGCCGTGCCGTGTTGATACGGGCCGCAACATTCAAGGCGTTTCTCGTCCAGAGTGTCGTCCGGCATGGCGGCGCCGCACGGTTGATGGTTGTGATGAGCGGACCGGTCGCAACTGATACGCAGATCGATATCTCGGAAGCACCGGGCGGCTACCTGAACTCGGACGACAAGATCATCGTGCTGGCCGGGAGAGATCGGGCGATCGCCAAATGGTCGGGCAGGGCGGACGGGTTCGTCGGAACAGCCGAGTTTCGGTATCCGGATGTACATATTGCGGTGACGGCAACTCTCGGCAGTTCGTCGTTCACCAGATCGATGGTCATCCGCGACTTTGGGGACGCTCCCCGCCCAACTGCCACACTAACGCCGACTTCATCCAACACTCCGCTTCCCCCGACGGCGACCTTCACACCATCGGCGACAGGCACTCCCGTGCCACCGACGGCAACGTTCACGCCGACGTCGACCGATACACTCGTGCCTCCGACGACAACCTTTACGCCGACGTCGACCGACACCCCTGTACCTCCGACAGCCACCTTTACGCCAACGTCGACCGACACTCCTGTGCCACCGACAGCAACATTCACCCCGACGTCAACAGATACACCCCCTGCACCAACAAACACGCCAGTACCTACCGCGACAAGCTCAGTGCCGCTCTCGGCCGCCTGTCAATTTACCAATGACCCCCAGTTTGATTCGGTCACTTCGGCAGTCGGTTTCGGCGTGCTAGCCGGTCAGGAATTCTTCGTGGGGGAAGTTGTTCAGGTAACTGGCACCGTTGGCGGTGCAAGCCCTGCGGCGAGCTTTTTTGTCTCGCTGGGCAGTTCATTTGACCCAATCGTTACCGATACCGGGCTTGTTGGCGGGACAGTAACGCTCATTGTCCCAACGGCACGATATCGATCCTTAACCTGGGCAACCATCGGAGGTGGCAACCTGAGATTCGACGTCAGTTGCGGACCGCCGGTCGCCTAGCGCGGCAGTCCGATGACACCAGGCCGGACACCTACTGGCGTGTCAAAACCAGGCGCACGAAGTTAAGCGTCTGGCCGGCATCCTCGGTCAGCATGGGGATGCCTTCCGGCCAGGGCATGTGACCGAGGCGGTTGCAGACTTCAGTCCAGATCAGCCAGTGGCGCCAGCCATCCGGGATCAGGTCGGCGCGGTCGACCCGGACAAAACCAGTCCGCTCGACATGCCGTTGCCACCAGGCCGGCGAATGGAATGTCCACCAGTCGTACTCCCAATAGGGAGCAAGGTGCGGAGGCGGCGTGCTTCCCTCGATCTCAGCAGTAAGGCCGGGAACGACAATGCCGATCCTGCCACCCGGTCGGATAAATTTGGCCAGATAGGGCATGTAGAGGTCGGCCGTCCCAAAGTAATGATAGGCATCGATCGAGACGATCGCATCGAAGAAGCCATGCGCGTAGGGCAGGGTGTGGGCCTCGGCATGGATTGGAAATACTTGATCGAGCAAACCGGCGGCCTCGATACGTTCCCGGTTCTCGGCGGCGGCAATCCAGAGATCGGTCGCCCAAACCTGAACACCGAATTCGCGGGCCAGAAAGATCGAGGAGAGTGCTCGCCCGCAGCCTAAATCCAGCACGCGCATACCCGGCTTGAGATCGAGATCGTCCACGATCGATTCCAGCAACCAGAGTGCGCTTGGACCCATCATGTTGCTTGTGTGCCAGTTTGGATCGTACCGGGCCGAGCGCGGAAACTCGGGCAGGGTCAATGCAGCGGCGAGCGCCTCGTCGACTGGTTCGGCAGTGGGAGGAAACCAGGTTGGCATGTGTGTCAATTCCTTCAATGCGTGACAGGTAGTGACGGTTCGTCCAGTTCGTGCATGGCCGGGACAAGGAAGAGTGCGAGAACGACAAGCAGTTGAAATCCTCCGGTGACCGCAAATGTTTTGGCCAGACCAATCTGATCGACCAGCAAACCTCCAATGAGCACGCCAAGTGGCATGGCTATGAATGCAGTCGATGATACGGCCCCAAGCACGCGACCGCGCATTGTCTCGGGCACACGATTGAACATGGCGGTGAAGATGATTGGGTTGAGCGGTCCGGCTGCAATGCCCTGCAACGTCTGGAGGGCGAGGACGAGCCAGAGCGGCGGGAGCCAGGCGTAGATCAGTAACGGGATTGTGCAGAACAGGAAGGCCCAGACAAAGATGGTGCGCTTGCGGAAGACATTGGGATACCGCGCAAACCAAAGCGTGCCGAGTACCGCGCCCCCACCCGAGGCGGCAAACGTCAGCCCCAATGCCAGGGAACTGTTGTAGACCTCCTTGGCCAGGACGGGCATGGTGACACTGCCCTTGATTGCGTCAAGACCATTGAGCACGGCGACCGAACAGACAATTGCAAAGATCAGGTTGTCGCGACGCATGAACCGAAATCCGGCCACCGTATCGCGCCAGTAACCATCCGACGGCTCAGTGTCTCGGTGCCCGACCCTGTCCGGGACCGCGATGGCGATCAGGACGGCGGAAACGGCGAATGTGGCGGCATCGAACCAAAGCAGATTGACTGCACCGAGCGACGCGATCAGCAACCCGGCGAGCGGTGCGGCAAGGAGCCGGGTACCACGTTCGATGGCCTGCAAGGTGGCGGATGCGCTTTCGATTGAGTGGCCGCCGATCTTTGCCAGATCAGGGATGAGGGCAGAGCGGGCGGTGTTGCCCGGAGCATCGAGCAGTGCGCCGAGGAAGACCAGGGCGAGCAAAAGGGGGAAGGTCAGCAATCCTGTGGTGTGAAGCACGGCAATCGCGGCGACCGATGCGCCACTGGCCAGATCGGAAATGACAGAGCCGCGCTTGTATCCGAGGCGATCAACCAGCGTGCCGCCGAAGATACCGGCGAGAATGGCGGGAATGAAGGAAAACGCCGCCGTCAATCCCGTTCGTCCGGCGCTCCCGGTCGTACTTAGGACGAACCAGGGGATTGCCAGGTTGGAGAGGACGTTCCCGGCAAATGAGATCGCATTGGCCGCGTAAAGGGCGGAGAGCGGTCGGTTGGCCGAGGTCAATCTGGGCATCCACCCAGTTTACGGTGTGACCCTGATCAGGCGAGGAGCCGGGTTACGGCACGGCGTTCTTGGTCTCACAACTGGAATCGGCGGAATCGTTACCAGCCCCGCCGTCGCAGAGGTCGGTGTCGTTGCCACCGGAAAGCGCGTCGTTGCCAGCGTCGCCGTAGACCTTGTCGTCGCCATCCCCGCCATTGAGGTTGGTGTCGTTGCCGGAATCGCCGTGAATCTCGTCGTTGCCTTCGCCGCCGAGAAGACCGGCGTCGTTACCACTCCCGCCCCGGATAAGGTCGTGCTGGTGCGCTCCCTCAATCGTGTCCCGACCCCCCATGCCTTCCAGGGTGTTCTCGTCTGTGCCGGAGATTTCAAGAACCTTCGCATTGCCGTATATGGTGTCGTTCCCATTGGCGCCGCGAATGAAATCGTCGCCGGCCTCGCCCGAAAGGACATTGGATCCGTTGTCCATCAGGCCGGCCTGATCACCGCCGTAGATCACATCGTCTCCAGATCCACCAAGAACAACATCTGCAGTGGTGATGACCGCGCTGGTATCGAAGTCAGCGACTATGGAGTCGTTTCCTTCCTGGCCGTTGATGATGTCGATTCCGGAACCACCCACGAGCAGATCGTTGCCTATCCCGCCGTTGAGCGTGTCATTGCCTGCTTCTTCGTCGGTGAAGGTCCTGGTGGTCGAGGTATTGACGGTGGTGCCG
>JAPXRQ010000256.1:0-3989 GCA_033813515.1 Thermomicrobiales bacterium
GCTTCCACCAGCGTCGTCTTTCCCGCGCCACCATGGGCAACAACGGCAACATTTCGGATGTGTTCCGGAGCATAGTGTCTCACGGCAACTCTCCCTTTCACGACGCACCATCGCGTCGCCTCTGGATGAGGGCGCCGATCACCCACCGTTGCTTCCGCTGGGTGAGAGAAACGACCTCATCAACCCGGTTAGCAGGTGGACGGTGTCCCACAACCTCGTGAAACCACCGTCCCTCCCAACGCAATCGGACCAAAGCCACGACCCCATCAGGAGTTAACGGAATTATCGCCCGATCAACACCCGGGTCAAGGAATGGACTGAAAGTAGCGGACTCTTGTTCAAGGTCAACGTCGTCCGGATCGTGCCAGGCTGAAGCCAGGCGCTAGGATTGCTCACCTCTGCGAGGTGATTTCGCCTCTGCTGCAACGTACTGAACGGACGAACGGCATGAGCAAGTGGGTTTGCTACTACCACGTGGTTTGGTCGACAAAACAACGATTGCCGACGCTCATTGGTGAACGCATCGGAGTGGCTGAACGAATGGTCCGGGCAATCGGTCGCGATCACGAATGCGAGGTGATCGCGTTCGGGACCATGCCCGATCACGTACATGTCGCAATCTCCATTCCCCCAAAGGCATCAGTCTCAGACATCGTGCGCCGCCTCAAAGGTGGCAGCTGCAAGGCAATAGGAGAACTGGAGGCCGCGATCCCGGAATGGGGCGGATGGCAACATGAGTACTCGGTCTTCACCTTCGGGCAACCACACCTTTCCAGAGTCATCCGGTACATCGAGACCCAGGCCGAGCACCACGCCAACGGAAACACCATTCCCGCCTACGAACCCGACTAAGAACCTCGTCAGTTCTGGAACGACGCATGCCTTTGACCTCGAAGAGGTCAGCAACCCTGGCGCCTGGCTTCAGCCTGGCGCGCTCTGAAGCACCGCTCCCGATTGCAACACCACCAAGAATGGTGACCGCGCGGCCCCAGACCTCGAAGAGGTCAGCAACCCTAGCGCCTGGCTTTAGCCTGGCGCGCTCAAGAGCTCCGATCCCGATCAATCCAAAGTGTCCGCGCGGCCTCAGACCTCGAAGAGGTCAGCAGTCCTAGCGCCTGGCTTCAGCCTGGCGCGGCCCGAACGAAATCGCTCTGGAGCAGAACTGCATACATGCCCTCGATTCAATCTGGCGCGCTCTGATGCACCGATCCCATTCGAAACAACCACAAGAATGGTGACCGCGCAGCCTCAGACCTCGAAGAGGTCAGCAGTCCTAGCGCCTGGCTTTAGCCTGGCGCGGTCCGAACGCAATCGCTCTGGAGCAGAACTGCGTACATGCCCTCGCTTCAAACTGGCGCGCCCAATGCCCCCGATCCCGATCGAACCTATTCCAAAGAAGGTTTTCCGAGGCGCCTGAGACCTTGAAGAGGTCAGCAACCCTAGCGCCTGGCTTCAGCCTGGCGCGACCCTAACGCAAACGGCACGGACCGCCAATCGCAAATCGCCTACCCGTTCCGCTCCGCGATCCGACGAATCCCGTTCATCGTCAGCATCGGCTCATGCCGACCCAGCATCCGGAACGGCGAATCTGGCGCCTCCGCATGCCCCCCGGTCACCAGGACCTCAGCCTCGCCCTCGCCAATCTCCCGCCCCACCTGTTCCACCAGCCGCTCGATCATCGCGACATGGCCCAGCACAATGCCGGACTGCATCGCCTCGACCGTATTCCGCCCAATTGCTCGTTCGGGCAACCGCAACGGAATCGTGAACAGCCGCGCTGTCCGACTGGTCAACGCATCCATCATCACCTGAATACCCGGCGCAATCGATCCGCCCAGAAAAACCCCGGCATCGGAAATCGCCTCGACCTTGGTCGCCGTTCCCAGATCGACCACAATCGCCGGCCCGTTGACCAACTGATTCGCCGCAACCGCATTTGCAATCCGGTCGACCCCAACCACCTCCGGGTTCTCCATCCCCAAACGGATATCCAGCTCCAGCGCGGATGAAACAACTAGCGCCGGCTTGTGCAGCCAATTGCGCGCATAGTCCAGCAAGGCGGCGGTCGCGACCGGGACCACCGAGCAGATCACCACCCGCTCAACCTCGGCCAGATCGACCCCATCCCGGCGGGCGTGTGCGTCGACCATGACCGACCATTCGCCGCCGAACTCGCCCCGCTGCGTTCCCATCCGCCAGACCGCCGCCCAGCCCCCCATCGCTCCGGTCAATCCGAGCACCGTATTGGAGTTCCCGACATCAACGATCAGTTCCACCCGCACCCCCTGTCCGCAACCGGTTTCTCCCCGCACTCTACACTTACCGCCGATATCGCGTGACCCTCCGCAGGATTGCCTCGCTTGACCGACTCCACCGACACCCCTCAAACAGACCAGTCCGAACCGGAGACGAGCTCTTCCGATCGTCGCTGGACCATCGCGCTGGCGACCTCGATCGCCCTCCTGACGCTGGTGCTTGGATTCGGCGCCGGCCTTATCGTCGAGCGCGAATACCTCAATCCGAATGACGGTTCAGGCGATCTTTCCCGCGCGGAAGAGGTGAAAGCCCTGATCGCGGAGGAGTACTTCGGGGCTCCCATCGATCCCACCGCGCAGGCAACCTTTGATGCGGCACTCGAAGACGGCGCGATTGAAGGGATGATGGGCACCCTTGATGTCCACAGCACCTTCCTGCCGCCGGAAGACACCGAATCGCTCAACAACCAGCTCAGCGGCAGCTATTCAGGCATCGGCGTTTGGAGTGATGTCGTGGACAACAACCTCGTCATCATCCCCATGCCCGATTCTCCAGCCGAGCAGGCCGGACTTCAGGCCGAAGACCAGATCATCGCCGTCAACGGCATGCTCGTCTCGGATATAGGTCCGACCGCGACGATGGACGCCATTCGTGGTGACGAGGGCACCCAGGTGACGCTCTCGATAAAGCGCGGAGATGCCCAGCCATTCGATGTCACCATCACTCGAGCGGAGATCCCCAACTACACCGTCTTCTATCGAATGGAACCGGGCACAAGCATTGCCTACATCCAGATCAGCATCTTCGGCAGCAACACACCGGACGAGTTCGCAACCGCGATTTCCCGCGCCCAGGAAGCTGGCGCAACCTCCATCGTCCTGGACCTCCGCAACAACGGCGGCGGACTGGTCACCACTGCGCAACAGATCATCGGGTGGTTCGTACCGGCTGCGGATGGCCCTGCGCTGCTCGAGGATCTCTCCCAGGCCGACGGTGACGAGTACCCGATCGAGATCATCAATCCACCTTCCGCTCCGATTGAGTTGCCACTTACCGTGCTCGTCAACGGCGGGTCGGCCAGCGCGTCAGAAATCGTCGCCGGTGCGCTGCAGGACTATGGCCGGGCCACGATCATCGGCGAACAGACCTACGGCAAAGGCTCCGTCCAGCGAGTCCACGATCTGGAGGATGGCAGCAGCGTCCGCATCACCTTTGCCCAGTGGCTGACCCCCTCCCACCGCCTGATCGAAGGAACCGGCATTACCCCAGACATCATCGTTACCCCGGTGGATGGTTCCGATGTCGATGTCCAGCTCCAGACCGCCCTGCATACACTCGATCAATCCCAACCCCTCCCCGAAGCGAGCCCAATGGCAAGTCCAGTCGCCTCACCGGAAGCTACCCCGGCACCGTAGCCGATCGGCCGAACACCGGCACATGCATCCCTCGCCGGACAACAATCAGCCTCGAAGAGGCGTCGTCAGGTAGCCCGGCGTTTACATCGGGCGACCCGGCACTGTCTCTACTGCATCGATCCATCAACCCTCTGTCCGGGTGCATTACGCCTTGATCCTCGACCCGAAACCTTTCCACCCCGTTTACATCCCGGTTACCCGCCGTTAACAATCGCCCGCCACACTGTGGGCATGACGATCTCGACAGACCTCGCCACATCGCAAACGCTCCTCCTGGTTGAAGACGACCCGTCGCTCAACAGCGCCGTTGCCTACAAC
>JAPXRQ010000257.1:0-3980 GCA_033813515.1 Thermomicrobiales bacterium
GGTCATGACACCGCATCCGATCAGGCTCATCTGCTCGGGCGGAAGATCTGGACTGACCTTGACGCACTGCTTCGAATGCACCAGCGTGTGCGTGCAGAAGGTGCCGATGCCAAGGATTGGCGTCAGAACTGTTCCATCAAGGGTGGTCATTTTCTGGGTTGCATTGAGGCTGGATGCGCACAGGTGCGGCTTGCCGATGGCGCAGAAGCGGCAGGAACCGCATGGTGCGCGCCAGGCCAAAATGACGTAATCACCTTCGGCGACGTTGGTAACACCCTCGCCGACCGCCTGAACAATGCCCGCGCCCTCGTGTCCGAGCAGAAACGGGAAGTAGTCGGTTCCGAATACCCCGTTCTTGGCTGAGAGATCGGTGTGACAAACACCGCTCGCCAGAATGCGAACCAACGCCTCGCCCGGCCCTGGTTGCGGAATCAGAAACTCTTCGATAACACCCGGCTCACCTGGCTTGTAGGCAATAACGCCGCGAGCCTTGATCGGATCAGCCATTTGCGTGAACCTCCGCGTTCAACATACGTACAATGCGTGCGCGCCACGATTCTGGCGCCTCACCGGATAGCGCAATCGTAACCGCTTCCCACTCCGGTGCGTTTCCTCCAGCACATGATGCAACGCACAGCCCGCGCACAGACAGAGGGAGTTCCCATGGCAGGCGACGCAACCCAGGACCGCATACTTGGCTCCATTCTCGGCTTTGCCATCGGCGATGCATTCGGGATGCCCGTTGCCGGTCTCTCCGCAGCAACCATAGCGGACTGTTACGGGCCAATCCGGGCGTATCAGGGGAGATCGTTCAACGATGGCACCCAGGTGCAACCGGGCGAAATAACCGACGATACCGAGCTTGCGCTGTGCATCATCGAATCAATCACGGCCGCGCACGGGGATATCGATGTCGAGAACATCGGCATGCGGATGGCCTGGCTTACGCGCGGCGACTCCCGCAAATGGCTCGATCCAACGACCCTGGCCGCGCTGGAAGGTCCGTCCGAGGAGAGCAACTATCGCTTGCCCCTTCACGATGACGAGCACGTCTCCGCCGATATACTCGCGCGCGGTATGCCTGTCGGACTGCTGCACAGCATGGGACCGATGAATGAAGATCTCCTCCGCTCTGATGTGGAGACCATCACCCGCATAACTCATGGCTCACCGCTCGCATTGACGCTGGTCGAAGCCGTCGCTCGCCTCGTTGCGGCGGCCGCGCGAGGGGACCGGCCCCTGACCGAGATCTCCCCGGCAGTGGCGGCGAGTTTGCCCGAGGGTGAGGTGCGTCGTGCGCTGACTGGTCTGCAGGACGCAGGTAGTCCAGCAATCCAGACACTGATCGAGGCAATCACAATCGCAGCGTCAGCCGACTCGATGCTGGATCTTCTTGGCACCGCTGTCGCCGAAGGTGGCGCGGCTGACAGCCGGGCGGCACTTGCTGCCTGCCTCTTTGCCGGAAACCGGGGATCGCAGGTGATCCCTCAGACGCTCATCGACGGCCTGGAATCGCGTATTTACGTTTCGCTGGCCGTGCCTTGGTTCTATCGGACAGTCGCCCGCCGCAATGGTCGCTCGATCGAACTGCGGATGGAGAACGGACCGATCTAGGTCGAGGTCTGGCGCACATATTCGGGTGGCTGTCCGTCCGGTAACCAGTCGACAGGATCGCTGGCGAGTAACGCCATCTGGTACTCGCTATGCCATACGCCATCGAAGTACATGTGATCGCGCAGCAATCCTTCATCCCGGAACCCGAGTCGCAGGTACAGATCGTGCGCGCGCTGGTTCCACTCCAGCACATTCAGTTCAATTCGATGGACACCCCGCTGGCGAATCAGATACGTGCTGATCGCCTTGATGGCGTTGCCAGCGTACCCCTTCCCCTGCGCATCGACCTCGCCGATGTAGATTGCCAGTTCGGCCGATCGATGACGTGGATCAAAGTCACTGAAATCAATCCGCCCGACCGGGGCGCCATCGCCTTCGATGATGAACACCGCGGCTGATTCGAACCGCGTGAACTCGCCCACAATCTGATGCTCGAATGCATTGTGTGCTCGCAGCGGTTGCGGCATTCCCCAGCCGGTCATGATCCGGGGATCGGTTTGCCATCGCCTGAGCAATGGGAGATCGTCCGGCCGCACGGGACGTAATGCAACATTTCCCTCGACCAACATGGACCTCTTCACCAATCCTTCGTTTGACGCACTCTGGAGCGTCACTATACTTTGGAAATTGGCCCTGCTTCGCAGGCAACTCACTAATTGAACGTTCACCACAATTCCAGTAAGCACGAAACTGAAAAATGACAGATAAACGCGACTACTACGATGTACTCGGGGTGAGCCGATCTGCCTCGGCCGACGAGTTGAAAAAGTCCTATCGGAAACTTGCCAGGCAACATCATCCCGATGTTAACGCTGGCGATCCCGGTGCCGAGGAACGCTTCAAGGAGGTCAACGAGGCCTACGAAGTGCTCTCCGATCCAGATCGACGCGCTGCCTACGATCGCTACGGGCATGCGGCCTCGGGAATGGGCTCCGATCCGTTTGGCGGATTCGGCGGCTCACCCTTTGGCGACCTCTTCGAGAGCTTCTTCGGCGGTCAACAGCAGCAACGCCGCCGAACGGGTCCTACCCGCGGCCAGGATCTGACGGTCACGGTCAACCTCAGTTTCGAGGAGGCCGTCTTCGGCGCCGAGAAGGAGGTCGATATCCTCCGGCTTGAAACCTGCACCGACTGCCACGGCACGCGCATGAAGGATGGACAGACCCCGCCCCGTTGCGCGGCCTGCGGCGGTACGGGCGAAGTGCGACGCGTGCAGCAGACGATTCTCGGCCAGTTCATGACCAGTTCGCCCTGCACCGCGTGCCGTGGTGAGGGCGTGACCATCACCGATCCTTGCCCGACCTGCAAGGGACGCGGTCGCACATCCCAGAATCGCCAAATCAGTGTGACGGTGCCGGCTGGGATTGACGAAAGCCAGACCCTACGCCTGAGTGGACAGGGCGAAGCTGGCCCTGGCGGTGGCCCGGCCGGAAACCTTTTCGTCAACTTCAAGATCAAACCGCACGCGGTCTTCACCCGTCAGGGCCGTCAGATCTCCTCCGCGATCGGTATCAATGTCGCTCAGGCGATGCTGGGCGATGAGATCGATGTTGAAACCCTTGATGGCGACGTCGCGCTGAAAATCCCCTCGGGCACGCAATCGGGCCAGCAATTCCGGCTGCGTGGCAAGGGTGTGCCGGATATGCGTCACCATGATCGTGGCGACCACATCGTCACGATCCACGTCATCATTCCGGAATCGCTGAGTGACCGGCAGAGCGAACTCGTCCAGCAATTGGCAGAGACGTTTGGTCGCCAGGTCCAGCCACAGCCAGCGGCCTCGCGCGGGTTCTTCGACAAGGTCAAGGACGCGCTCGGCGTCTAGCGGTGCCCCAGCGTTCGGGCCAGTCGCTTGCGGCCGTTGCGAAGCAGCAGAATTGGAACTCCGGCCGCTATCAAGAGGCACACAATCGCCACGGCGGTTGACCGATCGCCCGACTGCTGCCCAAGCGAGACCAGCAGATCGGGATTGCCAATCGGTGAGTGCGTAATGCCGATGATCAGGAAGCCCGCCAGCATGAGTCCGATTGAACATGCCGCTACCCGGGCGAAGAATCCGGTCGACCGCTGGGCGTGATCCCGATCGAAACGCGGTGCAGCGGACGCAAAGGCGATATCGACCGCGCAGAAGAGACCGGTAAGCAGTGCCGTTTGTACGACCAGCAGCCACATGTCAAGTGTCGGTCCTGGTTTGGCCAGGAGCGAGATCAGGGCGACGGTTTCGCTGATGATCAGAATCGGCACAAGGTAGGCAAAGTACTTGGCTCGCATCAGGCCGCTCGCCGATATTGGAAGCGATCGCACCAGGTCAATGCCGCGACCCTCGGCCCCGATGGCAAACACCGTGGTGCCGAGCGAGATACCCC
>JAPXRQ010000258.1:0-3949 GCA_033813515.1 Thermomicrobiales bacterium
TTTCGACCAACGCGAATCCGGTTTCGGTGGCGATCGTCCGTGCGAGGGTCGACTTGCCGCTGAAGGGATAGCCGCATGTGTAGATCAGCCAGGTCGTCATCTCAGATGGCTGCGATTCTGGTGCCGGCCCCGTTGAGGGCGGCGGTCACCGGTTGCTGGACGCGGGCATCAGCGAAGACGACTGTGCCCACGCCGCGATCAATTGCCTTGAGGGCGGTCTCGACCTTGACCACCATCCGGCCCTGGGCAGAGGAGAGAGCGGCTTCGCGATCAGAGGCGTTGATCGTGGTGATCAGTGTCGATTCGTCGTCCTTGTCGCGCAGGAGCCCGGGGGTGTCGGAGAAGAAGAGCAGACCCTCCGCACCCAGTTGCATGGCCAGTTCGAGGGCGAATTTATCGCCATCAACGTTGATCGGTCGGCCTTCGTCGAGGGCGAGGGCAGGTGGGGTGAGAACCGGAAGATAGCCGTTGGCCAAAAGCAGGTTGATCAGGGTGGGATCGAACTGCTCGATCGTGCCGGCGTGATCGTCGCGCAGGACCTTGGGCTTGCCGTCCTCGTTGCCGCGCAGGACTGGTTTGCGGCGACCGGTGGCGATGCGGCCATCGATGCCCGAGAGGCCGACCGCATTGATGCCATGCTGCTGAAACGTGGCGGTGATGGTCTTGTTGACCTTGCCGCAGTAGGCCATGAGCATGGCATCGATCGTCTCGCGATCGGTATAGCGGGAGACGCGGCCCTTGTCGTTGGTGATCATGCGGGGCGGGATGCCCAGTTGCGTGCTGAGCCTGCTGAACTCGGCATTGGCGCCGTGGACGAGGACGAACTGGAGTCCATTTTGCTGGAGTGCGGCGAGATCGATGGCGAAGCGCTCAAAGGCGTCCTCCCCGATCCCTGCGCCGCCACCGATCTTAATGACGTACATCTGTCAGAATCCAGTTCCGCTGCTTCCGCTACGAAATGCCGCATTGCAATGCGGCGCTACCGAGGAATTGTTCCGAACTTCACTTTCTCTCATGCGAGAACTCCCTGGACCTTTGCCGCGTCTGCGACTGGCGAATGCCAACTAGATCGGGTGGAGGCCGGCGAATTCGAGGCCGAGGTCTTCCTCGCAGCCCATGCGGACGTTGAAGCACTGGACGGCCTGGCCGGCGGCGCCCTTCATCAGGTTGTCGGTGGCGGCGAGGACGACGAGGCGGTTCGAGTGGGGATCGCGCTCGAACCCGACATCGCAGTAGTTGCTGCCCGAGAGAAGTTTCGGTTCCGGATAGCGATGGACGCCGCTGTTTTCCTTGACGATGCGCATGAACGGTTCGTCCTTGTAGGCCGCCCGATAGATCGCCCAGACGTCCTTTTCCGACATCGCTTCCTTCAAATAGACGTGTGATGTTGCCAGGATGCCGCGGACCGCTTCAATCGCGGTGGCCGAGAACGCAACCTCAGGCGCGCGTCCTTCGAAGGTCAGCTCCTGAATGACTTCGGCGGTGTGGCGGTGACCAGTTGGCTTGAATGAGCGCATCGCCCCCGATCGCTCCGGATGGTGGGAGCCGAGTCCGGGGGCACCGCCAGATCCCGATGACCCGGTCTTGCACTCGATGATGGCCGGACGACTGAGATCGACCACTCCAGCCCGGAAGAGCGGATAGAGGCCGAGGATCGAGGTCGTGGCCATGCAGCCGGCGCTGGAGATCAGACTGGAGCGGCGGATTTCCTCGCGGTGGAGCTCCGGAATGCCGTAGACGAAGTCGTTGAGCATACCGGGCAGCTGGTGCTCATGGCTGTACCAGAGTGGGTAGCCGGCCGGATCGTTGAGACGGAAGTCGGCGCTGAGGTCGATGATGATCTCGGCTTTGTTGCGCAGCGATTCCATCTTGCCCATGGCGACACCGTGCGGAAGGGCGACGAAGAGGACATCGCAGCGCTCGAGGGCGTCGATCGAGCTGAACTTGAGGTCGGTTTTCTTGCGCAGGTTGGGGTGGACCGAGCGCACGAACTTGCCGGCATTGCGCTCGGAGGTGACCTGCTGAAGTTCGGCCTCTGGGTGGTCGAGGAGCAGGCGAACCGCCTCTCCACCTGCATATCCGGATCCGCCGATGACTGAGACTCTGACCATTGGTGTCCTCTGAGCCGCATTGCAATGCGGCGCTACAGAATTGGATGTTTACGGGCCGCATTGCAATGCGGCGCTACAGATTTGCTAGGCTGCGGCCGCCGATTCGAGGCGGGCGACGCGGGATTGCTGGCCGACCTGGATGGCGTAATCGATGATGCGGGCCGGGATGTTGACGCCGGTGGTGTGGATCGAGTTGCGGAACTCCATCGTGTAGTTGACCTCGATCACGAGCAGACCGCGATCGCTCTCGACCAGATCGACGGCGACTACTCCCCCACCGACGGCTGCGGCCGCTCGAGATGAGAGTTCGTGGATCTCGGGCGTGACCGGGCAGTTGGTGGCGACCCCGCCTCGGGCCGTATTGGTGATCCAGTGCAGGGAATCGCGGTAGATGGCGCAGATCGTCTCGCCATCAACAACGAACGAGCGGATATCGCGGCCTGGCTTGTTGACGTACTCCTGGATGTAGAAGGCGCCATGGTGAAAGGAGCCGAGCGTTGTCTTGTGCTCAAGGATGGCTTCGGCGGCGTCACGATCGTTGATACGCGATAGCAGGCGACCCCAGGAGCCGATTGCCGGCTTCATGACGACCGGATAGCCAAGTTCCTCGATGGCGGCCAGGGCGGAGTCGTTGTCGTACGCAACAATGGTGCGTGGCTGAGGAATACCATCGCGGGCGAGAGCGGATGAGGTCAGAATCTTGTCGCCACAGTTGTTGGCGACCTCGAAGGTGTTGACGGTCGGGATGCCCCAGTCGTTCAGGACGCGAAGGGTGTAAAGCGCGCGCAGGTGATTGATGCACCGCTCCAGAAAGACATCGCATTCCTGCCAGGGTTGGCCGAGATCGAGGGCGAATTCGCGGTCGTCGAATCGGAGAACACGCACACCGCGCGCCTCCAGTTCTTCGAGAAGCAGCTTCTCCTCGACCCGCACGCGGGACATCAAAACGCCGACGGTGATCTGGTTATCCACGGTCCTGCTCCTTGTGTTGGAAACAGCAAAGCCCTTCGTCCAAAGGACGGAGGGCTTCTCTCCGTGGTACCACCTTTGTTCGCTGCACTCGTGGAACGCACAGCCTCTGCGAACCGACGCATCGGTCCACACGCGGTATCGGGCGCACCCGTCCGGTTCTACCCCGCCTTGAGTGGCGGCTCTTCCGGCTGCTCGGAGGTCTTCTCGCGTCCGGTCGCATCTACAGGCATTCCACCAACCGCCTGCTCGCTGTCGACCGATCCGGACGTTACCTGTCCTCGTCGTTGCAATGGATTCAACTCTAGTGACCTGTCCGGTATCGGTCAAGTGGGACGCGTTGTGCATCAGGCCATAACCTCGGCACCACGGAGGGCGTCGCCAGTGAGATTGACCGCCGCACCCAGGGCCTCGATCACGATTTCGTCGGCGATATCGACATCGGTGGTGGTCATCAGTCCGTGGAACTCGCCGCCGGAGTTGACCTCGATGCAGAGCAGGCCGCGGTCGGTCTCGACCAAATCGACCCCGGCCCAGCGCGCACCGACTGCCCGGCAGGCCGCCAGTGCCGCCGCTTCGATCTCGGGGGTCACCGGGCACGGCACCGAGGCGCCACCGCGGGCCGTGTTCGTGATCCAGTGATCGGACTGGCGGTAGGACGCGGCAACGACCCGTTCCCCCACCACGAAGGCACGAATATCGCGGCCGGGTTTCTCGATGTATTCCTGGACGTAGAAGATTGAGTGGTGCATCGAGCCCAGTTCCTTCTTCTGCTCGAGGATGACGCGGGCCTGATCGGGTCCGTTGACGCGGGAGAGCAACCTCCCCCACGAGCCGGTGACCGGTTTGAGGACGGCGGGATAGCCAAG
>JAPXRQ010000259.1:0-3915 GCA_033813515.1 Thermomicrobiales bacterium
GCGTAGGACTCGCCGGTCATGATCGCGGTCATGGCGCTGGTGAAGGCCCGGGCTTCGTCCGAGTCATACGGCAGACCGCGGATCATCAGGACGGTGCCGATATTGGCATAGCCGAGGCCGAGGGTGCGGTAATCGTAGGAGAGGCGAGCGATTTCCTTGCTCGGGAACTGGGCCATGAGGACGCTGATCTCGAGCACGATCGTCCAGAGGCGCACCGCATGGCGATAGGCATCGATATCGACCTCGCCCGTCTCGACATTGACGAACTTGAGCAGGTTCAGGCTGGCCAGGTTGCAGGCCGTGTTATCGAGGAACATGTACTCGGAGCACGGGTTGCTGGCGTTGATGCGTCCGCCGGCCGGGCTGGTGTGCCACTCGTTGATCGTGGTGTCGTACTGGATACCGGGATCGGCACACTTCCAGGCGGCCTCGGCGATCTGGTCCCACAGGTGACGGGCCTTGACCGTGCGATGAACCTTGCCATCGGTGCGGCGGATGAGATCCCAATCAGCATCGTCCTCGACGGCCTGGATGAAGTCGTTGGTGATGCGGACCGAGTTATTCGCGTTCTGGCCGGAAACGGTGGCGTAGGCCTCACCGTTGTAATCGCTCGGGTAGCCAGCCTCGATCAGCGCGGCAACCTTCTTCTCCTCGTCTGCCTTCCAGGTGATGAACGCTTCTATATCGGGGTGATCGACATCCAGGCAGACCATTTTGGCGGCGCGACGGGTGGTGCCGCCGCTCTTGATGGCGCCGGCAGCACGATCGCCGACGCGGAGGAAGCTCATCAGGCCGGAGCTGGTGCCACCGCCGGAGAGTTTCTCGCCCTCGCCACGGAGGGTACTGAAATTGGTGCCAGTGCCCGACCCATATTTGAAGAGACGTGCCTCGCGGACCCAGAGATCCATGATGCCGCCTTCGCCAACGAGATCGTCATTGACTGACTGGATGAAGCAGGCGTGCGGTTGCGGGTGGGTGTAGGCGTCTTCGCTGAGGCGGACCTCGCCGGACGCATCGTCGACGTAGTAGTGGCCCTGAGCAGGACCGGTAATGCCGTAGGCGTAATTGAGGCCGGTGTTGAACCACTGCGGCGAGTTGGGGGCGGCCATCTGATTGACGAGCATGTAGGCCAGCTCGTCGTAGAAGGCGTCGGCATCTTCCTTACTATTGAAGTAGTCGTACTTTTCGCCCCAATCGCGCCAGCAGCCGGCGAGGCGATGAATCACCTGGCGGGCGGAGCGCTCCGGACCGGTGGCGGGATTGCCGTTGTCATCGAGGACGGGGTTGCCTTCGGCGTCGAGCGCGGGGATGCCGGCCTTGCGGAAGTATTTGGACACCATGATGTCGGCCGCGACCTGCGACCAGGAAGCGGGGACTTCGGCATCGGCCATTTCGAAGACGACGGAGCCGTCCGGATTGGTGATGCGCGATGTGCGGGTCGACCAGGAGACGCTGTCGTAGGGGTCGATTCCGTTTGCGGTGAAGTGGCGATTGACTGGCAACCCGCGACGACGTGCCGGTCGATCCTCGGTTTCAGTGGTGTACGTGTGCTCCGCCATGCTGACTGTCCTGCGTTTCTACTGCCTATGCCTGGCATCGCCCTCGATGCGCAGGCTCCAACCCGTTCCCGACGGACGATTTGGGGTCGATCCGCGCGGGTGCGGAGGCGGCTGGCCAAATCGGTGTGATGTGTTCCAATCAGTCATACCGTGACTGGCTTGGCATAATTCCGGGGCCGACGGGCGGTCAGCGGCATCATCTTGCGGAAGATGAGCGCGATGACCGAAACGGGTCGGTTTGTCCAGAATATGGCGACACTTCCCTGGGGTACCACCATATCTAGTGGTATCCCGGTCCTCCCCACAACAGGAAGTGTACGACAAGATGTAGTGTACCAGCAGCGTTCTACACCACAATATGTGCCATAGGGGCACAGAACGTCAAGGGAAATTCAACATTTGAGGGCGATTTTGCGCAGGATTTCCCGGATTCGGGTCGATTTCCAAGCCGAACACGCGTTCTAGTGTACGTACATATTGTGATTGGGCAGGACCAGAGGTGTGCCAAGCTGTCCCAATTGCTTGACCTAACGCGCGGACGGGGTGACGAGGACTACGAAACGCCAGTCCACTTATGCAAAGTGGCGGCAGGATATCCTGCCGCCACCTCGGTTTCGAATCTGTCTGAATCTATGACGGTGGTGTGGCCTCGTCCGTCGGTGGCCAGTGCAAAGTCTCAACTGGGAACTTCATCAGCATTTTGGCCTGGCGCCGATAGAGGGGATGACGTTGCCCGCTCTCGCCTGCACAACGAGAGGGGATGGGCACAGCGACGACAAGACATCGGTGGACGGCGAAGGTATCCGCCTACTGATCAGATCTGGGTACGGGTTGAACGCGAGCGTAGATCCGCTCTTCGGGGCGAATCGGCGTGATCGCGCCGGTTTGTGGATCGATCCAGGCCAGACGCGTTCCATCCTTATTCACAAATGTGGCAATGATCTGATCGCCATCCGGAGTCCAGGATGACTGTATCACCTGCTCACCTTGGGCGACATCCGTGACCTGCGTCAGTTCCGTGCCATCCGGACTGATCGTCCAGAGATTGAGGGGCTGTGCATCCCTGTCTGCCAGTGCCGACCACAAAATAGGTTCTTGCCCGAACAGAATCTCGTTCGTTGTCGCATTCCAGCTCGGGTAGTAGGCGAACTGGTCGAAGTCCGTCAGCCAGGTGAGATCGCCACCCGTCACGGGCACGGTGGCGAGTGCTGCGCCAGTCTGGTTAAACGCATCATCCAACTCGTTCATGGAGAACACGATCGCGGAGCCATCGGGGGAAAACTGCGGGGTGTCGACGATCTGGGGAAAGGTCGCCTCCGTCACGACCGTGCGCTCGCCTGTGGCGATGTCGAGCACATTGATCGTTGACGATTGGGGAGGCTGGTTGGGATCGCCCGCAAACGCGACGAAGAGGATTTTGGATCCATCCGGCGACCACGATGGGTAATCCATGATGGCGCACCAGTCGCCACAACGGAGCACTTCGGCCGCATCTGAACCATCCGGCTTGATGGTCCAGATGCTTCCATAGGCGTTGTCGATGAAGACGATGGTCGAGCCATCTGGCGACCAACTGGCGTGTTTGCCCTGGTGCGTCATGTAATCCACGAGAACGGTCTGGTTGGTGCCATCCAGATTCATCGTGCCAAGGGAGAGCGTGTGATTGGTCGGATCGACACCTTCGTAGACGATCAGCGAACCGTTGGCCGCGGTTGGGGTGGATTCTGATGCCCGGAGAGCCAATGGATGATCCGAGAGAATGAGAAGGGCAACCGCCAAAGCACATACATTGCGAACCAGGCAAATCTTCACGTTTACCGTCTCCTCCTCAAGTGTCGGGACATCAGCGTTCCAGCTCATCGCCAACTGATCACACCGACTTCTGGGAATGTAAGTCGCTCTGGCGATGCAAATTCCGTCTGTTGGGGCACATACGAATGGGGATCAACGAAATGCGCTGTGGAGTTTGTGAGAGGAGCAACACCGGGGATGGCTGATAGGTGCTATCCCCGGTGAATAGGCTCTCAGCGAGGAGAGTTCAGGTCGTGGTTGTGGCTTCGGAAGCCGTTGGCCAACTGGTGGTGTCGATGTGGAAGCCCATCAGGACATTGGCCATGGCGTCGGTGACATAGATGCTGCCCTCGCCGTCTGTGCCGATTCCCGAGGGGAGTTGCATCGGCGAGAGATCGCCTTCCGGCGGACCGAACATGGCCAGCAACTCACCATCCGGTGTGAGGACTGCGATGACCGGCACGTCGGTGAAGCCGGTGACGTAGATCCGGCCGGCGGCATCCAGCGTCACGTTCATGATGCCGCTGGTTACGATGTCCGAACCGATCACGTCCAGCAGGTTACC
>JAPXRQ010000260.1:0-3908 GCA_033813515.1 Thermomicrobiales bacterium
AGACCATGGGCTGGAACCCATGGCACTACATCTGCCGCCTCTTGTAGCGCCGCATTGCGATGCGGCAAGGTCTCGGTCGGGCGGTGGCGTGGTTCGGAACCGGGTTGCGGCGTGTCACCGAGTTTGCGGAGGAGGTTATCGCCCTCGGGCGACCTCGCCGATGGCGAGACGGGGCAGGGCCGCCCCGTGACTACGATTGGCGGCGTAATGCCGGAGGGGTTTGTTGCACAAACCCGCCGTTGCAGGACGGCAGGATCCTGACGGTCGATTTCGGCTATTGGGTGGGTAGGTATTGGAGATATTCGGAGTCGTATTCGCTCAGGTCGGCTCCGTCGTTCACCATTTGCTGGTTGTAATTCTGTTCGTCGTTGGTCGCCGCGAAGAGGTGGCGTCCCGACCCATCGTTCCTGGCAGTGAAGTAATAGAACGGCGAATCGGCTGGTTCCAGGACGGCCTTGATCGAGAGAATACTTGGATTCGCGATTGGCGCCGGCCCAAGGCCCTCATGCGTGTACAGGTTGTATGACGAGTCCATCTGCAAGTCGTCAACACCCGGGACGGGCCACCATTTGCCCTTCACTTTCCCCATTGCGTAGGAGATCGTAGGATCGGCCTGCAAGACCATGCCTTCGTCATATCGCTTCAGGTAGACGTCTGCAACGATGGGCCGCTCATCGGCCACGGCGGTTTCGCGCTCCACCAGGGCGGCGATCTTGATCACGTCGTACAGCGAGAGGTTCATCTGCTTGGCCCGCTTGCGCATGTTCGGTGTGACCTGCTGATCGAACGCGTTCAGCATCATCGTCACCAGCTCGTCCGGTGTCGTGTCCGAACTGAACTCGTAGGTCGCCGGGAAGAGGAAGCCCTCCAGCGAGCCGCTCTTGGTGCCGTCGAGGAAGTCGTAACTGTCGTGATCGTAGTCCTTGACCGCGCGCAGGAAGGCATCGCCACCCGGTGGGTACTTCAACGCATCGAGTTCATCGGCGATCTGCTCGGTCCGCCAGCCTTCGACGACCGTGATCTTGTAATCCTTGACCTTGGTGACGGCCTTGCTCTTCTCGGTCGTGATGTAGTCGACAATCGTGCTGACCGACATGCCCTTGGTCAGTTCGTATGTCGCCGGCTTGATGTCCTTATCGACATAACGGACGGTGAGGGCGAAGACATCCTCGGATCGGATCAGTCCCTTGTCGTGCAGGAGTGCGGCCGTGTCATCGACATCGTCCGACTTGATATTGACGACCACCGTCTCGCCGACGCCAGCATCCTCTTCGGCCTGGGTGCGGTAGTGGTCGAAAAAGGCATAGCCGCCCAGACCAACCGCCAACGTGCTGATGACGATGATGGCGACTTTGAGGAGGGTCAGTACACTGCGGATCATGAATCGATTGGCCCTGTCGGGATAGAGTTACGACGCATTCCGGATCGGGATTGATCGGGACGGAATGCGGCAGGACGACGAGACGCCGTTACGTCGGGAGTCAGTTTACTCTCCGCCCGCGTGCGGCAACGGATTTCGGCACGAGTGATGCAAACAGATCGACCGCTGATTATCGCGATCCACGGGTGCACGGGAGTCGGTAAAACCGATTTCTCGATCAAACTCGCCCTCCAGTTTAACGGCGAAGTGGTCAATGCAGATTCCCGGTACCTGTACCGCGACCTGCAAATAGGTGTTGCCAAACCAACGCCTGAGCAGCGCGAAATGGTTCGCCATCACCTGGTCGATGTGCTCGATCCGCGAGAGCGTGCCTACATTCCGCTCATTCAGCAGATGGCATATGCCGCCTTTGTCGAGATCAGCGCTCGAGCAGCAGTACCGATTCTGGTCGGTGGGACGCCGCTCTACATGAATGCGATCACCGAGGGATGGACCGTTCCGCAGGTGGAGCCGGATCCCGAATTCCGGGCACATCTCGAAGAGCGGGCGCTGAATGAGGGCATCGAGGTCCTGATCGCGGAGTTGCAGGCGGTTGATCCGGTTGCGGCCACGCGCTCGGGCAACAATCTGCGCCGGATTGTGCGGGCGCTGGAGATCCACGATGCCACCGGCCGGCCGATGAGCGAGATCGAATCGCGCGAGGAACCGCCGTATCGCTTCCTGCACATCGGGCTGCGGCGGGATCGGGATCGTCTGCGGGTGGCCCTGGCCGAACGGGTGGATCGGCAGATTGAGGAAGGCCTGGTCGCCGAGGTGCAGGGGTTGCTGGACTCGGGTTTGACGGGCGACGAGCCGGCGTTTTCGGCGATCGGGTATCGGCAGTTGCTGCCCTATCTGCGGGGTGAAGCGGATCTGCCGTCGGCGGTGGCGCAGATCAAGATCGACACCAATCGCTATGTCCGGCATCAGTCGACCTGGTTGCGGCGACGGACCGATATCGTCTGGTTCGATACCGAAGACGAGGGGTGGGACGAGCGGGCGCTGGCAACGGCGGGGGACTATCTGGCCGGGATCGAATCGTCCTGAATCCGACTTTGTGGTTATGTGCAGGGTGGGATTTGTGCGCGTTGTTGTCCAAGATTGGGGTACGGCGACGGAAGAGGAGCATCCCGGCCCTATGCATTTGTTGATCATCGACCCGACCACCACGGTCGAATCCGTGCTCGAACCGCATGCAGCGGAGCGAGGCTGGACCATGGACCGTGTCGCGACCATGCCCGATCTGAACTCGGCCCTGGCGGACCAGTCGCCCGATCTCGTGCTTGTTCACGGAGATGGCGCAGGCGGCGAGGCTGCCCACACGTGCCAGCGGCTCAAGCAGAATGTGCTGACCGCGGGCATCCCGATTCTGCTTTTTGAAGACACATCTCCCCCGGCCTGGATGCTGGCGGGACTGCCGGCCGATGCGATTCTGCAGGCGCCGTGGGATATCGAGGAGTTCTTCCATCAGGTGTCGGTGCTCATTCCAGGCACCGAAGGCACGCGCACGCTCGATGATCTGACCAACTTCCCACGGCGGACAGCGGTCATTGATGACATGCATCGCCGTGTGGTTGCACGGGAGCTCTTCGGAGTCGGCATCCTCAACCTGCGCGAGGCCGACGCTTACCGGCAGGATTTTGGCCGAAGCGGACTGGATCAGTTCGTGGTGCTGGTCAGCGTGTTGCTGCGGCGGCATGCGGCTGGATCGGTGCCGATCAGTGTTGGGCACCTGGACGATGGCAATTTCCTCGTTCTGGGGCCGAGCACGACCGTGCAGGAAGTTGTTGCGCAGACGACGTACGAGTTCGATTCGCTCGTCCCCGCCTACTACGAGATGGACACGCTCTTCGGGGCGGATGACTCGCACGATGTCGGACCGGCGACATGGATTGCGCTGCAGGGTGGCGTGTGTCTGGTCGAGCCGGGCGGCTACGAGAACATCTGGCAGATTGGCTGCAAGTTGGCCGATACGCTCGCCGATGGAGCCGAAGCGCTGCACATCGTCTCGATTGATTCCATCCCGGACGGCACCGCGACCCTGGCATCCAGCCGCGTCGCCTGATTCGTATTCGTCGATCGTGTTCGTGTTCGTATTCGGACGGGTCGCGGGCGCACCTGAGGTAGGGGTTTGTGGCACAAACCCGCCGCTGCCGGGCGGATGGTCTCCCGGTGGCGGAGATGAATCTCGGCGTGTGAACGGGTCGTTTCGATAGGTTTGCGCCCCCAGTCTGATTCCGCCGAGATGATTGGTGAGCGGATCCGGCTCCAGCAATCCGGCGCGCTGTCACGGCCGGTGCTAAAGGACCGGCCCGATCCAAAGAAGTCCGCTAAAGGGACTCAAAAGCGAGACGAGTGATTGGCCGGCGTTCCTTTTTCCAGTGCCTTCAGTAACCGTGTTGAATGTCAACGATTTCGGGGGTTACGGCAGGAATTCTCCGCGGCCGATCTTAGTTTCGTGCCAGGTGATGTTGTCCCGGAGCATGGC
>JAPXRQ010000261.1:0-3861 GCA_033813515.1 Thermomicrobiales bacterium
GTTCCAGGTGGTCTGACCGGCGAGGATCTCGGCAGAGCCATCCGCATCCAGCGGTAGCAGCGCCTGACTGACATCGATGTTGTCCTGCAGGTAGTAACAGGACATCGCGCCGGCAAGTCCGTCCGATGGCGTCACGCCGAGGCGAAGCGAAGTGGTGGTGGGTGTCCCGTCCTCGATCTCATAGAACCCGGTGACATCCGGGAAGGCAGTATTGCCGGCCACACCGTCGTCCGTTTGCGTGACGATGGTGAACGGTGAAGCGCCCCCCGAGCAGTCGTCTGGCATCGTGTCCGAAAAGACCATCCGACCGGGATCGGTGGCGCAATTCCAGACGAAGCCCCGGAGTTTGAATGCGCCATCCCCTGCGCGCACTGTGCCCGATGTCAGCGAGGCAACGGGAGCAAGCAAGAGCGCGAAGAGAACCATCGACGCCACCAGTGTTCGACATGCCGCACGAGACTTCATCTGACGCACACTCCCTGACCGAGCCAGCCCGGACAATTCTTCTGTTTCGGATATCGTGAACGGGTATGTGTTTCCCGCCACGGTGACCTGATTGATGAGACAACTTTGCTGGTCTGGCGGGTCGCTTCCTATCCGTAGGATTACGGCATTCGCGACCGAACCCTCCTGCCATGAACCACCCAACCCGTTGCTGAACGGGGCAAGGTGTGCCAAATCGTCATAAAGACTCTTTACAAAACTAGGCAAGTATCGGTAGAATGGGGTGACCGTACGTACACTGCGTCCGTATGGTGATTGATTGTCGACCTATTGAGAATGCGTCATGGCGACTCGCGCAAGCAGCCGGCCAATATCATCTGCACCCTCCCGATCACGCAAGGGCAAGAAAGCGCAGCCGAAACAGGCTACCGCTCAGCGTGCCCAAAGCTCCGTGCGAACGGCCGTTCACCCAGGTCGATTCCTGCCATCGCTGGACGCAATCAATCGAGAAATGATCGGCGGATTTGCCGCGATTATCGCACTGGTGACCGCCTGGTCGATGCTTGCCGGGGAATCCAACGGCGTCCTTGTTGCAGCTATCGATGATGGACTGCGTTGGCTGGTTGGTAGGGCGCCGTATGTCGTCCCCATTGTCTCGGCGTTCGTTGCGATCCAGTGCTTCCGCAGTCGCCCAGGCCCAGCCATTCCGCCGCTTCGTGCACTGGGCGCGATCCTGTTCGTGGTTGCCGTTCCAGCCTTGACGCATGCCGCGGCGGTTGACGGTGAGTCGTTTCGCGAGCGCGGTGGCTTTGTCGGAAGCCACATCTACGACATGATGCAATCGGCGATTGGCGAAGTGCCATCCGTCGCCCTTCTGATGCTGGCCGGGTGCTCGTCGGTCTTTCTGATTTCTGGCACCACCCCGATGGACGTGTTGGCCGAGTTTGGCCGGGTCGCGCACATCATCTACAAGCCGCTGCCGCCATTCGATGACGACGATATCTTCGACACCATCCCTGCCATTCCCGAGCGCCCATTCCCGGTGGCAACTGTCGAGCAGAAGCCGAAGAGTGATGTCGGTCCGGTCATCAACACGCCCAAAACTGGCGTCAAGGCCAAGGTCGAAAAGACTGCGCCAGTTCTACCCAAGGCGATGCCACTGGACGACAACATGGCCCTGCCCGATATCAGCAAGCTCCATCTCTATGAGGAAGTGACGCTGGACAAGGGCGATCTGACGGTCAAGGCGAAGCGCATCGAAGAGACCCTGGCCAGCTTCAAGGTGGATGCCAAGGTGCGGGAGATCAATCCCGGGCCGGCCGTAACCCAGTACACGCTGGAACCTGGTCTGGGCACAAAGGTCCGCCGCATTACTGAACTGCAGAATGATCTGGCCCTGGCCCTGGCCGCACCGAGCATTCGGATCGAAGCGCCAGTGCCAGGTATGGCGCGGGTCGGCCTGGAGATCCCGAACAGCAAGATCTCGACCGTCGGACTTCGCGAAACACTCGAATCGGATCGCTTCGCGCATGGCAAGTTCAAGTTGCCAATTCCGCTCGGGCGGGATGTGAACGGCAATTACGTCATTCACGATTTGACCAAGATGCCG
Organism: Thermomicrobiales bacterium; assembly: GCA_033813515.1. Classification (GTDB taxonomy): domain Bacteria; phylum Chloroflexota; class Chloroflexia; order Thermomicrobiales; family UBA6265; genus DASQCG01. The sequence continues at coordinate 2,054 of JAPXRQ010000261.1, forward strand.
CACTTGCTGATTGCTGGAGCGACAGGGTCAGGAAAGTCGGTCTGTCTGACCGCGATCATCTCGACCTTCCTGGCATCGAAGCGGCCGACCGAACTCAAGATGCTGATGATGGACCCGAAGATGGTCGAGCTCGTCGGATACAACGGTGTGCCCCATCTTCAGTGCCCGGTCGTTACCGAGATGGACAAGGTGGTCGGTGCGCTGCGGCTGGCCCTGCAGGAGATGGAGCGCCGCTACACGCTCTTCTCCAAGATGGGCGTACGCAACCTTGATGGCTACCGAATGAAGATTGCCGATGAGCCAGGTGCGGAGCAGATTCCGTACCTGGTCGTGATCATTGACGAACTGGCCGACCTGATGATGACCGCACCAGACGATGTCGAGACCGTGCTCTGCCGAATCGCGCAGATGGGCCGGGCAGCTGGTATCCATCTGATCATCGCCACCCAACGCCCGTCGGTCGATGTCCTGACCGGTCTGATCAAGGCCAATGTTCCTGCGCGGATCGCCTTCGCCGTGACGAGCCTGACCGATAGTCGGGTTGTGTTGGATATGCCTGGCGCCGAACGGCTGCTGGGACGCGGCGACATGCTTTTCCTGCCGCCTGATGCCGCCAAGCCGGTCCGCATCCAGGGTGCGTTCGTTGAGGACGACGACGTCAAGCGGCTGGTGGATCACTGGCACCGGATTTCACCAATTCCTCAGTACGCGCCAGAGTGGATTGATCTGCCAAGTTCGAGCGCACCGGCCGAGCCAGACGACTCCAGCGACGATCCGCTGCTGGATCAGGCGATGGAGATTGTGCGCAGTCAGGGAACCGCATCAGCCTCCATGCTGCAGCGGCGATTGCGGATCGGATACAACCGGGCCGCGCGCCTCATCGAGCAGATGGAAGCGGACGGACTGATCGGTCCGGCTGACGGAATCAAGGGTCGTCCGGTTCTCTGATCCAGCCTTGCCGGGATGGTAAAATAGAACAGGTGTCCCGATTGGCGGGGCGCGCTCACGCCAGGCGATTTTCTTGCAGCAACCACCTCGCAGTCGTGGTCCGGCCGCTCCCGTAGCGCGGTTGATCGACGAACTCGGCAAATTGCCCGGAGTCGGACCGAAAACGGCATCTCGCCTTGCATTTCATCTGATTCGAACCTCGCGTGACGAAGCGTTGGCCCTGGCCGCGGCGATTGAGGACGTGCGCAACAAGATCACACTCTGCTCGATCTGCTTCAACATCACCGAGAGCGATCCGTGCGAGATCTGCAGCGATCCCACACGCAACGCGACGATCTGTGTGGTGGAAGAACCGCTCGATGTTGTCGCCCTGGAACGCACCGGCCAGATTCCAGGTCGCTACCATGTCCTGCATGGAGCTATTTCACCGATTGATGGCATCGGGCCCGATCAGCTTCGGATTCGGGAACTGGTCAACCGGGTCCAGACCGAACAGCCGGAGGAGATCATCGTGGCGACCAATCTCGATCTTCCGGGGGATGCCACAGCGACCTATTTACACCGTATTCTGGCACCCAGTGGGATTCGGATCACACGGCCGGCGAGTGGCTTACCCGTCGGTGGTGATCTCGAATACGCCGATGAGCAGACCCTTGGCCGGGCCCTGGCTGCCCGCCGCATTCTCTAGTTTGCCGAGGAGGCACAGGCAGCGTTACACTGCGGCCACATGACACGAACCGATAGCGCACAGGTCAATCGCTCGACGATCCTGATGACGAACCGTCAGGAAGAGGCGGGTGCGGTCCACAGCGGACCAAAGTCGGAGCGCGTGTCCCCTCCTTCTCCAGATGCAATGCGGG
>JAPXRQ010000262.1:0-3814 GCA_033813515.1 Thermomicrobiales bacterium
CCGGATCACCCGGTATGGCGGTGACGGGACCTCAACTACGACACGGATGCCCACATCCAAGCGCCGGCACGGTCGCCGTCACAACCAAGAAAAAGATACAAGTGCCGGCCGTTCCAGCTGCTGGCAATCGGGCGGTCCAGCTGACCAGAACCTCTTTTGAGCAGACCGGTTCCATGCTGCATTCCCTTTGGCACGAGCTGGAACACGCGCCGCTACATCGATGCGTCTCCCCAACCAGCATCGCCGATTGGAGCGCGCAATCAATGTAGCGCCTGCTGTTCCAGCTGCTGGCGAACCGCGCGGTATCGGTTGGGCACACCGGCTCCAATCGCCGCGCGTCCATGGCACGAGCTGGAACACGCGCCGCTACATCACGGACCCTCCTCAACCAGCATCGCCGATCGGAGCAAGAATCCAATGTAGCGCCTGCTGTTCCAGCTGCTGGCAAACCGGGCGGTCCCGGTTCGGCGCATTAGTTCCATGCCGCACCCCCCCATGGCACGAGCTGGAACACGCGCCGCTACATCAACGCGTTTCCCCATCCGCATCGCCCATTGGAGCACGAATCCGGGGCGGCAATAGCGCAAGTCTCAACCTTTTCGCCTTGACGACATCCGCGCAACTTGGTATTTATACGTATCACTGATACGTATCACTCTGCTGGAGCCCCGTGAGCAACGCCGCCCCGACCACCAAGCGACCGACTCAAGGCGATGTCGCCCGCCGCGCCGAGGTGAGCCAGGCCACGGTCTCCTATGTCCTCAGCAAGAACCCCAGCATTGTCATTCCCGAGGAAACCCGGCAGCGTATCCTCGATGCCGCGCAGGAACTCGGCTACGTCCCCAACGGCGCAGCCCGCTCCCTCCGCACCCGGCGGACGATGACCATCGCCTGCATCATCCCCGATATCACCAACCCCTATTACCCGTCCCTCGAGCGGGGCGTGCAGGATGTCGCCGAAGCACGTGGCTACAACCTGATCGTCTACAACACCGATGGAGATCCGGAGAAGGAACGTCGGGCCCTGCTCTCCGCCCGGGAAGGTCGGGTCGACGGTCTGATCATGACCCCCTTCCACGTCGATCCACCCACGTTGCTCGATGTCACCAATGCCGGTGTGCGCGTGGTCCTGCTGGGCCCGCACCAGTCGATCTGGAACACACATGGCATCGACACGATTGGCGGCGATAACGCCGAGGCCGCCCGTGTCGCTGTCAATCACCTGCTCGAACTTGGCCACACCCGCATCGCCATGGCCGCTGGTGTGGTGGGCACTCCCCCGCGCGAACATCGCGTGCTCGGATACCGGCGCGCCCTGGCGGAACATCAGTTGCCGATTGAGGAGCAACTCATCCGGGCGGGCGAGTTCACCGAGGATGGCGGTTACGAAGCAACCCGCGAGATCCTGAAATCGTCCCCACGTCCAACGGCAATCTTCGCCGCCAACGATTCGATGGCGATCGGTGCAATGCGGGCCATTCGCGAGGTCGGCCTTTCCGTACCGGAGGACATCTCGCTGGTGGGATTCGACAACATCGCCATGGCCGCGCTGGTCCATCCACCGCTGACCACGATCGATCAGTTCCCGCGCGAACTCGGAACCCGGGCCGCGCATCTCCTGTTCAGCCGTCTTGATGGCGAAGAATCCGGCCCGCCGGAAATGCTCCTGATGGCGTTTTCGCTCGTCGTACGCGAGTCGACGCGGCCGCCGCGGGTGGTCGAGGAGAGGAGGCGAGCGAAAACGGCAGTTGAGTAACACGTGATCAGGTTGACAGGAATCATGTTGGTCCCTGTCAGATCAACAACGCACCGATGGAGGTTGCAACACCATGAATCCCTTCAAGCGCCCATGCAAGAACTGCATTGATCGCCGGACTCTTCTGAAGACATCCGCCGCGGCTGTTCCGGCAATCACGCTCGCCGCCCAGCACGGCATCACGCTCGCCCAGGACAAGCCAGAGATTCAGTTCTGGTTTGACACCACTGGCGGTCCGGAAACGGCCGACTGCATGATCGCCAACATCATCGAGCCGTACAACGATTCCGACACCGGCACGGCCACGGTCAAGGCGACCAAGCAGCCAAACAACTGGGATGCCACCCGCACCGCGCTCGCCGGTGGTGGCGGACCGGACCTGATCGGTACTCCGGGTCCGTCGTTTGCCTACGAACTGGCCGCTGCTGGTTCGCTGGTTGCCCTGGAGGACTATGCCGCCAGCCAGGGTTGGCAGGACACCTTCTTCCCGTGGGCGCTCAGCCTCGGTTTGGTCGATGGCAAGCTCTTCTCGATCCCGAACGAGGTCGAGACCCTGGTCCTCTACTACAACAAAACCCTCTTCGAATCGAACGGCTGGACTGCCCCGACGACCATCGATGAACTGATGACACTGGCGCAGACGATCGACGACGCCGGCATCATCCCGTTCGCCCACGCCAATCAGGAGTGGAAGGGCGCCAACGAGTGGTTTGTTGGTGAAATGTTCAACCAGGTAGCTGGTCCCGCTGCTGTCTACGCCGCGCTGACCGGCACTGGCAAGTTCACCGATCAGCCGTTCGTCGATGCCGTCAACTACGTCAACACCATGCAGCAGAATGGCTGGTTCATGGGCGGTCTGGATCGCTACTACACGACCACCTTCTCCGATGCCAGCGCGGCGTTCGGCATGGGTGAGGCGGCCATGAAGATCGAAGGCACCTGGTGGATCTCCGATGCGGCGCTCTTCTTCGGTGCGGATGCCGGAAACGACAATGATTGGGACTGGGTCCCGGTCCCATCGGCCGATGGCACACCGAAGTTCGATCTTGGTATCGGCTCGACCCAGTCGATCAATATCAACTCGAAGTCGCCGGATCAGGTTGCTGACTTTCTGACCTACTTCTACTCGGCAGAATCGCAGGCGACCATGTTGCTCGATTGCGCGCTTGCCCCGGCCCCGGTTGCGATCCCGGCCGACATGCTGACCGGCCTCGATTCCCGGTACGCCGCCATCCTGCAGGCATTGAACGATGCCAGCGCCAACAACAACTACGGCTACACCACCTGGACATTCTTCCCGCCGAAGACCGAGCAGGTGATTATCGACAACATCGAAAAGGTCTGGGCTGGCGATATGACGGCAGAGGAATATCTGCAGTCGATCCAGGATCAGTTCGATCAGGAGTTCGCCGCTGGCGAGATTCCACCGATCCCAACTCGCTAACGTGCTCGGGGGTGCCAGCGTACGTCTGGCATCCCCCTTTTCCCGTGATTGGAGTACGCCACCGTGACCACACAAACCGGATCGGCTCCGATAACCGGAGTAACGATTCCGACGGTGCGACTGAAGCCATGGCAAACAGCCAGATTCCGCAGGAAAGTTGTTCCGTGGCTCTTCGTGTTACCGATCTTGCTTATCAATATCGCGGTTGTCGCTGGCCCGGCCATCTCCGCGTTTTATTACTCGATGACCGAGTGGAGCGGTTTGGGCAAGGCGAAGTTCATCGGGCTGGATAACTTCCGCACCCTCTTTTTCGACGATCCCTCGTTCTGGCACGCGTTTCGAAACAATGTCATCTGGATGTTGATGTTCCTGACAGTGCCGATCACTTTGGCATTGATCGGGGCAAGCCTGCTCGCGCCAATCAAGCGGGCAGCGATCTTCTTCCGCCTGACCCTGTTCCTGCCGTATGTACTGCCGAGTGTCATCACCGCCTTCATCTGGAGCGCGTTGATGAACCCGACGCGCGGTCTGGTCGGCCAGCTCAACGACTGGGGCGTGCCAGGGTTCGACAAGGCGTTCCTCGGCGATCCGAAGACGGTGCTGCCAGCAATTGC
>JAPXRQ010000263.1:0-3777 GCA_033813515.1 Thermomicrobiales bacterium
AGAAGCCCAGAACATCGTGTTTCGACGCGGTCTGGAGCACGTAATGATCCGGAGAGTAGGTCTGGACGATGACCCGACTATGTGGCGTACGACGGCCAGCCCGGCCCGCCATCTGGGTTACCAACTGAAACGTCCGCTCGCCCGATCGGAAGTCGGGAAAGAAGAGACCCACATCGGCATTGATGATGCCGACTGTTGTCACGAACGGTAGATCCAGGCCCTTCGCAATCAACTGCGTGCCGACAATGATGTCGACATCGCGCGATTCGATCGATTTCAGGATCTGCGCCGCCGCCCCGGCCTTGCGATTGACATCCATATCCCAGCGGACGACCCGTGCCCTCGGAAAGTACCGGGCCACTTCGGCCTCAATCCGCTGGGTGCCGGCGCCAAAGTAATCGAGCGCTCCGGTACAAATTGGGCAATGGCTCTGCGGCGCCTCCCGGTGATCGCACCGGTGGCAAATCATGCTCTGGCGGTCCCGGTGGTACACCAACGGAATGGCGCAGTTCGGACACACCACCGCGTGCCCACAGGATCGGCAAAGGACGACCGTTGCCATACCGCGCCGGTTCATGAGCAGCATCACCTGCTCGTTCCGGTCCAGCGCCACCTGGATCGCATCGGTCAAAGTACGGCTGAAGAACGATGTATTGCCGCGACCAAGTTCCTGCCGGATATCAACCAACTGCACCGGCGGCAGGTCCGGTGCCGACGCCACTGCCCGTCGCGTCAGACGATGGACGGCGATCGCGCCCTGTTCTCCCTGCCACAATGTTTCGATGGTCGGCGTCGCGCTCCCTAAAATCAGGACCGCCCGATTGCGCCTGGCCAGTTCGACAGCCGCCAGGCGCGCCGAATAGCGCGGATCAGTCTCCTGCTTGTACGCGTTGTCGTGTTCCTCATCGAGCACGTAAAGGCCGGGGTTCGGTGCTGGCGCAAACAGGGCCGAGCGCGGACCGATCACAATCGGACGTTCGCCAGACGCGACCTGACTCCAAACCTCCTGCCGCGCGCCAACCGACAAGCCGCTGTGCAACACGGCCACACGACCGGGGAACCGTTCCTTGACCCGCGCCGCGATGTGAGTTGTCAGGGCGATCTCGGGTACGAGCATGAACGCGCTCTTTCCGCGCCGCAGGGTGGCCGCAATCGCGCGCAGATACAGTTCTGTCTTGCCACTGCCGGTTACGCCGAACAGCAACTGAGGCTTGCTCGTCGGCGCCTGTATCTCCTGCTCCAGCGATCGCCAGACCGTCGCCTGTTCGTCGGTCAGCGTCGGCAGCGCCCCAAAAACCTGAACCTCGCCATCGACGCGGATCGGCCGATCGTCGGTTCGCACCATTCCCGCGTCGACCAGACGGCCTATCACCGAACTCGACGCCCCGGTCCGATCGGAAATCTCAGCCGCACGCGCCCCGACCTCGCCATATTCCTCGATCGTCGACAAGACCTCGCGCTGCCGGACCGTCAGCTTTGCAGGTAATGGATCAGCACGCGCAACGAGCCACCGCTCGGTTCGTGTGCCGTGCGTCTGGATTGTCGATCGGTAACTCCGGCGGATGGCTCCTGCCGCTTCCAGATCGGGGACGATCGACGTCAGCGACGAGCCGACCTTCTGCTGCAACTGCCCCAGCGACATCGCCCCGTTCGTCTGCAGCAGGTCAAGTACCTTGCCCTGCTGTCGGGTTGGTTCGTGCCGAGACTGCCTGAACTCAAACCAGGGTATGTAGTTGTGCTCGACTCCCGGCGGCATCCACAAGCGCAGACAGGCAAAGAGCGATGACGCCGTTTCCCGCTGCAACCACCGACTGAAGGCAACCTTGTCACCATCCAGCGCGACCTCGTCTGGCAAGACCTCGTAGATTGGTCGCGTTTCGAATTCGGGTTGATCGTGGTGACTGCCAACGACGACACCCAGGGCAACTTCCCGCCGTAATGGCACCCAGACCAAACTCCCGGGCGTGGGAACCTCGCGGAGGGTATCGGGCAGTGCGTAGGTGAGCGTCGCCGAATCTGCTCCCGGCAACATTCCCTCAACGGCAACTTCTACAAACCGAGGCGTGTTCATGTCGCCAGATTAGGAGCAATTGCCGATCACGTCGAGGGTAGGGTAGACCGGCCGAAGACGTACCATGCCTCCGGCCGGTCTGAAGTTGCTAGCTGGGCACTCCCACCTCGACGACATGGATCTCGATGGTCTTGCTGCTCATACCAATCACAGCCGAGATGTCGACCGAGTACGCCCCAGGTGCTCCATGTGCGATGAACGAGGTACAAACCTGCTGGTATCCAGCTGGCAGGAACTGGGTGAGCGGCATTGTCGTGATCTCCGCAGTGCTCCCGGATCCGGACGGGTCCTGCTGCAGGGCAACCGTCTGCCCTTGCTGCGCCGTCGGCTCGGAGAGTCGGACACACAACTGATAGTCCACATTGGGTGGAGCCAGATCTATCCCAACCCAGAACTCGTGATCGTCCCAGGTTCCGCCGCTTCCCTGAACCCAGAGTTTTTCGACGGTCGGGTAGTAGACCAGGATCGTGAATTGGATCGACTGCGTCTGGTTCGTGACAGTCAAGACAGACGTGCCGGATACCAGGCCAGTAATCGGAATGTAGAGCACCTGTTGCCCCGTCGTGAACAGGATCGATGATGGGAAGTCGACAATCCCAGACGTGGATTGCGAGACCGTTACGGTCGTATCCGATTGCACAGGCTCAGACAGGCCCAGAACAAGGCGCTGGTTTTCACCGACCTGAAGACTGCTCTTCCAGGGGAGTCCATTCGCCACGAAGATAGGCGCCGCTGTGTTGTCCTGGAATCCGACATCGTAGACAACGATCGTGAACTGAATCGTCTGATCGCCATTCGTCGCCGTCAGCGTCGTGGTGCCTGAGACCAAACCCTTGATCGGGACCAGCACCTGGGTCGAACCCGGCAGAATGACCACATCGCTGGCAATGTCAAGGACACCGGCAGCGCTTGCCACGATATGGACATTGGTGTTCGTGGTCGTCCAGTTGATGATTGATATCTGCAGGCGCTGGCTTTCATTGGCCTGCAGGCTGCTCTTGTAGGGGAGACCATTGCCCGAGAAGATCGGGGCGGCCGAGTTGTCGGTAAACGGGATCCCAGGCGGGAGCGTCACGGTTGCCGTCGCCGTCATTGTCGCCGTTGCCGAGGCAGTCGCGGTCGGAGTGGCGGTGTTTGGCGGCGTCGCGGTGCTCGTCGGTGAAGCAGCGTCCGTGATGGTGATCGTGCTCGACTTCGAGACGCCGTTCAGACTCCCCGTCACCGTCACGCTCTGATTACTGGAGACCGGTCCTGCGGTCACGCGGATCGCAACTCCCGTCTTCCCTCCAGGCACTTTGGCGGTTGCCGGTAAGCCGGTGAGCAACGACTTCGTGGCAGCAAGGCTCACGACCATTCCACCAGACGGCGCCACGGAGTTCAGCCGAATGGTGACATTGACCCCGGCTCCCTCCTGAACACTCCCTGGCATCGAAACACCCGAAAGCGCCGGCGGCTTGACGACCACCTGAACGGTCTTGGTAACTGTCCCCAGTTTTGCCGTCAATGTGACCGTCGCCTGTTGATTGGCTGCCCGGGTCCGCACCTTGATTGATGCGCTGGATGCACCTGATGGCACCGAGATCGTCGCTGGCGGACTGGCCACCGAGGGTCGGTTCGATTTCAGCGAAACCGCAGTGGTCGAACTCGCCTTGCCGGTCAGGGTCACCTTGATGGTGATCTCACCGCCGCCCGTCACCGAACCGGAG
>JAPXRQ010000264.1:0-3763 GCA_033813515.1 Thermomicrobiales bacterium
CAACGTCAATCCCACCGCCACCTCCGATTGGCTGGTCGCGCGGATGGAGGAGGATGGCGCCTTCCGCTTCTACGGATACGACATGGAGGCAATGACCCTCCCGACTGGCGAACGCAGCACCTACGCGATCGGTAACTACAAGCCCTACACATACGCGCTCATGGTCAATAACCGGGGCATGCACTTCAATCTGCAGGATATCCAGGGATACAATCCGGTCCAGTTGCAGGATTATGTCGATTTCATCAATGCGCTCAATGGCAAGGAACAGAGCTACCACATGGCCTCTGTCCTTGAGGGCGGACTGACGTCGCCGCTCCTGAACCTGCTCAATGTCCGCTACATCATAATCCCGGCCGAGCTTCCTCCCGATCGGCCCGATCTCGCCCTCATGTCCTCCCGCTATCCAACCGTCTTCACCGATGGCACAGTCCGCGTCCTCGAGAACACGCAGGCCATGCCGCGCGCCTGGCTCGTGCACGATGTCCAGCAGGTCCCGGCCGAATCGATGCTGCGCGAGTTCCAGCTGGGCCATGTCGATCCGGCCCAGACCGCCCTGATCGACACGGAGCCTCCCATCCTTGACGCGGCCAATCCGTCGGTCGCGGACAGTGTCGAGATCACTTCCTACGAGGACGACACGATCAAGCTGAAGGTCACCACGGGATCGCGAGGCCTGGTCGTCCTCAGCGAAATCTGGGATCCGGGCTGGGTCGCGGAGGTCGATGGGCATGAGGTCGATATCCTGCAGGTCAATGGCGTGCTGCGCGGGATCGTCGTCGATGGCGGCGAGCACACCGTAGTCCTGCGCTTCCCGGCCACACTGGAACGGGCTACCTTTGCCCTATGGCTGGTCCCGTTTGCACTTATCCCCATCCTCCTCGGCGGCGAACATCTCTGGCGCAAACGCCGGGGCGATCAAACCAGCGCCCAGGACGAGACCGCCTTATGGCCGCTCCTCCCCGAAGCGATCGACGACGATCCCTTCGAGATCGACCCTCCGCCTCCCCCACCAGAAGCCGGGCATGACGCACGCGCTGCCCCGGTCTGAGGCCACGTCCCGAACCAGCCGCCTGGTCGATGCCATTGCCCTGCTGATCGCGATCGGCTCGGGTCTGGCCCTGCTGTGGGCAAACACCAGCTCGCTCTACAACCTCCGCCGCCTCGATGTCCTCTCCTTTTATCTGCCGTGGTATCAGGAACTGGGCGAGCGGCTGCGGGCGTTCGATCTCCCCGGCTGGATGCCGTACACCCTCTCCGGCGTACCGTTCGCCGGGGATCCCCAATCGGGCTGGGCCTATTTGCCAGCCATGGTCGCCTTCACCATCTCGCCCGATCTGACCGGATACAACCTCTTCCTCGGCTTCCACGTCGTCCTCGCTGCCGCCGGGACGTACCTCTACGCACGCGTAATTGGCATGCGGGCCGTGGGCGCACTGATGGCTTCGGTCGCCTTCACCTTCGGCAACCTGACCGAACGCATCGCGTGCTGCACGATCCATCTCGAGGTCGCGGTCTGGATTCCAACCGTCTACCTCGCCTTTGAGATGATGTTGCGGGCGACAACACGCCGCGCACAATTCGGCTGGCTGATCCTGGCCGGCTTCTGCACCGGTCAAATGATGGCCGGTTGGATCGGTCAGGGCGCCTACTACGGAGCACTCGCCGTCACCGCCTATGCCATCGTCCGCCTCCTCATGCATCACGACGGACCGTGGCATTGGAGCACGCAGATCAAGCAACTGATGGTTGGCGGTCTGGTCGCAGGGGTGATTGCCGCCGCTACGGTCGCGCCCGCACTCATTCCGCGCCTCGATACGATCAGTCGCTCCAACCTCGCCGATCTCTACACAACCGGCGATTCAGCCCGCGCCTCGGGATGGGAATGGCAAACCTTCGTCCGCGAACTCTTCAGCTATGAAAGCGGGACCAGCACGACCTATCTCGGCCTTGTCCTGCTCGTCCTGATGGTCGCCGGCGCTGTTGCTTTCGGGCGACGTCCGCGCATGCCGTTCTTCATAGCCCTGTTCCTGATCGGTCTCTCCCTGATCCTGGTCGATTCCCCGATCGAAAAGCTCTTTGCCCTTCTCCCCCGGTTCGATGCGCTCCATATCCACCAGCCCGATCGCGTCCTGATCGTGCTGTTCCTGCCACCAGCAATCGCTGCCGGCTGGCTGATTGACGGCATCACCGAACCAGATCGCACGCGCCGACCCCGTACCCTCCTCGCGGCCTGGGCGGTCGTCATTGCCGGACTCGCGCTGGTGGGCATCGATATCGTCATGCGCAACCAGTACCGCACCGCTCTGAACGACGAACGCCTGCGGGTTGCCCTGCTTGCCCTGGTTCTCATTGGTATCGGCTTGCTCATCCCGAGGCGGTGGATCGGCTACCCGATCGCCATCGCCCTGATCCTGCTCATGATGTGGGACCCCGCCGTCAATCGCGCCACCGGGCGGGCCGACTCAAGCTTCACTCAGCGCTCCCGAGCCGCCGTCGATGCCTACACGGAAGTCAGCGACGTCGCCGCCTGGATCAAGGCCCAGGAGACCGACGGCAATCTTTTCCGCTACTTCGGTTACGACCAGTTGCGCCTCGTCGAGGATGGTGAGCTGCGGACATATCACATCTTCTTCTCGGAACGCGGCACCTACCGTCTCCTGGTCAATAACATCTCGATTCCGGCCGAGATTCAGGACATCCAGGGCTACAACCCGGTCCAGATCCAACGCTACGTCGAATACTTCGATGCCATCAATCAGACAGATCAGAGCTATCACGCGTCCAACGTCCTCATGGGCGGTCTCGATTCGCCGCTCCTGCAGATGCTCGGCGTGCGATACATCGTCGTTCCGCGCGAGATCCCGACTGATCGTCCGGATCTGCTTCACCTGAGTCAACGCCTGCCAACTGTCTTCACCAATTCCGTCATCCGCGTCCTCGAGTACCCCAATCCGTTCCCGCGCGCCTGGCTGGTGCATAACGTCGTGGCGATGGATTCCGAAGCGGACATCCTCCAGGCCATCGACGCGGGGCAAATGGATCCGCGCACTACCGCCGGGATCGTCGGTCGCGGTCCGGTAATGAGCGGCACTGGCTCCGGAAATGTGACTGTCACGTCGTACGGGGCCGATGAAATCCGCCTCTCCGTTGAAACTGATGCCGTCGGGATGGTCGTCCTGAGCGAGATCTGGGATCCCGGCTGGACCGCGACGGTCGACGGACAGGCCACCGAAATCTACGCGGCAAACGGTGTCTTCCGCGGTATCGTCGTTGGGCCCGGCACGCACGAAATCGTGGTCTCGTATCCGGCCACGGTCGCGAAAGTCAGCCTGCTCGCCTGGCTGGTTCCGCTGTTGGCGCTGCTGGCATTGGCGCTTCCGGTCTGGGGTCGGTCCCGGTCGGAGGCCGGTGCGCTGGTCCCGCCACCGATAGTCCACCAGGTCAACCACTAGTACGTACGTCTCCACACCCACTGTTGCCGTTAGGTGATTCTGATTCCCTCACCTCTCCCCCAACATGAACAACGTCAACCGAACACCGAGCGAACGGAACGGGACATCCGATCGGGAGGCCAAGGTAGACACCGTTTTTTAGCAGTTGTCGTTTGTTGTTCTGCAGGGAGGAATCTGCAATGCTGTCTCTGGTTACCTACGCTCAGACCTGGTTCGCGTCCTTCTCGAAGGATGAGGAAGAGGGACAGGGCCTCGTTGAGTACGCACTCATCATCGTCCTGATCGCTATCGTCTGCATCGTCGCCCTG
>JAPXRQ010000265.1:0-1048 GCA_033813515.1 Thermomicrobiales bacterium
GAGTGAGGACTCCCTCAGCCGGATCACACTGCGACATGGTGAACGGTTGTGGTGCTTTGGGCGGGACGTCAGGGAGTGGGCGGGCTGACGCGGTCAGCCACTACAGTGGTCACGGTGCTCTCGTTGCGTGATGTCCGCGATCGTGCACAACGTTCTAGCGACTGTTGTTCTTTCGGGCGGGTGTTCGGGAAACGGTGGCTGACGCGGCCAGACTCGTATGCATCACGCTTTCCGAGAAACCTTTTGTAGCGGCTAACTGCGTTCGGCCGAGCGGTGCCGGTAAGCCTGTTCGCATGCTTAGATCGGTGGCGATCATCTCTGCTGGATGAGAGCTTGTTACGTGGCATTCAGAGCGCTCGATACCGTCGGGCGACCGCAGGTAGCCCCTACAGATCGAGTTTTGCGCTCAGCAAAGGTTTGTTGGTGTGGTGCGACGGCGAGACAACCCTGTATTACCCAATGTGTTTCACCAGAACGCGGGAGCTGACGCGGTCAACCACTACAGCATGTGCTTGATCGGCGGAATCACGTCCGGATCAGGGTCTCGGTCTGCGTTGGGGAAGAGGCGGGTTCGGCCGTAGAGGTCGGGATGGCGGGAGAGATCCCGGCAACCCGGGGCATGGGGGTTTCGTTGACGGTTAGCTGGAAGAGGTCTGGGCGGCTGTAGTGGCCGATGGCGTCGAAGTCGAGATTGGCGCGGGTGATATCGGCCAGGTCCAGATCGGCGATCAGGATCGTTTCGCCCTCGTAGTCCGGTCCGGCGATGATCTCTCCGAGCGGATTGACGATGCAGCTGCCGCCGCGGGAGTAAATCGCCTCGGGGTCATTACTGAAGGTGGTGTCGTAGTCGATCGGGTAGTCCCTCCGCCGGCAATATTGATTGGCGGAAAGGACAAAACAGCGACCCTCGAGCGCGATATGACGCATGGTTGCCAGCCAGGTGTCGCGCTGATCGGCCGTCGGGGCGCAATAGATCTGGATGCCCTTGCCGTACATGGTGGTGCGCAGGAGCGGCATGTAGTTCTCCCAGCAGATGACCGCCCCGATC
>JAPXRQ010000265.1:1058-3761 GCA_033813515.1 Thermomicrobiales bacterium
GACCGGCAGAGTGGAGCCATCGCCCTGACCCCAGATCAGGCGCTCGGCGGCGGTGGGGAGGATTTTGCGGTGTTTGCCGAGATAGGCGCCATCGGGACCGAAGAAAAGAGCGGTGCAGTAGAGGGTGCCTCCTTCTCGCTCGGTCACACCCATGACGAGGAAAACACCGTGCTCGGCCGCCATCTCGCTGAGGGCGACGGTGGCGGGACTGGGGACTTCGACCGCGGCATCGGCATGGCGACGGAAGGCTTCGCGCCCTTCGGTGGTTCGATTGCCAACGACGATCCCGAAATCGGAACCGCGCGGATACCCGGAGAGGAAGACCTCGGGGAAGACGACCAGTTCCGCGCCCTTGGCGGCGGCATCGGCAATCAGACCTCTGGCCTTGTCGAGTGAGCGTTCCCGATCGAAAGCGACCGAGGCAGCCTGGACGACGGCGACTCGCACGGTTCCTGAAAACGGCATGGCGCTGGCTCTCCCCGATTGATGCGACTGGTGCACTGGGTTCCATTCTACAGACCGGCGAAATCGTTTCGGCAGGGTCTGATCAACAGGGTGTCTCGTGCTCTTCAGGTCGGCAGGCCATCCGCAGGATGTCGGTCACTGCACGGTCGAAGTTGCCGCTCTCACGATCGCAACGGCCCAACTGACGACCATATGTCCGCCATACATACCCCTTGGTAGGTTGGACCCAGGCAGATCTGGCCTTACCCGCAAATGCGCGGCTGGTCGAACTGCCCTGGAAATGTCCCAAGTCCGGACCGGCAGGTCTCGCCGATGTACTCGCAGTCCAGACAATCACACGGTGTTAAGCGAATGCTCTCTGTAATCAGAAAAATCACGCTCTCTACGTCCTTCGGGATTCTCTTCGCGCTTTACTCCCTTCAGCGCCGGGACATGTTGCCAGGGCAGCAGTCAACCACCACGGCTCTGGTCATCCCGACAGAAACGCTCACCAGTCAGGATTCGGCCGAAATAGACACTGCTCCGATCCCGACGATTTCCAACCCACCGACTGCGACACAATCTGCCGATCCTACCGTCGCCGTGGCTGATCAACGATCGACCGATGGGTTTGGCAAGCAACCGTCGACCGCCATCGCCAACCCAACAGAGACACCGACCCCAGAAACCGCTTCCACAAGCGGTCAATACGTCGATGGAACATACGTTGGGCCACAAGCCGACGCGCACTGGGGAAATGTTCAGGTGCAGGTCGTCGTCGAGAACGGACAGATCTCGTCTGTCGAGGTACTCGAATATCCGAACCACCGCAGCCGGTCTCGCTCGATCAACAAGAACGCCGTTCCGGAGTTGGTTCAGGAAGCGATTCAGGCTCAGAGTGCCAATGTGGATATTGTGAGCGGGGCCACCGATACATCAGAAGGGTTCATCAACTCGCTTGAGAGTGCCCTTCAGGATGCCGCACGATGATCCGACACACGTGGCTAGAGATGGGCATGCCGATTACGGTCGTGATTGCAGACCCGGCCGCTACGAGAAAAGCGATCAATCCCGTCATCACATACCTGGCCGAGATCAACGCCAGATTCAGTCCCTACCTGGAAACAAGCGAAGTGGGCCGACTCAATGCTGGCGCAATCAAATTCGACGAATTGAGCGATGAGTTTGCTCGCCTGCTCGCGATGAGCGGTCGCACGCAGGATGAGACCGATGGCTTCTTCAATATCGAACGGGATGGCCGGATTGATCCGTCGGGAATCGTCAAGGGATGGGCAATCAACCAGGCGAGTGAATTGCTCAGATCTCAAGGCTGGCAAAACCATATAGTCGAAGCTGGCGGGGATATCCAGATCGCCGGAGTACGTCCCGATGGGCAACCCTGGCGCGTGGGTATTCGGGATCCGCGAGATCGCAATACCAACATCAAGGTGCTGGCGGTCTCCGATTGTGGCGTCGCGACATCCGGAATAGCCGTCCGCGGAGAGCACATCTGGAATCCGGTCGGGGAGGGTCTGCTTGATCCAACATTGCTCAGCCTGACCGTCATTGCTCCGTCAATTCTCGATGCCGATCGCATGGCCACGGCCGCCTTCGCCATGGGAAAGGACGGAATTAGCTTCATCGCCAACCTACCCGACTTCGAGGGATACGCCGTGTTCGCCAATGGCATGGCGACGTACACACCAGGATTCGATCGCTATGCTGTCTAAACTCCTCTCCCCACTTGATCGATTACTCAATCGGTTCACGATGTATCGATTGCTCATCGCCTATCTGATTGGCCTTCTGGTTGTCGCGTTTGTTCAGAATGCTCGCGGCGCCATTTCGTATCCCTGGGTCGCGTTGGTTGTTACCCCACTCATTGCCGTAGTCGGCGCGGTTTTGGTCAACTGGATTTTTGCGACGGTCTTCGACGCGCCAGTAAACCATGATTCCGCAATCATCACTGGCCTGATACTCTCGCTCATTGTTGGACCGGTTCACAACAGTAGTGACTACGTGTTCCTCGCCTGGGCCGCTGCACTGGCGATGGCGTCCAAGTACATCATCGCTATTAACCACTTGCACCTCTTCAATCCGGCAGCCATCGCCGTTGTCATCACCTGGTTGGCCACCGGATCTACAGCGAGCTGGTGGATAGGCACGGCCGGCATGACTCCGTATGTCATTGTCGGTGGATTCATTTTGGTTCGGAAGATTCGACGCGCGGATGTCGTGTTCAGCTTCCTGTGGAGCGCG
>JAPXRQ010000266.1:0-3760 GCA_033813515.1 Thermomicrobiales bacterium
GGGCAGAACTCAAGCATTTCCGGCGCCGCGTCCAGATGATCGCCCAGAATCCGTTCGAGGCATTCGATCCCCGGCAGTCCATTGCAAGCTCACTGGATCAGGCCCTGCGCATCCACAAGCTCGGCACCAAAGAGCAACGGCAGGAGCGCATTCGGCGAGCGATGGAGCAGACCGGACTCATCCCAGCCGCCGATTTCCTCGAACGGTATCCACACGAACTCTCCGGCGGGCAGTTACAGCGCATCGCGATTATTCGGGCAACGTTGCTGGAACCTGTCCTGCTGGTGGCGGATGAACCGGTGTCGATGCTCGATGTCTCGGTCCGGGCCGATATCCTCAACCAGTTTCTCGACCTGCAGGAACAGCGGGGCATCGCGGTCATCCTGATTACACACGACATCGCCGTTGCCCGGTATCTCTCCAACCGGATTGCGGTCATGTATCTCGGAATGTTTGTCGAGACCGGACCGGCCGACCTGGTTATCGATCAACCGCAGCATCCGTATACGCGGGCCCTGCTTTCCCACACGTTGACGATCGATGAGGACGCCATCGCGGAACGGGTCGATATCACAGGCGATCCAGCTACCCCGATGAACCTGAAACCGGGTTGTCGTTTCGCCAACCGCTGCCCGTTCGTCTTTGATCGATGCCGCTCTGAGACGCCGGTGTTACGCGAGACGATGCCCGGCAAACAGGTCGCCTGTCATTTGTTCAGCGAGTGATGTGGGAAGTTGAATTTCGGATGTTGAGAAGCCCTATCGCGTAGGAACGTTTGTCAGAACGTCCGCCGTTCTCGATCTACTCGCTCCGGGTGACACGCGCCGTTGTCGATCTACTCGCTCCGGGCGACACGCGCCATTTGACGCGCAATGCATGCGAACCCGGTTGGGGAATGCGGTCGGCCGGCCACGGGGGGACCGGCCCTACGTCCACGTTGGACGTTGGATGCTGAAGGTTTTGGAGAGATAGATCGTAGGGAGGCTCCCCCGTGGGCCTCCGCTGGTTTCGGGCCGCGCCTCGCCGGATGAACGCACCGTTTGGCACATTGGTGCATGCGAACACGATTGGGGAATGCGGTCGGCCGGCCACGGGGGGACCGGCCCTACATCCACGTCTGACGTTGGATGCTGGACGTTGGGTGTTGAGAAGCCCTGTCGCGTAGGGTCGTTTGGCAGAACGTCCGCCGCTCGCAGGGTGCACGTTTTCGGGTACGTGTGCGCCTGGACATCTCGGTGCAGGCGAACCCGGTTGGGGAATGCGGTTGGCCGGCCACGAGGGGACCGGCCCTACGATCATGTCGGAGGTTGGCCTATGACTTGGTTTGGTTGCCCAGGTTGATCATGCGGACATTTTCGCTGCGGGTGAGGACGTTGATTAGATCGTCCTTGTTGTGCTTGACGTGGCGATAGGCAGCCTGCTCGGCGGCATCCGGATCGCAGGCCCGGATCGCGGCAATGATCGCCCTGTGCTCTTCATAGGTGGAGCCGACCGTCCCTGTTTCCCGACCAACAAGGCGGCTGTACAGAATCCGCTCGAGTTCGCTCAGCAGCACCCGCTGGATTTCGACCAGCCGCGGATTGCCGGTGCCGATGGCGAGTTGCATGTGAAAGGCGTGATTGGCCTCGCGGATCGCTTCCGAGTCATACGGGCCCTCATCGACCCGGCACCCTTCGTTGATCTCCTCCAGGGTGTCAGCGACGCGGGCATCCGGCCACGTGGCCAGACTCTTGGCGATTGCCGGTTCCACCACGAGGCGAGCCCCAAGCGCATCCTGAATCCAGGCGAACGTGATCGGCGCGACGATGTATCCACGGCGCGGAACCGAATCGATCATGTGCTCGTGACACAGGCGAGCCAGCGCGCGGCGAATTGGTGCCCGACCGAAGCCGTAGCGCTCGGCCAGTTGCATTTCACTGACCTGCGAGCCCGGCTCCAGATCCCAGTGGATGATGGCGGCGCGGATGACCTCGTAGGCGCGATCGCCCTGGGTCCGCGATTCGGGATTGTCTCCAGCAGTTTCCATAGTGCGTGAACTTTAGCAGACCGCAATCGCGCTGTGGGATGTCAGCGCATCTGCTATTGGCGCGAATCGGAAATCAGGATCATATGGCGGTCGCCCGACGTCCTGTCAAACAGAAACCGCCCGGAGCGGAGGCAGCCCCGGGCGGTTTAGTCAGGTTGGGAGAATACAGGTAGGGAGATCGGTGCCACGCTCAGTGCTTCCGAAGTGATCGTGCCGACTTCGATGATGTACCCCGCGCTTCCATCACGGAGACGCGTCCCGGCATCGGTTGCCGACAGGGTGACATCGCCCACCGTGCCGGTGATGGACTCACCGTCAACTGTGATCGCGAAGTCGTACGGCTGGAAGACCTCCCAGGCGAACGGCTGCTCGGCCAGAACGGTCTGCTCGTCGTCCATCTTGATCAGCTGGGCCGTACCGTTGTCGCTCAGGGCGATGGCATAGTACCGACGCATACCCTGAACACGGGCGGCCGCACCGAAGGTCTTCGCGACCGCCGGGGTGATCGTCGTCTTCACGGTGTAGTCGGCCCAGTCGTGCGTGCCCTGCGCCATGACGCCGGTTCCTTCGTTTTGGGAGATCCGGTAGGCCTCGGGCCACCACTCACCAAAGGCATCGACCCCATCGACCCAGGCCTTGCGCCACATGGTCGCCGGAATAATGTCCTTCGGATCGAACCAGCTCACCGCCGGACCCTCGACCGGCCGCTCGAAAGTCACGGTCGGCGCTCCACCCCAATCGAGTGTTTTCAGGGCAACCGTCCCGGAGACCTCGAGGCCAACGGCATTGATCGGATTCGAGCCAGTCGTTGGCATGGTCCAGGTCAGGGTGACGTCGCCACCCGGTGCAATCTGTTCGCTCGGGCCGTTGACGATATTGACCTTGTCCTCGGCTCCATAGACGCCGATGACCAGGGTCGCCGTGGCCACACCATCGCCTGCATTCGCGACGGTCGCGGTCACGGTCTGTCCTGGATAGAGGGTGGGCGAGGCGAAGAGTTGATAGCCCGGCATGTTGATCGCTTCGGTCGGGACGAAGGTCGGGGTTGTTGCCCGGACCGCGCCATTGCCGGAGGACTGGATCCGAAGCGCACCGCCCTGCTCATTGGACAGCGAGCCTGCTCCGCCATCGGCTGCGATCTGGAAGCCCTGGGTGGAACCTGGCTGGCTGAAGTGGAATTTCGCTCCGCCACCTGGCGCTTCGGCTGCTTCGCCACGCAGGGCGTAGGCAGCCTTGATGATCCGGTAGCTCTCGGTCAGAGCATCGGTGATGCCGCGGCCGCCATCGGCGGTGGAGAGATACATGCGGTCGGCAACCGGACCGCGCCAGTCGTAATCCTGCTCCAGGGCGGCCAGACCTCCACGAATACCGAGGATGCAGCCGACATTGGCGGCATTGCAGTCGGTATCCCAGCCGGCAGTGTTGATGATCATCTGGCTGCGCGTGAAGTCTCCCTCACCATAGAGCAGGGCCATGATGATCAGGGCGTGGTTGGGGACCATGTGACAGGCGCCGCGCCACTTGTCGTAGCCGTACTTCTCGCCGATGCGCTCGCGTGTCTTGCGCCAATCGCCATCTTCCTTGTGCCAGGAGCGGACATCGTGAATGACCTGGGCGATGACCGAATCGGCCGGAATCACGCTCAGGCCGGTGTCGAGCAGCTTGTCCATGTCCGACTCGATGAATGCCTGGGCCTCCATGGCGGCAATCACCTGAGCGCCATAGACCGCCTCG
>JAPXRQ010000267.1:0-3758 GCA_033813515.1 Thermomicrobiales bacterium
GGGCGATGCTTGGCCTGGAGAATTACCTTGGCCGCAAGTTCACGCATGTGATTGCCGGGGAGATCGGCGGCGGCAATGCGATTGCCCCGATGATCGTCGCTGCCCAATCCGGATTGCCCGTGATTGATGGCGACGGGATGGGCAGGGCATTTCCCGAACTCCAGATGGACACGTTCATGATTGCCGGAATTCCGCCATCGCCAGCGGTGCTGGCCGATCATCTGGAACACGTGACCGTCTTCGATGGCATTGATGACCCGACCACACTCGAGCGCTTTGCCCGTGTGGTGACGATTCAGATGGGCGGCGGCGCCGGGTTGGCGATGTGCGTCGGCGACAAACCGACTGTTCAGAATGCGGCCATTCCGGGAACGACGTCGTTGGCGATTGCGATCGGCGAGGCGGTCCTGCAGGCGCGATCTGGCCGGGGCAATCCTGTCAAGGCAGCACTCGGCGTGACGGGAGGCAGGGAACTGTTTACCGGGAAGATCGTCAATGTCGAACGCCGCAACGAGGGCGGATTTGCCAAGGGCATCCTCAATCTCGATGGTACCGGCGAGTACTCTGGCCACAAATACGCGATCGACTTCCAGAACGAGAATCTGATTGTGCGGACGGAATCGGGCGAGGCGATGATCATCGTGCCGGACCTGATCTGCCTGGTCGATGAAGATTCGGCTGAGCCGGTAACAACCGAAGTAGTTCGCTACGGACTGCGGGTTTCGGTGCTCGGCATCCCGGCTCCGGTCCAACTGAAGACCGAGCAGGCGCTGAAGTACGTCGGCCCGGCCGCCTTTGGATATCCGCAAGTGCCGTACATCCCGATGGAGGGAACCTACGGTCAGCCGGCAGGCGCCCGGGTTTAGCGTGTTGCCGGGCGAAGCAACGGCTATGCTGCGCCATACCTCGTTGCAGCGATTGGTCCAGCCATGAATATCGGTGCGTACATCCTCAGACGACTTGTGCTCATCATCCCGACGCTGATCGGGGTGTCGCTGGTGACGTTCACGATTTCGCGGATTGTTCCGGGCGATCCGGCGCGGTTGGCGGCCGGGGCACAGGGCACGCCGGAAATGTATGAGCAAATCCGCAGGGAGTTCGGGCTCGACGAATCCATTCCCCAGCAGTATTTGAATTACATGTCCGATCTGGTCCAGGGCGACTGGGGCAAGTCGATCTCGACCCGGCGACCGGTGTTGAAGGACCTGCAGATCTACTGGCCGGCCACGCTGGAGTTGGTCATGGTCGCGATGATCATTGCCACCGTCATTGGTACGCCGCTGGGAATCATTGCGGCCATTAGGGCCGACCGCCTCGCCGACCATGTGACCCGGATCATCGCCCTGATCGGAGTGAGCATTCCCGCCTTCTGGTTGGCCATCCTGGCGCAGTTGTTTTTCGGACTCCGTTTGGGGTGGGTGCCGATCACCGGGCGACTTGGTAGCCTGATGGATCCGCCAACGCATACGACCGGCGTCTATCTGATCGACAGCGCCATCCATGGTGAGTGGGATATCTTCGCCGGTGTCTTGCGCCGGATCATTCTGCCGGCAATCGTGCTCAGCATCCCGGTGATGGCCACGATCATGCGATTCACCCGGGCCAGCATGCTGGAAGTTCTCAATCAGGACTACATCCGCACCGCGCGAGCCAAGGGCGCCACCGAGCGGATTGTCATCCTCCGACATGGACTGCGGAATGCCCTGATTCCGACCATCACGATGATCGGTCTCTCGTTCGGTTGGGCAATGGGCGGATCAGTGCTGGTCGAGACCGTGTTTGACTGGCCGGGCATCGGTCTGTATGCGACCAAATCGGCGCTCTCGCTCGACTTCATGCCGATCATGGGCATCGCCCTGCTCTACGGCTTCGTATTCGCGCTAATCAATATCGCAGTTGATGTGCTGTACGCCGTGCTTGATCCTCGAATCAGCCGGGCGTAGGGGAGGTCTAATGCGATGAGCGTGCAGCAACTTAGCCCCGAAGCGACCCCTGTCTTCACGAGCCGCAAGTGGTTCAGCCTCAGCGAAGAACGGAAACGGGCATTTCGCAAGTTCCGCCAGAATCCGCTATCCATGGTTGGGCTCAGCATCATCGTGTTCCTTTTCCTGGTTGCCGCGATCGGGCCATTCTTCGTTCCATACCCTGATGATGCGACCGGCGCGCTCAATCTCAAAGCCAAACTCCAGCCGCCATCCTGGGATCACTGGATGGGCACCGATCAGGTTGGGCGGGACATTCTCACCCGGGTCGTCGTCGGTGCGCGGGTTTCGCTGCTCGCCGGAATCGTGGTCATCCTGCTGGCGGTAATCATTGGCTGCACACTCGGCGCCATTGCCGGGTTCAAGGGGGGTTGGATTGGCGAGCTGATCATGCGCGTCACCGATGTCTTCCTGACGATCCCGGAATTGATCCTGGCGATGGCGATTGCCGCCTCGCTTGGTCCGGGTCTGTTTAATGTGATGGTGGCGGTTTCACTGGCCTGGTGGCCGGGCTATTGCCGACTCACCCGGGCGAGCATCTTGACCCTGCGCGAGACGCAGTTCTCGGAGGCGGCGCAGTCGCTGGGAGCAAGCGGGAGCCGGGTGCTCTTCCGCCACCTGTTGCCGAACGCGCTCCCGACAATCCTGGTCAAGGCGTCGATGGATATCGGATTTGCCGTCCTGACCACGGCTGGTCTCGGCTTCATCGGCCTTGGCACGCAGCCACCGACACCGGATTGGGGCGCCATGATCGCGGATGGGCGACGTTTCATCCGGGAATCCTGGTGGTTCAGCACCTTCCCCGGTCTGGCGATCCTGCTGACGGTGGTCGGCTTCAATCTGTTGGGCGATGGCGTCCGCGATGTGCTGGATCCACGCAGCCGTCACTGATTCGACATTCGATCCAACTCGCCAATGTTCCCTTTGAAAAGAATGCAAACGGCGGGGCGAACCGCCTGGCACCCGGACTTGTTGAGATCGGGCAGGTACGGTGTGCCGGAATTGCGGCCAAATGTGCCTCGAGGCTGACAAGCGTACCCTGTTGCAGGTCCTGACCTCGAGCGCGTTCCAGGGATGCGGTGTCGCGTCTGCATTGTCGTTCCACAGGCCCTCACCAAACTGATGGCTGCGTTATCGTGTCGCCAACATCGAAATGTGCACCGGAAAGGAACGACGTTGCAATCGACGCACTCATTTGACGGCCTCCTCCGTTGGCGATGCATTGGCCCACATCGGGGTGGACGCGTGGTTGCTGTTGCCGGCAGTTACTCGGACCGCAACACGTTTTACTTCGGCGGCTGTGCCGGTGGCATCTGGAAGACGATTGACGCCGGTACGTATTGGACAAACGTCTCCGACGGGTTCCTTTCCACGTCTTCTATCGGGGCAATTGCCGTCGCTCCGTCTGACTCGAACGTCATCTATGCCGGGACTGGCGAGACAACGATTCGGATCGATGTTTCCCATGGAGACGGTGTTTACCGCAGTACTGATGCGGGGCGCAGCTGGTCCAACGTGGGGCTGCGTGAAACACGCCACATCGGGAAAATCAGAGTGCACCCATCCAATCCGGATATCGCCTGGGTGGCCGCGCTTGGCCATGCGTTTGGGCCGAACAAGCAGCGAGGCATCTTCAAGACAATTGATGGTGGCAAGACATGGGATCACGTGCTGTTTGTCAGCGATAAGGCTGGCGCCGTTGACCTGACCGTCGATCCCACCAACCCACGCGTTCTCTACGCCGGAGTTTGGGAGGCGTACCGCAGCTTCTGGCAG
>JAPXRQ010000268.1:0-3758 GCA_033813515.1 Thermomicrobiales bacterium
CCAATCGTCGTGGTCCTCATCCCAGTACCGCATCAGGTCGTACATGGTCCGACCGTAGATCGAACCCGCCTGGCTTGCTGCCTGGTCGGCGAAGTGCCGGTGGAGTGTCGCACTGGGCATGGGCAGGCGCGTGAAATCGACAAATCCATCGAGCGAGACATTCATCCCAAAAACCAGTGTGGCCACGTGTCCTCCTGTTCAATCATCACTCCGGGGGTGCTTCTACTCGAATAGTCGACAGCACTCAGCCCAATTCGACCGAGTCGTCAGTCCGCGGGGATCCCGGCTTCCGCAAGAATCGCATCCGCCAGGTTGTAATCATGGAAGCGCCCGTACAGTCCACGTCCACGTTTCATCAGACGCATGGCAAGTGCACCGACCAGGTCCTGCAGATCCTCGTCTTGCAGTGCCGCTTCCAGCCCATCGAGATCATCAAAGCCAACCTGATACACCGGGCCGACGGTGCGATAGAAGGCCGGCGCCAGGAAGACCCCTGCATCGGTCAATCGGGATGTCAGCAACTGATGTGGCGCAATCTCAGAAGGATTGGCGCTGATGAACCCGAGGGTGCTCCAGCCCGATCCATTGAACTGGGTGCCGATCGTCATTTCCTCGACATTATTGATCGAGAGGCAAATGAGCCGGTGCCAGGTGCGTGTTTTGATGGTGCTTGGCAGCGAGGTGATGACCCAGTTCGAGACCTCGGTTGCAGCCGGCGCAGGCACAAACAACCGCAGGTATTCGGAGGCCAGGCGAACGATGCGGGGAAAATCTGGATGTGTGGCGAGGCGATCGAACAGGGGTCGGGTCCGCTCCCGCTGATCTGGCCGCTCGCCAGGTCGTTTGCCGTGCGGTTCGAAGATGTTCTCGTCCGCCCACCGCATCCGATCGAGCACCGGATCCAGACCGGGATCATCGCGATCGATTTTGCGCTGGGGCGGTCCTGGTTGAGCGACGCGGTCTGGCTGCGCATGCGACGGGATCGTGGCGAGTGCAGTGTTCGGCCAGTAGGTGATGATCGCGATGTCGTCCCAGGTGCGCCGGTGACTGCCGAGGCGCAGGATGATGTTGCGCGTCTCACCGGCGAACTGTTCACCGTTCTCGAACTGGATGCGATAGGCGCCGTGCAGAGAGATGCCGGCGGGGATTGACGGACCGCGGCGTTTCAGATCGGTGACGGGAATGTTGACTGCGGGAGATTTGGCCACAAATCCATCCAGGGCTGGTCGCAAGAGTCGCTGGCAGTGCTAGAATATCGGTCGCGCGAAATGCATGCGCCCGTAGCTCAGGGGATAGAGCGTTGGGTTGCGGACCCAAAGGCCGTAGGTTCGAATCCTACCGGGCGTACCAAAGCAGGCAGACGAGTCGGTGGAATCGCCCACCGGCTTTTTTGTTTGGCGCACCTAGTCGAGACGGCGTACCAAATGAGGTCCGAGCCGCTCAACCCGCAATCTGAGTTCGACGGCAAATTCCTCGGCGAACGCATCGACGTCCTCGGCAGTTGCCGACTCCAGGATGAAGGTTGCGCACCACTCGGAGTTATGCGTCCGCAAAATCCACCCCCGTTGGCGCAAAAAGACCACCAGACTAGCCAACGCAGTTCGTTTGTTGAGGTCAACGAACGCTTGCAGGTTTGCGATATCGAGCGCGAGGTAGGCTGCCAGCAGACAATCATCCATGCGCCCGCCATAGAGCTCGCGGTTCCGATTTCGGGCGAGTGCTCCAGAGATTCTGGCTTCCGTGTCGCTTCTGACCTGGGCAGGGCGATGCTCTCTTGCAGAAACACGATGGTGAATCTCAAGCACATCGTTAAATGTGGGCCACCAGGGTGCTTCTCCCGCGGGCCTCATGGGTTATCGATTGGTTGGTGGTTCAAGGTCAGCGATCGCGGAGATACGCCATGCCGTCTTCCAGCAGCGGCCAAAGCTCGTCGACGATACGGGCCATTTCGTTGTCAGGCGGCGGGATGGGATTGCCGAAGCGATCAACAAGCGGAGCAGGCTCAGGCAATGGTGCCAGGTCCTGTGCGTCGTCCTGCTCTGCTGATTCCCGATTCTTCGCGACCATGGTCAATCTCACTCCGGGTCAGTCAACCCACTCGTTCGATCATACCGGATTGCTGCAACCGAACCGGGCAGCTGGTGAGCACGGTGACCCTTCACAGCGCGACAAATGCCGGGAGCCACCCGTTGCGCAGGATGGGCGGCGCCGCTTGTCCAGGCCAGGGCATGAGTCTCGTTGTCCAGTGCACACGGCATCAGCCGGGCCGAACGACACCAACCGAGGCAGCAGATCGCAACCGGGCGGATCGTCCTACCTGCGATGTCCGACTTGCGACCTTTCCGTGCGGTAGACTATCGGGCGGAGAGATGTCCGAGTGGTTGAAGGTGCCGCTCTCGAAAAGCGGTGTAGTGATGAGCTACCGTGGGTTCGAATCCCACTCTCTCCGCCGGCCGATCGGTCTACGCCGAGACGGCCGTTTTCTTGGAAGGGTCGCATAGCCTGGCCTAGTGCGCGCGACTGGAAATCGCGTAAACGGTAATACCGTTTCGAGGGTTCGAATCCCTCCCCTTCCGCCGCCCCCATCACCAACCGAAACGAGGGCATTGTGGCTGGCGCAAAGTTCAACACCGTCGACGAATACCTTGCCTCGATCGATCCCGCCGCGTTGCCGCGGATGACCGAACTGCGCGAGCTGATCAAATCCGTCGCACCGGGTGTTGAGGAGCGAATCAGCTACAACATCCCAGGGTACCGCCTCAATGGTCACTACCTGATCTATCTCAATGCGGCCAAGGCACACATCGGACTGTACCCGGCCACAGAACGAATGCGCGCCCACTTTGGTGACCGACTTGAGCCACTGATTTCTGGCAAGGCAACAATTGCCCTGAAGAACGACCGGCCCCTTCCCCTCGCCCTGGTCCGGGAGATCGTGGAGTTTCAGATGGCCGAAACTGGCAAGAAGAAGTAAATGGGCACCGACGTCAAACGATTTCCGATCCGATTCCGGCACCTGGTCTTCATGTACCGGCTGCTCGGCATGTCACCGGCGAATTCCTGGATCGAGGTCGAACCCGATGTCGTCCGGGCAAAGATGGGTTGGGCGTTTCGAACCGAGTTTCCGCGGACCTCGGTGAGCTCGGCGTCGCTGGACACCTCGCGCGTGCTTGGATGGGGAGTCCACGGTTGGAAGGGCGAGTGGCTGGTCAATGCCACGTCGGACGGAATCGTCCGTATCGCCATCGAGCCGCGAACCTGTGCCCATGTTCTTATGTTGTCGGTTCGATTGGGTGTGCTCAGGATCGGCGTCGAAGATCCGGATGGTCTGATTCGGGCGTTGACGGCCAGAAAACCCTAGCTCGCCTGTAGTTTCCTGATCGCCTGCGCCGTCGGCATTGAACGCTGGGCGCCCAGCACCGTGCAGGCAAGTGAACCCGCCGCAACTCCGTACCGCAACGCAATTTCGGCAGATTCGCCGTTCGCGGTCGCCGCGGCGAATGCCCCGCAGAGGGCATCGCCGGCACCGGTGGTATCCACCACGGTTACCGACGGCACCGGCACGCTGATGTCCTGTTCGCCAAAGCGGGCAATCGCCCCTGCCGAACCGAGCGTGATGATCACGTTCTTCGGGCCGCGTGCCTGCAGTGCCTGTGCGGCCGCTTTCCAATCTCCCCCTGCGGATCGGCCGAGCAGAATCTCGGTTTCTGGCTCGTTCACGATCAACGTGTCGATCGCCGCCAGGTGCTGCTCCGCCA
>JAPXRQ010000269.1:0-3735 GCA_033813515.1 Thermomicrobiales bacterium
CGCTCCTCCAGTTACTCGCGGCGACCAGCATGTGCCTGGCGATGAAGCCGGGCTCCGCCAGCGATGGATTGGACAGGATCTTCATGAGCGACCTTCGCGCCTTTTACGGTCCCAATGCCGGCTACGTTCAGGAACTCTACGAACGCTACACCGCGGACCCCTCCTCAGTCTCAGCAGATGACCGCGCGTACTTCGATCAGGTTGGCGCCGACCTGCTGACAATTCCCGTCACAAGCAAACCAGCTGCAACCAACGGCAAGTCAGCCGCCCCCGCATCAGCCGATGTGCGCGCGATTGTTGGTGCAGCCTCGCTTGCTCAGGCGGTTCGCGAATACGGCCACTTGCGCGCCGGCATCGATCCGCTCGGCACCCCGCTTCCCGGCGCCCCGGAACTGGACGCCGCATTCCATGGCATCAATGAAGCAGCCCTGGCATCGCTTCCGGCCGAGGTCGTTGGTGGCCCGGCCGCCGAAGGCGCCGCAAATGCCGCCGTCGCGATGGAGCATCTCCGCGAGATCTACTCCGGTCCAGTCGGCTACGACTTCGATCACATTCAGGTCGCGGCCGAGCGACTGTGGCTGCAAACCGCGGTTGAATCCGGCGAGTTCAGCGCTCCGCTCGAGACCGCTACCCGCCGAGCCCTTCTCCGCCGCCTGACCCAGGTCGAATCGTTCGAGAAATTCCTCCACCAGACCTATCTCGGCCAGAAGCGCTTCTCTATAGAAGGAAACGATGTCGTCGTCCCGATGCTCGACGAGATCGTGCACTCCGCGGCCGGGACGGGCACCCGCGAAGTCGTCATCGGCATGGCCCATCGGGGCCGCCTGAATGTCCTGACTCATGTACTCGGCAAGCCGTACGCCGCCATCATTTCGGCGTTCGAAGGCAAGAAGAAGACCAAGGCCGTCTCGGGTGATCCCTCCGATCAACACGATCCGTCCGAAGACTTCAGCGGCGATGTCAAGTACCACCTCGGTGCGCGCCTCCTGCGTGGCGAGCACGGTATGGCTGTCGAGGTGCCGATGGTCCTCGCGCCGAATCCGAGTCACCTCGAGCAGGTCAATCCGGTCATCGAAGGCATGGTTCGTGCATCGCAAGACATCTGCGACAAGGCCGGCGATCCTGAGCGCGACGGCCGGGCCAGTGTTGCCATTGCCATCCACGGGGACGCCGCTTTCCCGGGCCAGGGCGTGGTTGCCGAAACCCTCAATATGGCTGGCCTGCGTGGGTATACCACTGGCGGCACGATCCACATCATCGTCAACAATCAGGTCGGATTTACCACCGATCCCCGCGATTCCCGATCGACCCTTTATGCCAGCGATCTGGCCAAGGGTTTCGAGATCCCCGTCATCCACGTCAATGCCGACGATCCGGAGGCCTGCCTCGCGGTCTGCCGCCTGGCCATGGCCTATCGCTCCGAGTTCGGCAAGGACTTCCTCATCGACCTGGTCGGCTATCGCCGCTGGGGACACAACGAAGGTGACGAGCCCCTCTTTACCCAGCCACGCCTCTATGAAAAGATCAATGCCCACCCGACCGTGCGTGCCGTTTGGGCCGAGCGCCTGCTTGCCAGTGGCGAGATTACGCAGGACGAGGTTGACGAACTGGTTCGCGAGGCCATGGATCGCCTCGCCGGAGTCCGCCGTTCGGTCACCGATGGCACTGCCGAGATCGAGGAAGAAGAGCACGCGCCCAGTCAACGTCGCGAAGTCGACACGGCAATCAGCGAAGAGCAAATTCGCCGCTTCCATCACGACATTCACACCCTGCCTGCCGGTTTCGAGCTCACGCCGAAGCTGGCCCGCCAATGGGAGCGCCGTGCAACCCTGCTTGATAGTGCGGATGGCAAGGTCGACTGGGCTCTGGCCGAGTCGTACGCATTCGCTGGAATCATCAGTGACGGCATACCGGTTCGCCTGAGCGGACAGGATGCGGAGCGCGGAACATTCAGCCAGCGCCACCTCGTTCTGCACGATCCAAATACCGACACCACCTGGACGCCGCTGCAATCGTTGCCGGAAGCCAAAGCCAGTTTCGCCGTCTACAACAGCCCACTTTCCGAGGCAGCCGTCGTGGGCTTCGAGTATGGATACAGCGTCGCGGCGCCCGGCCGTCTGGTGCTCTGGGAGGGCCAATTCGGCGACTTCGCCAATGGCGCCCAGATCATGATCGATCAGTTCATCGCCGCGGCCCGCTCCAAGTGGATGCAGTTGCCATCACTGGTCATGCTTCTCCCCCACGGATATGAGGGACAAGGGCCCGAGCATTCCAGCGGGCGCCTTGAGCGATTCCTGCAGCTCTCGGCCCAGGACAATTTGCGCGTCGCCAACTGCACATCCGCAGCCCAGTACTTCCACCTGCTTCGCCGCCAGGCCCTGCGCCTCGATGTTGATCCGCGCCCGCTCATTTTGATGACCCCGAAGAGCCTGCTCCGCAATCCCCTGGCCTCGTCCGATCTGGCCGAGTTCACACAGGGCACATTCATGCCAGTGCTGGACGATCCCTTCGTGGCCGAATCGCGAGAGAAGGTCACGCGCATCGTGTTCTGCTCCGGCAAGGTGGCGATCGATCTGGTGGCCAGCAAGTCGCGCGAAACGGCGAACAATGTGGCGATTGTCCGCGTCGAGCAATTGGCTCCGTTCCAGAACACGGCCATTCGGGCTGTGCTCAATGCCTATCCAAACGCCACCGAACTGGTCTGGCTGCAGGAAGAACCGAAGAACATGGGCGCCTGGTCCTTCATGGAGCCACGCCTGCGCGAACTGACCGGATCCCAGATCACCTATCTGGGCCGCCCGGAGCGAGCCAGTCCGGCCGAGGGAGCCCTGTACATCCACAACGACGAGCAAGCTCGCATCGTCGAATCCGCCTTCAGCGCATTTCCCAAGCCGTCTGGAAATGGATCCCGCACCAACGGCAAATCCACCTCTCCGGCCGAGCCCGCACTGACAGGAACCGGCCGCCGACGCAAACAGTAAATCCGACACAACGACGTGACGCTTCAGATCAGAGGAGAACAGCACAATGCCGGTTGAGATTCGAGTGCCACCCCTGGGGGAGTCCCTGGTGGATGCCGTGGTTGGCCAGTGGCTGAAGAGTGAGGGCGACACCGTCTCCCGCGGCGAGACCATCGTCGAGCTCGAGACAGACAAGGTCAATCTCGATGTTACCGCCCCTGAGGATGGCGTCTTGAGCAAGATCGATCACACGGCCGGAGATGTGGTCACGGTCGGCGATCTTCTCGGAGTTGTGGCCGAAGGCGCCGCGTCAGCCGATGCGCCCGCCGCCCCGAAAGAAACGGTCGTCGAGATTCCTGCTGCACCCGCACCGGCTCCGGTTGCTCCTGCCCCAACGGCCGCACCCGAGGCAGCCGATGGCGGACGGGCGGCGCCGGCCGTACGGATGCTGGCCGGTGAGCACAATGTCGATCTCAATCAGATCGCCGGCAGTGGACCGGGTGGCCGGGTCACGCGCGAGGATGTCCTGGCCGCGTCAGCCGCCAGATTGAGCACGCCGCCGACGATGCCAATCGCACCCACCCCGACCCCAGTGGTCTCCAACGGAGCCGCCAAACCAGCCCCGGCACCTGCCGCTGTTGACCCTCGCGAGGAACGGGTCCGCATGACCCGCCGCCGCCAGACGATCGCTGCCCGGCTCGTTGAGGCGCAGCAAACCGCTGCCATGCTGACGACATTCAACGAAGTCGACATGAGCGCGATCATGGAATTGCGA
>JAPXRQ010000270.1:0-3706 GCA_033813515.1 Thermomicrobiales bacterium
CCGAGAGACTTCAGTCCGCATCGGATCAAATCGTCGCTCCCTGCCACCATCAACGTAGCGCGATGTGTTCCAGCCCATCGCTACCGCGCGATTGGCAGAAGCTGGAACATCTGCCGCTACGTCTCAGGTTGTGCGCCGAGAGACCTCAGTCCGCATCGGATCAAATCGTCGCTCCCTGCCACCATCAACGTAGCGCGATGTGTTCCAGCCCATCGCTACCGCGCGATTGGCAGAAGCTGGAACATCTGCCACTACGTCCCAGGTCGCCAGATGATTACCTGCCATATGGGCCACGTCGCCATTGGCCTCGAAGAGGTCAGCATCCCTAGCGCCTGGTTTTAACCTGGCGCGAAACGACCGCCCTGGCGCGTCAAAACCGTTCCAGTGCTCATCGAATGACAATGCAATCGCGGGACGGACCTTTGAGGATTCATCCCGCGAAAGAATCGCTATTCACCTGGTCCGAGCGGACCTACCCGATCGCCTTGCGGAAATCCTGGGCGAGTTGCATGGCCGTTCGCTCGTATGCGCCGTAGTTCGGCCAACCGAGCCATGGCTTGAGCAGTTCCTTCGGCACATCGGGCACCTGCACCGGCAGATGCAGTCCGAAGATCGACTCTGTCTCCAGTTCAACCTTGTCCAACCGGCCGGCCAGGATCGCGCGGATGATTGCCCGGGTGTGGGCAATCGAGATGCGGTGTCCGACTCCGTACTTGCCGCCGGTCCAGCCTGTGTTGACGAGCCACAACGAAGGCTTGTGCTCGGCAATGCGCTTGTCCAGCAGCTCGGCGTACCGCACTGGTGGCAATGGCAGGAATGCCGCTCCGAAGCAGGCCGAGAACGTTGCCTGCGGCTCCGTGACACCTTTCTCGGTGCCTGCCAACTTCGAGGTGTATCCCGCCAGGTACCAATCGTGCGCCTGCTCCGGGGTCAGTTTCGAAACCGGTGGCAGCACACCGAAGGCATCGGCTGTCAGGAAGATGATGTTGGTTGGATGTCCACCCCGGCCATCCGCGGCTGAATCGGGAATGTAGGTGATCGGAAACGCCGCCCGGGTGTTCTCTGTCTTGCTGGCGTCGTCCAGGTCGATCTTGCGCGCCTCCGGATCCATCACCACGTTTTCGAGCACCGTCCCGAATCGATGAGACGCGTCCCAGATGCCCGGCTCCGCTGTTTGCGAAAGGTTGATGACCTTGGCGTAGCAGCCGCCTTCAAAGTTGAAGACACCGTTGTCATTCCATCCATGCTCGTCGTCACCGATCAGGATGCGGTCCCCATCGGTTGAAAGCGTGGTCTTCCCGGTGCCGGAGAGTCCGAAGAAGATGGCCACATCGCCAGCCTGATTGCGGTTGGCGGAGCAATGCATCGTCCCGACTCCCTGCTGCGGAAGGAGGTATTGCAGCGTCGAGAAAATGGACTTCTTGATTTCCCCACCATAGCGGGTGCCGGCGATAACGATGGTCTGCGTCTCGAGGGAGAGCGCGATCACGGTGCTGGAGCGGGTGCCGTGCCGGGCAGGATCTGCGTCAAACGTGGGGGCATGCAGGATGGTGAACGGTGCCAACGCCGGGTGATCGGTCGGCGGCAGGAAGAGATTGCGCGCAAAGAGTGCCGCCCAGGCGAATTCCGTGCGCAGGTGAACTGGCATCGAATACGCCGGATCGGCCCCGGCACGCAGGTCGATTTCGATCGTTTCCTTACTGTCGAGATGGGCCAGCACATCGGTCCGCAATGTGGCGAATTGGATCGGATCGAGATGGTGGTTGACCTCGCCCCACCACGTGCTCTCGTGAGCAGCGCCCTCATCGACGACGTACTTGTCCTTCGGGGAGCGGCCGGTGTGGACGCCGGTGTCCACAACCAGCGCTCCAGACTCCGAAAGTGAAGCCTCGTTGTTGCGGATGGCCCGCTCCACCAGGGAAGCGGCCGATGGGTACAGAAAGGTTCCGACTGGTTTGGCCGGGGAAGAATCAGCGCCGGCGGAAATGGTTCGGGTTTGGGTGGGTCGCGTTTCAGTCACCACAGGAAACCTCCGAGACACATCGATCACTGTAACTTGCATACATTGTGATGAAAATCACTAACGTCACTCCCTCCAGTATACATGAGGAGAAATCGCAAAAACGCATCAAATCAGGTGACGTGGCCACAAGAATGATCCAGATATCCTCTGATCAGGGTTTGCAATCTGAGCCGATTGTGCGCAGACTCAGCACAAGCGCGGCCGCCGATCGCGTTCGCCATTTTGGACGTCACTGAAGGGGAACGGGGAAGCATGGACGTAGCTGAAATTGTTTGGGGATTGGTGCTGATCGCCTGCGGAGTTTTCATCTGCATTTACGGCGATATGCTCTTCCGGTTTGCCCTCGCCTTTATGGGCTTCGCGATCGGCTTCGCCGCCGCCTGGTGGGCGCTCAGTTCCCAAAGTACCGGGATTCAATTGCTCCTTAGCCTGGCAATCGGTGGAATCGCCGCCTTCGCCTGTTTTGCCCTCGTCCGGTTCGGGATTTACATCGCTGGCGGTGTCCTCGGTGTGGTCGCGGCGTTCTTCATCTCCGGAATCCTCGGCGTGGTCTTCGACACGAACAACGACATCCTGCCCACCATTCTCGCCATCGCCGGTATTGCTGGAGGTGGCTTCTTCGCACCAAGGTTGGGCGGCATGATCACCGTCATGGCCACCGCAGCCGCTGGATCATTCCTGATCGTCGATGGGCTCACCGTCTGGTTCTCGGGTCAACTCAACTACGATGCCGAGAAACTCACGCAGGTCCTCTCCCATCGCTTCACAATCGTGCTTTTCATCATCCTCATCGTCATCAGCTACATGAGCCAGTGGCAGGCCCGCCGCCTCCGCCATCGCCTGCTGCGCTAGACACACGACCCGATCTGAGACAGCGACAGGGGAGCCGGACTATCCGACTCCCCTGTTCCGTTTCGAGCAGGTAGTATCCGCGCCGACTCCCTGACCTAGGCGTGCACGATTCCAACCAAAATGATGAATAACCCCAACAGAATGGTCAGCCCGGCCATCATCGCGCCCGAATTGCGAACCATCCACGTCCGCATGCGCTGCAGCGGTTCATCGAACCTGCCCGGCGCGAAGCGATACGCGAGCACCGGCACGCCAATGGTTAGCGAGCCGAAAACGGTGAACCAGGCAAGCGCGAAGACAAGCGCGACCAAACCCAGATTGGCGCCGCGAATAATCAGGGCGGCCGATGCAGCCAGCAACATGGTCTTTGGATTGACGAAACTCAGGGTCAGCGCCAGCGTGAATGCCCGTTTCGGTGTCAGCGAATCCAGCGTGCTCATCCAGCGCGGCAGATTCTCCTCCTGCCCCCCTGCCCTGGTCCGCCACTGACGGATGCCGACAGCAGTCAATCCCAGACCAATCAGTATCAGAAGACCACCATTGATGAATCGGCCATGGCTGCCATCAGGCTCCGGAAGGAAGCCGGCCAGGAATGTAAACATCATCACGGGAAGCAGAATTCCGGTTGCCCAGCCAATCAGGTAACCCAGGCTTGTCGCCGGAGACTGTTGGGCGAGCAGCATCAGGATGGTTGCCATCACCGGAATCGGACTGATCGCAACGCCCAGCGCGATCGGCAACAGATTCGCCAGCGCACCAATCACGAATCAGTCATCTCCCAGGCAGTGATCACGAACAGTCACCATCAAGCATAGTGGCCACCCGGATGCC
>JAPXRQ010000271.1:0-3699 GCA_033813515.1 Thermomicrobiales bacterium
CTGCAAGTGACGACGCATCTTGCGCATGTCACCGCCCGGGAGCTTGGTCAGATCCTTGCCCTGGAAGATGATCTCGCCGCTGGTTGGCTTGTACAGCTGAAGGATTGCGCGGCCGGTGGTCGATTTCCCACATCCGGATTCGCCCACGAGACCAAGGGTTTCGCCCTTGCGCACCTCGAACGAAATGCCGTCGACCGCCTGCACGGCGCCGACCTTGCGCTGGAAGATGATGCCCTGGGTCAGCGGGAAGTGCATGACCAGGTTGTTGACCTTGAGAAGTGCGTCGTTGCTGTTTGTGGATGGCGCCGATGGTGCCGTGGCGACTGCTTCAGCCATTGTTATTGCGCCTCTCCACGGGTGCCGGCTGCATTGCCCTTGGTCACCTCATCCCAGAACCAGCAGGCCGACCAGTGTCCCGGTCCGACTTCCATCAACTCCGGCCGCTTCTGCTCGCACTTTTCGCGCGCATAGTTGCACCGCGGCACGAACGGACACATATCCGGCAGATCGATGAGATCCGGCGGAAGGCCGCGAATTGGCTCGAGTTTTTCCTTCGTCGTTGCATCCAACCGCGGAATCGACTTCATCAGGCCGACCGTGTACGGATGCCGAGGATTGGCAAAAATCTCTTCGGTGCTGGCCGTCTCGACGATGTGACCGGCGTACATCACTTGCACGCGATCGGCCATACCAGCGACGACACCCATCGAGTGGGTGATCATGATCACGCCGGTATCCCGCTCTGTCTGCAGCGAGCGCATCAGATCGAGAATCTGCGCCTGAATGGTCACGTCGAGCGCGGTTGTCGGCTCGTCCGCGATGATCAATTTGGGATTGCACGAGAGCGCCATGGCGATCATCACGCGTTGGCGCATACCGCCGGAGAACTGGTGCGGATACTGATCCAGCCGTTTCTCCGCATTCGGGATACCGACCATCTGCAGCAGATCGATGGCGCGGGACCTGGCCTGTTCCTTGTTCATACCGAGATGCAGCTGAATCGCTTCGCACAACTGCCGGCTGATGGTCAGCACCGGGTTGAGCGAGGTCATCGGGTCCTGGAAGATCATGGCGATCTCCTTGCCCCGAATCTTGCGCACATCGTTGTCGGACATCTTCAGGATATCGCGACCTTCCAGCAGCACCTGGCCAGCGGCAATCTTGCCTGGCGGTGAGGGGATAAGCCGCATGATCGACAGCCCGGTCATGCTCTTGCCGCAGCCGGACTCGCCGACGACGCCCAATGTCTCACCTGGCATGACATAAAATGAAACATCATCCACGGCCCGCACAACGCCATCCTGCGTCATGAATTGGGTCTTGAGGCCATTCACCTCAAGAAGTGGTTGCCCGGTTCGCGTCGGTTTCGCTGCGGGAGTTGGGGCTGCTTCGGCGACCATCGATCGTCAATCCTTGCTCTCGATAACAGAACGGGTACGCGGTGAGCCGAACCCACCACGGTCCGTTAGCGATCCAACATCGGTATGAACAAGGCGAGAAGCCTCATCGACAACCTCGTTGTTGGGTTCGTGAGGCGCAGAATAGCATACGCTTGTGCGACGCAACCAAAGGATTTTGCGAGTTTGCGCACCTGTTGCCACTGTGTGCTGATGCTGTGAGTGCTGATCCCGATGATTTCCCCGAGCGCGCCGTACTGGATTGGCTTCCAACGCACAAAACGCATCGGGCCAATTCGTCTCCAACGCCTCGTCGAACGCTTCGGTTCAATCGAAACCGCCTGGAATGCACCGATCTCAGAACTCCGTGCCGTCCTCGATGAATCGTCTCTCGAGAGCCTGAGTTCCATCCGCCGTTCATTCGATCCCGTGGCCGAAGTCGAGCGCGTCGAACGCCTCGGGATCTCGATCACGACCCTCGACAGCCCGGATTTCCCCGTACTCCTGCGCGAGATTCCGACTCCACCCGCCGTGCTCTATTACAAGGGCACCCTGCTTGAGGAGGATATCCGCGCGGTCGCCATGGTCGGCACCCGCCACTGCACGCCGTACGGTCGCCAAATGGCATTCTCGATCGGACGCGATCTTGCATCCGCCGGGGTGACGGTTGTCTCCGGTCTCGCACTCGGGATCGACGGCCAGGCCCATCGCGGTGCGCTCGATGGTGGCGGTCGAACCCTTGCCGTCCTCGGATCTGGGGTCGATCAGATTTACCCGCCCAGTCATCGCGAACTGGCCGAACGGATTGTCGAGAACGGCGCCATCATGTCGGACTACCCGCCAGGCACCAAACCCGACGCCCGCAACTTCCCACCGCGCAACCGGATCATCGCCGGTCTCAGCCGCGGCATCGTAGTGGTGGAGGCCCCCAATCGCAGCGGTGCGCTGATCACGGTCGATTTCGCAGCAGACTACGGACGGGATGTCATGTGCCTGCCAGGACATGCCAACAGCGAAGCCAGCGCCGGCTGCCATCGCATCCTCCGGGATGGCGCCCGTCTCGTCACATCGGCCCGCGAGATCCTGGAGGACCTTGGCATGGGAGTCCCGGCCGAGGGCGAAGCCAAACAGCAGACCTTCCCGATGACCGACGACGAGCGACACCTCTACAAGTACATCCGGTGGGAGCCAATGCATATCGACGAGTTGGCTGCTTCGGCCGGGATTCCCTCCCATGCCGCTGGCGCCCTGCTCACCTTGCTCGAGCTGAAAGGCGCCGTTCGCGATACCGGCGGCATGCACTTCGTCCGCGCCTCGTCCTAATCGAGCGACCAGACCGTGATGTCTTCAAGGCCCGTGACCGCATCACGCTGCCAGTTGTCGTCGTAAATGCCCGTGCAGATCATCACATCGCCCAGATCACCAAACGGAGCTTCCACTGCCGAGATCACCTCGCCATTGATCGCAATCACGACCTGATTGCCTTCCGCGTACACCGCGACTGTGTTCGAGCCATCCTCTGATGTATCCAGATCGTGGTAGCGCCCTGAATCGAGCAGGGCTGCATCTGCTGACCGGTATTCGGACTGCGTTCCCGATTCGAGCCACCAGACGCCATGACTGTCCACTGAGATCTGCATGAAGGTCGGATCCAGAAAATCGCCGTGCGCGCGAAACCGGATTCCGAAGTCAAACGGATTTCGATCACCGTCGTACGGGTTCGTGATCTCCAGCGTCAGGAGAAAGTCCGCAGTCTGGGCGTACAGACGATGAAATGCGACCGCGGAGGGATCGTGCTCCAGTTCGAACGACTCCGGCCCGACGAGCGGTTCGGATGCCTGGATCTCGTCCATCAGCGCGGAAAACGCGGAGTCCGTCCATTCGTTGTTCTTCGCGGCTGCTCCGGGTACCTGAGCGACCGGCAAAATGAGGACGGCAAACATAAGTAAGGCAAGCAGACGTTTCACAGCTGGTTTCTCCTGGTCCGGGCACGCCGAACCGACGGTGATATCAACGGTGAGGGGGAGTTTTCAGCATGCCGGATCAGTCTCGATTTGTCTAGATGTCCGCGCGATCGTGCCGCCAATTGCTCAATCGCACCAACACCCACGTCACACCGAGGAATCCGAGCAGGATGACGATGCAGAACATGGCCACCCGCGGATAGCCACCGTCCTTGCGCGGATCGACAAATGGATACGGATACCAGTCCACAATCGGTCCGCGAAGGAGCGAGTACATCAGGTACAGCAGCGGATACACCGTCCAGCCGAGCGCCTGCCGGAGGGTCAGCCGGTTGGCA
>JAPXRQ010000272.1:0-2053 GCA_033813515.1 Thermomicrobiales bacterium
CAGGCCCAAATCGGCCAGAGCACCCAACGATGCCCCTGCAAATCCGAGCGCAGCCCCCCGCTTCAAAATCTCGCGTCGATTGAGTTTACCTGACATCACGTCAGCCATAAACAGTTGTGCTGGCCTGTTTTGAACCATCGTTTCTCCCCTTCGAGATACGAACGACCGAGAATGTCTTTTGACTTCTACGGGATCTTCTCACGATAGAGGCGTGTTGTCTACAGGGGCATCGCGCACCATCATGCCGTCCGTGGACCAACATGTGAACCTGCAAATTCCCATGCCACGCACAGCGTTTTCTGGAAGCCGTGACTCGACATGCACACGGTCGTGGCATGAGTCACAAGAGCCGCGATCGCTCGGTAATCTGCACGGCCGATTGGGGTGACCGCCTGGCTAGTCGCCCGAATGAAGAGATCCGATCAGGACATCGCGCGAACGGCGGCAGCGGCCATCTGATCGTTCGGATCGACCTTGTATCCCTTGGTCACCAGATCGATCAGCTCGACCACCGTGGTATCGGCCGTGCGCGCGTCGTAAACGATTTCGCCACCGCTGAGGAAGTTGATGCGGTCGCACACCTCGAAGACCTGTGCATAGTTGTGCGCGATCAGGATGATCGAGATATCGCCGCGCTTCTTCAACTCCAGCACCAGATCCAGCACGAGACGGCTTTCGCGTACACCGAGCGCGGCAAGCGGTTCGTCCATGATCAGAACGGTGGGGTTGGAATAGATGGAACGCGCGACAGCGACACTCTGGCGTTGACCGCCAGAAAGCATGGCGACCGTGTTGTCCACATTCGGCACGCGGATGCCCAGGTTGGCCAGATACTCGATCGTCAGCCCGCGCATGGTCTTGTTGTCCAGCAACGGAATGCCCAGAATCCGCTTCTTCCGCTCTCTCCCCAAAAACATATTGTGGTAGACACTGAGATCGTTGACGAGCGCCAGATCCTGGTACACCGTCTGGATACCCAGCGCGCGCGCTTCGATCGGCGAGTTCAATTGCACCGGTTGGCCATCGAAACGATAGGTTCCGCTATCCGGTTTGTGAAACCCGCACAGAATCTTGATCAGCGTCGATTTGCCCGCGCCGTTGTCTCCCACGAGTCCCAGCACCTCACCGCGATCAAGGTGCAGGCTCACATCGCGGAGAGCGGTGACCGCGCCGAAGCTCTTGCTCAAATGCTCGACATCGATGACCGGAGGAATCGCATCGACCATCATCGCTTCCTCTTCACCCGCACAGCATCGAGCTGCACATTGATAATCATGGCCGCAAGAATCGCCAGACCAAGATAGATATTAGACTCTGTCGCCTGAGCGCCCAGCAAAATGAGGCCATTATTGAGACAGGAGATCACAAAGGCGCCGATCAACGCGCCAATGACGGTACCGGACCCACCCGTCAGCGCGGTGCCACCGATGACCGCGGCAGAAATGGCAAGCAAGGTCAGTAGACTCCCTCCCGTATCGGGAGCCGCGGAACCGGTCACCGTGGCCGTGATCAACCCAGTCAACGCAGCCAGTCCTCCGCAAATCATGAAGGCGGCGATCTTGATGCGGTCGGTGCGCACCCCGATCTCTCGCGCGGCCAACAGGTTGCTGCCGGTGGAGATCACGTGCAATCCGAAGACGGTGCGGGAGAGCACCAAGGTCAGGATAAGCACCACGATCAGCGTCCAGACGATTGGCGTAAAGCCGGTGAGACCGTTCCATGAAAGGAGCGGGGTGTGCGGCCTGAATCGATTTTCCCCGAAGATCGCGTTGAATGGCGGCTGCACCAGCATCCGAATCGGTTGGCTGTGCGCGTATGAGACAGTGACGCCAGTCAACAAAAAGAACATACCCAGAGTGGTGATCAACGACGGGATGCGCAGTTTGACGGTGATGAAGCCGTTGACAAACCCGACGCCGGCACCAATGAGGAGCGCGATGACCGCCGTCACCCAGAGTGACACATCCCAGTCGGTAGCCAGACGGATCATCAGATAGGGCGCCAGCGCGTAGATGGCGCCGACGGAGAGATCGATCTCTGCCGTGATCATTAC
>JAPXRQ010000272.1:2063-3693 GCA_033813515.1 Thermomicrobiales bacterium
TACGATGACGATACCGGCGGCAATCATCCCGATTCGTGCTGTGTCGCGCAGCACCACGCTCATCAGTGGGCTGGTCAAGAAAACGCTGTTATTGAGCTGGATATAGAGAACGAGCAGGATCGCGACGACGGCGATGCTCGCTTCCCGATACCGGGCCACGAAGTCGAGGGGAGTCTCGAACCACCGCCGGCTCGCTGCCGGCGCCTGATTCTCAGATGCGGTCGTTTGTGCCATCGTCCTTGCTTCTACTGACCTCTCGGGAGAGCGTTTCCATCCGGGACAGATCGAGCAACCACTCGTGCGTCGTTGCAGCCCTCCGTGGCTGCCCAATGGGCCCAGCGGCAGCTATGGAGGGCGGCATCCCCGTGGGGAGAACAGCGGCTGGACCGCTGGATGAACGGGGACGCCAGCGAGCCGGCTGGCGTCCCTGATCGATCGTCATTCGCGAATGCAGCACTGGACACGGATGCGCCTTCCCAGTGCTCGAGATGATCGCTAGACGGGCTCGTCCTCCGTGCTGCCCTCGAACCGGGATGGGCTGAGGTAGATATCGACGTTATCGCTCGTAACGTAGGCCAAACTCGTGTCGGTGTTCGCGGGGGAAACCGCACCACCCGAAAGCTTGTACAGATAGAGCTGCAGCACCGGAATAAAGCCCTGCAGATACGGCTGCTGGTCGGTGGTAAAGGTCATGTCACCACTCTGGATGAGCGAGAGCGTCTCTGGCAGCAGGTCGTAGCCGGCACTGATGACACCATTCGCCGCCAGACCGTACTTCTGGGAAACCTGGCCGCACGCCAGCGAATCGGTCGCGCCGGTGCCGAACAAGCCTGCCACGTCCGGGTTGGCGAGATAATAGGCTTCGATGCGGGACAATTCTGTTGGCTGATCGACACCGGATTCGAGGGTCTCATAGGTGACCGGGTCGCCGGCATCCTTGATGGCCTGGATATATCCGTCGAGCCGCGGTTGCAGATTCAGGGAACCAGGGGTGGCAATCGAGAGCATCACGTGTCCACCCGGCTTCACCATCGGCAGCCATTTTTGAGCGATGTTGTAGCCAGACTGATAGAGACTCTGACCAACGTACGCCAGCCGGGAATTGGGAACATCGGCGTTGTAGCCAATCACCGGGATGCCAACACTGAGCGCATCGTCCGTTGGCTGATTGAACGCTTCGGCGTCGATCAGGCAGACCGCGATACCGTCCACATTGGCGGCGATCGCTGTCTGCATGGCCGACACCATCTCGGCGACGGTGGAATTCTGCGAACCGGTCCATTGGTAGCTGGTGCCAAAGAACGTGCAGGCGTCCTGGGCTCCATATTGGGTCGGGGTGAAGAATGGGTTGGTCGTCACATGGTTGACGAAGGTGAACTTGTAGTCCTTCAGCGGCAAGCCACTCTGGGCCATTGCCTCACGGACCGATCTGGAACCAATGCCTGCGCCGAACGCAGCCGCGGCCGCACCGCCCAGACCCAACTTCGTCACCATGCCGAGTGCTTTACGCCGGCTCAGCTCGTAACTGGCGCGCTCGCCAACTGGCAGATTGTCGATGACATCTTTTTCCATGGATGGCCTGCCTTTCTCTTTCTTGAGTTGTCGCCCGATTGGGTGGCCGACTTATAGC
>JAPXRQ010000273.1:0-3636 GCA_033813515.1 Thermomicrobiales bacterium
GTCGATCCTGGAGGATTATCCTGATGCGAGCCTCTCATACAGAGATGTCCGAGATAGGATCACATGCTTGCATCAACACCCGTTTTCGACACCCTT
This sequence comes from Thermomicrobiales bacterium, assembly GCA_033813515.1. Lineage (GTDB taxonomy): Bacteria > Chloroflexota > Chloroflexia > Thermomicrobiales > UBA6265 > DASQCG01. The sequence continues at coordinate 97 of JAPXRQ010000273.1, forward strand.
GCGTTCCCTTCCCGCGCCCAACTTGGCGAGGGACCGGTGTGGGATGGCGCCCAGTTGCATTGGGTCGACATTCTGGGACGCAGACTGTTTTCGTCCGACCTGGACGCGGCCGTCACGCGCACGACCGACCTGCCGCAGATGCCCGGCTTCGCAGTGCCGGACATCGCAGGTGGCTGGCTCGCGGGCTTTCCCGATGGCCTGTGGCGCAGCAACGTGGCGCTCACCGAGTGGGAGCAGCTGTGGCACGCCCCGCACCCGCTGGAAACCCACCGGATCAATGACGGCAAGACCGATCCCCAGGGCCGGGTGTGGTTCGGATCGATGACCTACGCCGAGGTCGATCCCCTGTCCGCGCTCTACCGGCTGGACGGTTCCGGGGTCACCGAGGAACTGGCACATGTGACGACCTCCAACGGTTTGGATTGGTCTCCCGATCACCGCACGTTCTATTACACCGATTCGATTCCGCGAGTGATCTGGGCATTCGATTACGACGAGGCCAGCGGCGATATCAGCAACAAGCGCGAATTCGCCCGCGATCCCGCCGGCTATGTGCCTGATGGCGGATGCATCGACGACGACGGCTGCTTCTGGTCGTGCAAGTGGAATGGCTCCCGGATCGTGCGTTACACACCTGACGGTCGCACCGATCTGGTGTGGGAGCTTCCCGTGCATAACCCGACGAGTTGCACATTCGTCGGCCCCGATCGTTCGGTGCTTGCCATAACATCCGCCCAATCCACAGATCCGTCCTGCGCCAGCGAATTCGATGGTGCCGTACTGCTGATTCAGACAAGAACGGCCGGGCCGACGATGACCCTGGCCCGGTCCAAATAGGAGGAAAGATGATTCATCAATTCAGCCGCCGCAGTCTGCTTCAAGCAGGACTGGCGATGGGAATCGCGGGTGTGGCCGCCGGATGCTCGACTGCGGGCAGCGGCGGTTCAGGCGGCTCCGCATCCGTCTCGGGCGCCACGCACATGGTGGCGCCGGTCGATGGCAAACTCATCGTCGGCCTCGCCAACGGCTGGGCCGGCAACTCATGGCGTTCGCAAATGGTCGCCGAGTTCAAGTACGCGGCAGAGAACAAGTTCGCCGACGATATCTCGCGCACCATCATCACCGATGCGAATCAGTCGGTCGATCAGCAGATCTCGCAGATCAATGACATGATCACGGCCGGCGCGAACCTGATCCTCATTGATGCGGCGAGCGCGACCGCCCTGAGTGGTGTCGTGCAGCGAGCCCAGGAGGCGGGCATTCAGGTCGTCTCGTTCGACAACGCCGTCGAGAGCGAATACAACATCATCATCAACACTGACGCCTCCGAGTTCGGCCAGATCGGCGGAGAATGGCTTGCCGGCGTGCTGTCCAGTGGTGACGAGGTCTTCATGCTCGACGGCGTCTCCGGCACGCCGATTGACTCGAGCCGCGCAGGTGCAGCCCGCAAGGCCTTGGAGGCCAAGGGCATCACGATCGTGGCGAACGCCGCTGGCGACTGGGATCAGGCGAAGGCCCAGGCGGCCACCGCGAACCTGCTGTCCGCCAACCCCAATGTGAAGGGCATCTACTCCCAGGGCGGTGCCATGTCACTGGGCGCGATCGAGGTGCTGGAACAGCGCGGGCTCGACGTGCTGCCGATCCCGGGCGAGGGGTACAACGGCTTCTTGAAGAAGTGGAAGGAACTGCGGGACGCCACCGGCTGGGACTCGATCGCTCCCTCACAGTCTCCCTCCCTCTCGGTGACGGCGCTGGAGTACGGCATCAAGGCGCTTCGCGGCGAAGACCCCGGGCAATCGGTCGCAGTCAAGCTGGACGTCATCGACAAGGACAATCTTGACGAGAACGTGCGCCCCGACATGTCGGACGCGATGTTCCTGCCCACCAGCCTGCCCGACGACATTCTGCACGATCTCTTCGGCTGAGTCATGACACAAGCTGTTCACGATGCCGGTGGCGCGATCCTGACCGCCACCGGCATCACCAAGTCATTCGGCGGGGTGCACGCACTCCGTGGCGTCGACCTGACTCTTCGTCCTCAATCGGTGCTTGCGATCGCCGGTGAGAACGGTGCCGGCAAGTCCACCCTGATCAAGACGCTCACCGGCATCTATCAACCGGACGAGGGCACCATCGTCATCGACGGCGCCGAGCAGTCGCTCACTCCGGCGCGGGCGCGGGAGCTCGGTGTCGCCGCGGTCGCCCAGGAACTCTCGGTGCTCGACCATCAATCCGTGGCCGACAACATCTTCTTGGGCCGCGAGCCCAGAGGCCGCTTCGGACTCACCGATCGCCAGCGGCGAGACGGGCTCGCTCAGGAACTGCTCACCCGGCTCGGGCTGAGCATCTCCCCACGGACGATGGTGCGCGATCTGACCCTGGCCGAAAAGCAGATGGTGGAGATCGCCAAGGCCATGTCCACCTCGCCCAGGATCCTGATCCTCGACGAGCCGACATCGGGCCTGCGAGAAGGCGACGTCGAGACGTTGCTCAAGCTGATCCGCCAGTTGCGCGATGCGGGCACCTCGCTCGTCCTGGTGACCCACCGGATGAGCGAGATGTTCGAGGTCTCCGACGCGATCATGGTGCTCAAGGACGGCAAACATGTCGGCACGCGTCCGACGGCCGACACCACCGAAGCGGAGATCGTCAAGCTGATGGTCGGCCGGGAACTGGCAGCCGTCTATCCCCCGAAGGCATCGGACCAACCCAGCGAAACGATCTTGACGGTCTCGGATTTCTCGGTACCGGGAACCATGGTGCACGACATTTCGCTGACCATCCCCAAGGGCAAGCTCGTCGCGCTGGCCGGCTTGGCCGGGCACGGCCAGAACGATCTCCTGGAGGGTCTCGCCGGACTGCGTCCGTCACGCGGCAACCTGACCCTGGACGGTCATGAGTTCTCGGCCCTTCGGTCTGTGGCTGCCGGAATCCGGCACGGCATCGTTCTCATCCCCGAGGACCGCAAGTCGCAAGGCCTGGTGCTCCCGATGACGATCAGCCAGAACATCTCGTTGCCGACGGTCTTCCGCCGGGCGAAGGCAGGCTGGATCAGCCGGACGGCAGAGAAAGAGGTCGCCACGAAGGCGATCTCCGCAATGGCCATCCGCCCCGCCGATCCGGGCAAGATCGCTGGGCAACTGTCGGGAGGAAACCAGCAGAAGATCGTCATCGGCAAATGGCTGGTGGCCGATCCGCGGGTGATTCTGTGCGCCGACCCCACCCGGGGCATCGATGTGGGAACCAAACAGGAGATCTACGGTCTGCTGCGCAAGCTGACCAACGACGGCATCGGCGTGCTCATGCTGTCGACCGACCTCACCGAGATCGTCGGGCTAGCGGACATCGTGCATGTGATGGCCGAGGGACGGATCGTCCGCACGTTGACCGGTTCCCAGATCACCGAAGAGACCATCACGGGTGCTGCCTTCCAGGGCGTCGAGGAGAGCATCCAGGAGGAGTCCGCATGAACTCGCTAAAGCGCTTCGCTCGCCGGGAGCCCTCGGCGATTGCGGCGTTCGTGATCCTGGCGATTGTCGC